>JBDHZN010000166.1:0-8329 GCA_039811845.1 Micropruina sp. | reverse complement strand
CTTGGCTACCACGTGTTGACGCGAGGGTAGGAGCCGAGAAAACCGCCTAGTCAACTGCGCCCGGAGAAGTCCTGGTTCACCTTCTGAGGACGGGGGTTCGACTCCCCCCACCTCCACCCTGACGGGAAGCCCGCGGCAGCCGCCGCGGGCTTCTTCGCGTCCGGGCGGTTCAGCGGCCGGAGCGCTACTACTCAGCCACGGTTGCTTCCGACGCCCTCGATCGGCTCGATGAGCTTGCCGCTCTTGGAGACTTCCGGATCGGTGCACGAGGACAGATCGAAGCAGCAGGGACGCCGCTTACCTGCCCGCAGCTTCGAGATCGTGACCTCGACACGACGCTGCCGAGTCTCCGGGTTCTTGGTCGCATTCACCCAACGCACCCACTCCCAGCGCGCCATCGGGGTGATGTCGTCCCATTCGCCGGCGATGTCAGACGCCTCGTCCAACGCCGACCCCAAGTCCTTGGGCAACTCGGGCTCGGGCCATGCTTTCCTCGGCTCCACTTCGAGCTTGACCATGTCGTCCACGGCGACTGTGAGGGACTGCAACAGTTCGCCGTCGAGGGCCACCCAGTGGCCGCGCCGACCGTCCGGTTCAAGGACTGTGTCGAAGGGATGATCGTGGAGTGTGGCCTTGACGGCGACCTGTCCGCGAGAGGGCAGCTCTGCACTCGCGTCGGCAGGCAGGCGCGCCAGGATGCGATCGCCGATTCTCTGCACTTTGCTCGAGAAGCTGATCGTGGTCATGCCTTCAGGTTAGGCACCTTGGGTTGATCAAGCTTCTCGATTCGTGACCGGTCATTGGGGAAACGGGGAGGTTCGGCTACGATCGCATGTAAAATGCATGCATGGCTGTTGCTCTTCAGATCCGCGATGTCCCCGAGGATGTGCGCGACGTCATCGCGGCCCGCGCCGCTGAGCGGGGGCAGTCGATGCAGACGTACTTACTTGAGTTGCTTCGTCGTGAGGCGCGAATGGCGGCCAACGTGGACATCCTCCGCCGATCCGCTCATCTCCGCATCGAGATCCCGGAGGAGCTGAGTCCCGAGCGCGTGATCCGTGAGGGTCGGGACAGCGGGTTCGCCATCGACCGCAGCGACACCGCGTGATCGTCGTTGATGCCGGAGTCTGGGTCCGTGCACTGGTGGACGCGGGCGCGGCCGGTGACGCGTGCCGCGTCCTGCTCTCCGCAGATCCCGACTGGGTGGCACCTTCCCACGCCGCGATCGAGACGTTGTGCACGCTGCGCCGCTACGAAGCGGTCGGCCTACTGACCAGGCCACAGGCCGACGCCCATGCCGAAGCTGTGGTGGCGGCGGAGGTTCGCTACGTCGGCGCCGAGCCGTGGTTGCTGGCCGAGGTCTGGCGGCATCGGCACACAATCAGCCCCTATGACACGCCGTACGTGGCATTGTCCCTGGCCCTGGACGTCCCGCTCGCGACACTCGACGAGCGTCTCGCTCGTGCGGCTGAGGCGATCGGTGCGCGTGTCGTCGTGCCCGGAACAGCCTGATCGTGAGGCAACGGCGCATGCCCGTCGGGCCTGCCATCGGGTGGCATGCTTAGGGCCATGAGGGGGCGAGCATGACGACCGGTGAGGTGGCGCCCGGCGTGCTGCTGGTGGCCAGCACCGAGCTCGGCGACGGCGTGTTCGACCAGAGCGTGGTGCTGGTGCTCGACTCCGACGAATCGGGTTCGCTCGGCGTCGTGATCAACCGCGAATCGACCATCGACCTGCGCAGCGCGCTGCCTGCCTGGGCGCCGCTGGTCAGCGAGCCGCAGGTGCTGTTCGAAGGTGGCCCGGTCTCTCAGGAGGGTGCGATCTGCCTCGCCTCACCGCAGCGGGCGGACGAGGAACCGCCCGGGTGGCGGTCACTGTTCGACACCGTCGGCCTGCTGCACCTGGACACCCCGGTGGAGATCGCCGAGGGCGCCTACCGCGACCTGCGGATCTTCGCCGGTTACGCCGGCTGGGCGCCGGGACAGCTGGACCGTGAACTCGAGCAGGGCTGGTGGCATGTGGTGCCGGCGAGCTACGCCGACGTGTACGACCGCGACCCCGACACGCTGTGGCGAAGGGTGCTGCGACGGCAGGGCGGCGACCTCGCGCTGCTCGCCACCTGGACCGCTCATCCCGAGCGGAACTGACAAGCGCCGTCCAACGCCGCGCCTCACCGTTGGTTGAGCTTGTCGAAACCCTGTGCCGTGCCCGGAGTCCGGGATCTCGACAAGCTCGACCAGCGAGTCAAGCACTCGTCGCCGCTTTCGGGTCGCGGGTTACACTGCGGGAACGGTCGGCGTCCGGAACGAGGGAGTGCAGTGTCGGACGGAATACAGCGCGCACAACGCATCCTGGTGATCGACGATGATGTCGCACTGTCCGAGATGCTGCAGCTGGTGCTCCGCGCCGACGGATTCGACGCTTCCTGGTGCAGTTCCGGTCTGCGCGCGGTGGAGGCGTTCCACCGCTACCGGCCCGACCTGGTGCTGCTCGACCTGATGCTGCCCGGCCGTGACGGGGTCGACGTCTGCCGGGACATTCGCGCCGTGTCCGGCGTCCCGATCGTGATGCTGACCGCGAAGTCCGACACCCGTGACGTGGTTGAAGGCCTTGAGGCCGGCGCCGACGACTACGTGGCGAAGCCGTTCAAGGTGAAGGAGTTGCTGGCCCGGATCCGCACCCGGCTGCGGCGTCATGTGCCCGCCGAGGACGCCGGCACCCTGCCCATCGGTGACCTCACCATCAGCGTGTCCGAGCACACCGTGCGGCGCGATTCCGAGCTGATCACGCTCACGCCGCTGGAATTCGACCTGTTGCTGGCTTTGGCGAAGCGTCCCCGGCACGCCTTCAGCCGCGAGCTGTTGCTGGAGGAGGTCTGGGGCTACCGGCACGCCTCCGACACCCGGCTAGTGAACGTGCACGTGCAACGGCTGCGCAGCAAGATCGAACGCGATCCTGAACATCCCGAGATCATCGTCACCGTCCGCGGCATCGGCTACCGGGCCGGGGAGCCACGCGAAGCCCCATGACCGTCGAGGCCGGTGACCGGATCCGCCGGACGCCCTGGTCGCGTTCGCTGCCGTTCCGGGTGGTGGTGACCGCGCTGGTGGCGGCGTTGACGGTGCTGGCCGCCACCGGCTGGTTCCTGATGGACCAGTCCTCGCGCGGCATCCTGGACGGCAAACGGCAGGCCAGCCTGGCCGAGGCGTCCGTGGTGCTGGACGGCATGCAACGCTCGCTGCGCACCCTCAACCCGCGCACGTCGTCCATCAACGAGCAACTCACCGAACTGGCCAGGGACGCCGCCTACCGCGGTTCGGTCGGCAACCAGTACTACGTGGTGCTGGCAGGCCCGGTCTCCGACATCGGCTCGGCAGGACTCGAGTACGGCAGCGTGCCCGAGTCGTTACGGCGGGCCGTGTTGCGCGCCGACGGTATCTACTCCACGCCGACCGAGATCCGGTTCACCGATGCCCGGCCGGCGGTTCCCGGCCTGGCGATCGGATCGGCTCTCACCGCACCCGGTGGCACCCCGTATCCGGTCTACTTCCTGTTCACCGAGCAGTCCGAGGCCGAGACCCTCGCGGTGGTGCAGCGCGCAACCGTGGTGGCCGGTCTGATCGTGCTGGTCGGCGTCGTCGCCACCGTGTACCTGATCGCCGTGCAGGTGCTGCGTCCGATCCGAGCCGCCCGATTGGCGGCCGAACGGTTGGCGTCTGGTCACCTGGACGACCGGATGGCGGTGCGTGGCACCGAGGACCTGGCCGGGCTGGCCCGGTCGATGAACCACCTGGCGACCGAGTTGGACCGCAAGCTGACCGAACTGGAGGACCTCTCCCAGGTGCAGCAGCAGTTCGTCTCCGACGTCACCCACGAACTGCGCACCCCACTGACCACGGTCCGGATGGCCGCCGACGTTCTGTACGGGCAGCGCGAGAGCTTCGACCCGCTCGCGGCACGGAGCACCGAATTGCTGTCGGCAGAAGTGGGTCGGTTCGAGGAGCTGCTCACCGACCTGCTCGAGATCAGTCGCTTCGACGCCGGTGCCGCCGAGCTGAGCCTGGAAGAGGTCGATCTGGCGCAGATCGCGGCCGAGGAGCTCACCGCGCAGAACCGGCTCGCCCAGCAGCACGGCATCACGCTGGAGTTGGACGCCCCCGCACCCTGTCTGGCCGAGATGGATCCTCGGCGGATTCGGCGCATCCTGCGGAACCTGATCACCAACGCCATTGAGCACGGCGAGGGACGCCCGGTCACGGTGCATGTGCGTGCCGACGACGGTGCGGTCGCCGTGGCGGTGCGCGATCACGGCGTCGGCTTCAGCGCCGCTGAGGCACACCTGGTCTTCAACCGGTTCTGGCGGGCCGATCCGGCCCGTCGACGGACGGTGGGTGGCAGCGGCCTGGGCCTGGCCATCGCGCTGGGCGACGCGCGACTGCACAACGGCTGGCTGAACGCCTGGGGGCGGCCCGGTCAGGGTGCGCAGTTCCGGCTCACCCTGCCACGCAAGGCGGGGGAGAGCTTCATCTCCTCGCCGTGGCCGGTGGTGCCGGACGACGCGGGAGTGACGGCATGACCAGGGCAGAACTGCCCCGGCGCGCACGGCTCGTCCGGACGGCCGGCGCTGGGCGATGGCCGGCCTCGATCGCGGGGATGCTGTGTGTCCTGGCCCTGCTGGCCGGCTGTGTGGCGGTGCCGACCAGCGGACCGGTGGAACGCCATGCGCCGGCTGAGCAACAAGCCAACCCGGGGGTCGACATCGCACCGGTTCCGCCGGCGCAGGGCGCCTCGCCCGGCCTGATCGTGGAGGGTTTCCTGCATGCGATGGCCACCTACCAGCCGGGCTACGCGGTGGCCCGCGAGTTCCTCACCCCGGAGGCGGCCGAGGCGTGGCAGCCCGAATCGGGGGTCGAGATCTACGCCGCCGGCTTTCCTCCTCAGGTCAGCGACGCGGGGGTGGTGCTGACTGCGCCGCTGGTCGGCACGCTTGATCCGCGGGGCTCGTTCACCCCGGTGGACACGCCCTACCTGCACGACTTCGGCCTGGTCCGCGACACCGAGAGCCAGTGGCGGATATCCCGGCCACCCCGTGGCCTGTTGGTCTCACAATCGTTGTTCACCGGCTCGTGGGCGCGCGCCGACGTGTGCTTCTGGGATGTCACCGGGAACTGGCTGGTGCCCGACCCGCGGTTCTTCCCGTCCGGGGCGTTCGGCATGCTGGCAACCGCTCGTGCCGTGCTCACCGGTCCCGCGCCGCAGGCCTCGGCCGCCTATGCGCCGGCGCTGTCGGACCACCTCGAAGTGTCATCGGTGACCCTCGGCACCGCTGGGATGGCGACAGTGGAGCTCACCGGCGATACCGACGTGCTGGACGCCGCGGCGCGTCGCCGGTTGGCCGCCGAACTGGTCTGGTCGCTGTCCTCACTGGAGGGCGTGCTCAGTGTGAGGGTGCGCGGGAGCGGGGTGGTCTGGGAACTGAACGGCACCGGAGTGCTGACCACGGCGGATTTCGGCCAGGGTGCGCCGGTGCCCCCCGATCCGGGCGACGGGGTCTACCTGTTGCGCGGGGACGCGGTCGAGCGGGCCAGTTGGTCCGAGCCGCTCGCCGCGTCGCAACCGCTCCCCGGCACCACTCGCCCGGCCAGTGGGCTCGCAGTCGGGGCCGACGGCCAGACTCTCGCGCTGATCACCGACGACGGCACCCGGGTGCGCAGCGTGTCGGTGCGCGACGGTGCCAGTCGCGAGGAGCTGAACGGCTCGGGCTTCGCCGGGGTCCGATGGACCAGGCAGGCTGAGTTGTGGGTGGTTCTCGATCGGACGCGAGGCACCCGGCTGCGGGCGCTCCGGGACGGCCGGGAGATTTCCGTCAACACCGACGCGCTGCCGGCCGGCCGGATCCGTAGCTACGCGCCGGCACCGGACGGCGTGCGGGTGGCACTGGTGATCGAGAATCAGGGCCGCACCGTGCTGGGGGTGGCAGCCGTCGTCCGGGGCCAGACGGCGATGAGCGTGATCGGTTGGCGGCAACTGACGCCGTCCAGCTGGGCGAAGAGCAACCAGCCGCCGGTCGACGTCGGGTGGACGGGCACGGCCAGCCTGCTGGTGCTGCTCGGTGGTAGCACCGGGGCTCGCGTGGTCGGAGTGGACAGTGAGGGAGCCGTCGCCACCGATGCCCGCCTCAACGACACGGCGGCGCTGGTGCAGTTGGCGTCCTCACCGTCGGGACGGGCCGTACTGCGAGGACCGGACGGCCAGACCTGGCGGTTCGTCGACGGCTTCACCTGGGAGCCGTGGCTGGACCGGGTGGCGGCGGTCTCATTGCCCTGAGGCTCGTCTCGGCGCGTCGGGGCTGTGGATAACTCCATCCGGATGGGCCGTTCGCGGCACACTCGGACGATGCGGCACACCCGGACGATGCGCACACTCGGACGATGAGGTGGCGCGGGCTGCTGGAGGCCGCCGCCGACCTGGCCTGGGGCGGCAGCTGTGCCGGGTGCGGACGCCCCGGTCCGGTCTGCTGCCCGGCGTGCGCCCGGTTGGTCCGCGGGCAGCCGCCGCGTCCGGTGCCGCTGGACGATCTGGCCGGCGAGGTGTGGGCACGCGGCGAGTACGCCGACGAACTGCGCGCCCTGATCCTGGCCTGCAAGGAGCGGCAGGGCCTCGGACTGGTGCCGCTGCTGGCCGAACTTGCGGTGGGCAGCGTGGCTGCGGTGCTGCGGGAGAGTTGGCGTTCGGGGCCGGTGGTGTTGCTGCCGATCCCGTCGAGCCGCGCCACCGTAGCCGCCCGCGGGTTCGACCTGACCTGGCTGCTGGCAAGGGGTGTGGCGCGACGACTGGGCCGGCTCGGCCTGGAGATCCGGGCGCGGCGCGGGCTCGTGCTGACTGCAGGCACCCGCGATCAGGTCGGCCTGGGTGTCGTTGACCGGGCGGTCAACCGGCAGCACAGCCTGCGTGCCCTACCGGGGCCAGCGGGACAAGTGGTGCTGGTCGACGACATCGTCACCACCGGTGCCACGCTCACGGCGGCGGCGCAGGAACTGCGCGCCGCCGGCCACCAACTGCTCGGGGCGGGAGTGATCGCGGCCACGCCGCGTCGGGACGGTCACCGCTGGAGGTCGCCGTAACCGGCGCCGGTCGAGCTTGTCGTTGGTCGAGCCTGTCGAGACCCACCTCCGACAAGGGATTTCGACAAGCTCAATCAGCGGTGGTTCAAGTACCGCGGTCGAGCTTGCCGAGACCACCGCGGGGGCAGCCGGGGGTGAGTACCGCTGGTCGAGCTTGTCGAGACCCCATCGACTGCGGGGGTTCTCGACAAGCTCAACCAACGACAAGCTCAATCAAACGGCGACGCGCGGGGCTCAGGCGCTCTGCTCGGCCGCGGTCTCCACGTCGAGATGGATGACGCCGTAGTCGTAGGCCTTCCGGCGGTAGACCACGCTGGGAGCGCCGCTCTCGGCGTCCACGTAGAGGAAGAAGTCGTGGCCGACCAGCTCCATCTCGTCCAGCGCCTGCGCCAAGGTCAGGGGAGTGGCCTTGAACAGCTTCTCGCGGACGACGAGCGGACCGTCGCCATGCACTTCCAGGCCGGCGATCTTGCGGATCTCCGGACGATCTTCTTCGTGCTGCGGGGTGGGTAGTGGCGGTGCACCGAACTGCTGACCCGCCCGGAGTCCGCGGTGCACCTTGCGACGGTCGGCTGCCCGGCGCAGCTGCGACTTGAGCCGGTCGAGGGCGTGCTCGAAGGCGATCAGCTTCTCGTCCGCGCTGGCCTCGGCCCGCACGACGGGACCGCGGCTGCGCAGCGTTATCTCCACAGCGGTCGCCTGGTCGGGTTGTCGGGCGTGCGGGTTTGCCGACACCTGGACCTCGACCCGGATAACCCGATCCCGCAACTTCTCCACACCGCGCAGTCGTTCGGTGACGCGCGCACGGAAGTCGTCGCTGATCTGGCAATGCCGGCCGGTGACGAGAACGTCCACTGCAACCTCCTGATCGATCGGGCCCGGCTCGTCGAGCCGGGCGGAACCCGAAAGGCGCCTGGCACTACCTCTGATGCGAGGTCGGTGGCCCTGGCGCCATGTGCCCAACCTACTGGCGCTTCCTGGGGTTTACCAGGCTCTCACCTGTGCGTCGCCGATTGGTCGGCAATACAGCTGTAACACCGCGAAATCGTGGCGTAACCGGACCCGAACTCCGGCGAAACACCAGCGGGTGATCGTTGCGGCATGACCCTGTTAGAACTCAACTCCGGCGACACCGCCTGGATCCTGATCAGTGCCGCGCTGGTGCTGCTCATGACCCCCGGTCTCGCCTTCTTCTACGGTGGCAT
>JBDHZN010000165.1:0-8343 GCA_039811845.1 Micropruina sp. | reverse complement strand
AGGGTACTCTTGGCGTCTTCTTCGCTGCTGCGGCGGTCGGGGCGCTGTTTGCCAGTCTGACGTTGACGCGATTGAGAAGCCGTTTCGAGCCGGGGCGGTTGATGGTTCTGGCGTTTCTCGGGTTAGTTCCGCTTCTGGTCCTTTTTGCCTTCGTCGCGGATTGGATGGCTTCGCTGGTGATCTGGACCGCTTGGAACTTCCTTCGCACTCTGGCGACGATCAACAACATTACGATTCGCCAAGAGGAGACACCGCCCGAACTTCAGGGGCGCGTCAATATGACCGGTCGGATGATCGCTCTCTCCGGCACCCCCGCAGGCGCGTTGGTCGGCGGCATACTGGTGGAGTTCGTCTCCACCCAAGTGGTCTTTGCGATGGCCGCTGTGCCCGTTCTCGCGGTCTCGCTCGTCTTCCTGCGATCTCCGCTCTCGACGCGGTCGACGAGCGATGATACCCATCGATAGTCCCGTCACGTATTCGTGGAATAGCGCATCCTCAGCATCAACGGCGACGAAGCCGATCAGGAGGTTCCCATGAGTCAGGAGCGCCCGTCTTTCGGCAGCATCGAGTGCTGGAGTAGGTGCTTCCGTGCGCGTCATTTCGGCCCGGATCGGCAGCGTTGCGACGCCCCCGCACCTGTTCTCCGACCGGATCGACGCTGAGTGACAGGTCGGCGCTCTCAAGAAGCTTTACTCGTCTCAATAATGAGTCAAGTATTGTTCAGTCGTGAGTTGGTCGAATCGGGGAAGGCGTAGGCGCGTGGGCTGGTGGATCGGGGGCGGTGTTGTCGTCGTCATCGTGGGCTTGGTCGGCGCGATGCTGGTGTGGACGGCGGTGGGGGTGCGGCTGACGGCCGAGACGAGCGTCGATCTGCCACCCGCGCGGGTGTGGTCGTTCTTCGAGGACCCCCACAATCTCGCGGTGTGGGATCGTAGCGTCCACTCGGTGGAGATCACCTCTGCGCCGCCGTACGGTGTCGGGTCCACTTTCGACACCATCAGTCCTGAGCAGCACGGACGTGTCACGCGGACGTCCTATCTGGTGACGGAACTCGTACCCGGAAAGTCAGGCAGCGTCGATGTGGTGGGCTCGGAGCAGTTCCGCCATGCGACGTGGATCACGCGAGTGGAGCCGGCGGGTACCGGGACTCGCGTCGTGATCGAGGTGGAGTTCCAGCCCAAGTTTCAGGTCTTCTTCCTCACACCGCTTCTGTTCTTCAGCCGCGACAACCTGATGGTCGCCGACATGGACTATCTGAACGACGCCCTCGTGAAGTACGGACGCGAGTGAAGAAGGACCGGCGGCGCAGCCCACCCAGTGGCCGAGTTTGGTCGCCATGGAGTCGTGGGGTGCGACGGTCAGGCAGCGTTCTCGGTTCACAACGCGGATGATCGATCCGCTCACTGCGTGCGGTGCATGATTCCAGGGCATGGAAAGTGACCGCCGCTCCCGGCTGCGGCGGTCTAGTCGGCCTCTGGCGCTATCGCTCGCGCGAGGCGCGCGAACGCGGCGGAGACGCGGGCTTCATGGTCTTTCAGCAATGCGGCGGACGGCTCCCGCGCGAGTTGGCGCAGCGCTGTCTCACGGTACGCGGTGCGGTAGGCCGCCGCGACGAGCGCGGCGGCGAGGCGCGCTTCGGCAGTTCCTCGCGGGGAAGATCCTTCGGCGGTTGCCAGCGCGCCCCCGGCTTGCTCGAACAGCCTTGCAAGGTGATCTTCCAACTCGGAGGCCGCCTCGCGAGCGCGTGCCAGCAGCGTGGGCGAGTCCACCACGACCCGGAACCACCGTTCCTCTCCTTCCCCGGCCGCGGCAAAAGGATGGCCGCGCTCGGCGAGGTCGATCAGAAGCTCCCGCACCGCAGTGAACGGCGTCTGATCCGTGGGCCGATTGGTCACGGCTGCTTCGAGCATGGCGTGCGCTTCGGGCAACCGGTCGAAGAAGATGTCCTCCTTGCGCGGGAAGTAGTTGAACACGGTCACCTTGGACACGTCCGCCAGCTCGGCGATGTCCGCGATCGTTACGGCATCGAAGCCGCGTGCCATGAACTGCGCCGTCGCCACCTCGGCGATCCGCTCCCGTGTCGCGCGACGCTTGCGCTCACGCATCCCCGGCTTCGGCGACTGTGGCTGATCGGGCATGACTCCAGCGTCCTACGGGGCTGATCGAAACGGGTGCAAGGCTCGCCCACTCGCCGCGCAGAACATCCATCAGCAGGTGAACCCGGCTCTTGACTGCTGTTCGTCGAGCGACCGCAGTTCGGGTTGATTGGGGACGGCGTGCCTCAGATGAAGTCCGCCAGGTGTCTTTCAATCTGGGGCTTGGGCATCGCGCCGAAGATCTCGTGTACGACGACGCCGTCCTTGAAGATCTTCAGGGCGGGCAGGGAGGTGACGCCGTACCGGGAAGCGAGTTCAGGATTCTCCTCGACGTCGAGTTTCGCGATGACGAGCTTGCCCGCCTGTTCGCCGGCGATTTGGTCGAGGATCGGCGCGATGGCCCGGCAGGGGCCGCACCAGGCTGCCCAGAAGTCGACCAGGACGGGAGCCTGGCTCTGCAGCACGACCTCTTCGAAGGTCCGGTCGTCGACGGTGACTGGTTCATTCATGAGTGACCTTCCTTTCGGGTGTTTCGGCGATCGGTGGCCCTGGGATCCCACCGTGTGTGGCGTCGCCATCCGGCGTTCTTTGTCTCAACCGTGCTTGGCGGCTGCGGGTTCGTGTGTGGCGATGTGCTCGGTCTCGATCTGGAAGGTCGAGTGATGGATCGACACCTCGAAGTGCTCAGCCACGCATTCCTTGACCTCCTGCAGCATCGCGGCGGCGTGGCCGTCGGTGAAGCACTGGTCATCGACCACGACGTGCGCGGTCATGGTCGGCAATCCGGTCGCGACGGTGGAGGCGTGCAGGTCGTGGACGTCCCTGACGTGGTCGAGGGCAAGGATGTGGCGGCGCACGTCATCGAGGTCGAGCCCGGGCGGAGTGAACTCCATCAGCACGCTGGTGGTCTGGCGCATCAGCGTGAATGCGCGGGGCACGATCAGGGCAGCGATGAAGAGGCCGGCCATCGCGTCGGCCTGGTGGAACCCAGTGGTGGCGATGACGATCGCCGCGACGATCACGCCGAGGGATCCGAGAGCGTCGTTGAGGACTTCGAGGAAGGCGGCCCGCATGTTGAAGTTCGCGCCGCGGCTGGAGGCGAGGATGGTGATCGCGATGATGTTGGCGACAAGTCCGATGATGCCGAAGACGAGCAACTCGGTGGCGGGCACCTCCGGGGGTTCGAACAGGCGTCGGACGCCCTCGATCGCCGCGTAGATACCGACGGCGAGGAGCAGGACAGCTTGTCCGAGTGCGGCGATCACCTCGATGCGACGGAATCCCCAGGTGCGTTGCGGGTTCGCGGGCTTGAGCATGAGGGTGGCGGCGATCAGCGCGACGAGCAGGCCCGATGCGTCGGTGATCGCGTGGACGGTGTCGGTGAGCAGCGCGAGGCTGCCGGTGATGATGGAGCCGACCGCTTGTGCGACGACGATCGTCGCCGTGATCGAGAACGCGACCCAGAGCCTCTTGCGGAAGTCTCCGGGTTGCCCGGTCTCGGCGGCGGTGGGGCCGTGGTTGTGTCCTGCGCCCATGTCTCCGTGGTCTCCAATCGGGGTTTGTCGCGTCGTGTGTATCGCCTGGGTCCGCTCGGCCGGGGCACCTGGGCCACAGGCCGCATCCCTGCTGGGATTGGATGGCGATCGAGATCAACTCACTGGTCTTCCGGTTCAGCATGGCCGTGCTGACCGCGCGAGAGCGTCAGGACCGAACCAGGCGATTGATTGCGTCGCTGGCCTCTTGGATCTTCGCGTAGCCGGCTTCGTCGCTGAGCTTGGCGGCGTCCAGGACGCAGTGCTTGAGGTGATCGTCGAGCAATCCGGTTGCGACGCCCTGGACCGCGCGAGTCAGCGCACTGATCTGGGTCAGGATGTCGATGCAGTACTTCTCTTCATCGATCATCTTCGCGATGCCGCGCGCTTGCCCCTCAATGCGCTTCATGCGCTGGAGGTAGGCGCCCTTGTCGCCGATGTAACCGTGTTGATGGGCCTCGGACTCGCTGGCGGGAGACATAGACATGGCCTTACTTCTCGTATCCCAGGACGGAATGGGTACCGCCGCCGCAGCAGTTGGACGCGACGGGAAGGCTCTCCGGCGCCTCCGCCTCGGGGGCTGAGGTGGTGCTGCAGCAGCTGGATGTGAGGGGAAGGCTTTCGGGAGCCTCCACCTCAGGGACGGTGGTGCTGCAGCAGCTGGACTGGTTGGTCATCGTGGATGGCCCTTTCGTTGTGTGATGAGTCGGGTGTGGGTTGTGGCGCGTCACCGGGCGGTGACGCTGGTGAATCCGCGCAGGCGGAGGCTGTTGCCGACGACGAAGACGCTGGAGAATGCCATTGCTGCGCCTGCGAGCATGGGGTTGAGCATGCCGAGCGCCGCGATCGGGATGGCGGCGACGTTGTAGGCGAAGGCCCAGAACAGGTTGGTCTTGATCGTGCCGAGTGTCTTGCGGGATAGCCGGATTGCGTCGACGGCGCTGCGTAGGTCGCCGCGGACCAGGGTGAGGTCGGAGGCCTCGATGGCGACGTCGGTGCCGGTGCCCATGGCCAGGCCGAGGTCGGCTTGGGCGAGGGCGGGGGCGTCGTTGACACCGTCGCCGACCATCGCGACGGTCTTGCCCTCGGACTGCAGCCGCTTCACCACGTCGACCTTCTCCGACGGCAGGACCTCGGCAATGACCTGGTCGATGCCGACCTCGGCTGCGATCTGGTTCGCGACCGCCTGGTTGTCTCCGGTCAGCAGCACCGGAGTCAGTCCGATCTGTCTGAGTTGAGCGATGGCTTCGGCGCTGGTGGGTTTGACGGTGTCGGCGACGACGAGGATGCCGCGTGCTTGTCCGTCCCAGCCTGCGGCGACAACGGTTTTGCCTTCGCCCTCGGCGCGGGATTTCGCGGCTGCGAGTTCCGGGCTGAGCTGTTGTGCCCAGTCGGCGAGCAGCGACTCGCGTCCGACGATCACGGCGCTGCCCTCGACCACGCCCTGGACGCCCTTGCCTTCGACGTTGGCGAAGTCCTCGGGGGCGGGCAGTTGGCCGACCTCCTGGGTGGCGCCCTTGGCAATTGCCTGGGCGATCGGGTGCTCGGAGGCGTCCTCCAAAGCGCCGGCGAGGCGCAGCAGATCGGTCCGCTCCACGCCGGGCTCGGTGATCACGTCGACCATGGTCATTTTGCCGGTGGTGACGGTGCCGGTCTTGTCGAGGACGATCGTGTCAACCTTGCGGGTGGACTCCAGCACCTCCGGTCCCTTGATCAGGATGCCCAGCTGGGCACCGCGGCCGGTTCCGACCAGCAGCGCGGTCGGGGTGGCGAGGCCCAGCGCGCACGGGCAGGCGATCACCAGAACCGCTACCGCTGCGGTGAACGCCGCCGAGACGGGGAAGCCGGCGCCCAGCCAGGCACCCAGGGCGGCGACCGCGATCGCGATCACGATGGGCACGAAGATGCCCGAGATCTTGTCGGCGAGGCGTTGCACCTCGGCCTTGCCGGTCTGCGCGTCCTCGACGAGCTTCGCCATCTGGGCCAGCTGGGTGTCGGACCCGATCCGGGTCGCGCGAACCAGCAGCCGTCCGCCGGCGTTGACGGTCGCGCCGGTGACCGGGTCGCCCTCGACGACCTCGACCGGCACCGACTCGCCGGTCAGCATCGACGCGTCGACCGCTGAGCTGCCCGAGGTCACCACGCCGTCGGTGGCGATCTTCTCGCCGGGACGGACGATGAACTCGTCACCGACCCGCAGATCCTCGACCGCGATCTTGACCTCGGCGCCACCGCGGAGCACCGAGACCTCTTTCGCGCCGAGTTCGAGCAGTGCCCGTAGCGCCGCCCCCGCTTGGCGCTTGGACCGCTTCTCGAAGTAGCGGCCGGCCAGGATGAACATCGTCACGCCGGCGGCGGCCTCGAGGTAAATGTTCGCGGCGCCGTCGGAGGGAGCGATGGTGAACTCGAACGGGTGCACCATGCCCGGCGTGCCCGCGGTGCCGAAGAACAATGCGTACAGCGACCACAGGAACCCGGCGAGGGTGCCCATCGAGATCAGGGTGTCCATCGTGGCGGTGCCGTGTTTCAGGTTCGCCCAGGCCGCCTTGTGGAACGGCCACGCCGCCCAGACGATCACCGGTGCGGCCAGCGTCAGTGACGCCCATTGCCAATAGGTGAACTGCCACGCCGGCACCATCGCCATCGCGATCACCGGAACGGTCAGCACGATCGAGCCGATCAGCCGCTGCCGCAGCGACGTCAGCTCGGGATCGGCGTCGTCCGCGTCCTCCGCGGACTGCTGGACGATGGTCTGCTTGGGCTGGGGGAGTTTCGCGGTGTAGCCGGTCTTCTCGACCTCGGCGACCAGCAGAGTCGGATCGTAGCCGTCGGGGATGGTGACCTTGGCCTTCTCGGTGGCGTAGTTGACCGTCGCGGAGACGCCGTCGAGCTTGTTCAGCTTCTTCTCGATCCGGTTCGCGCAGGAGGCGCAGGTCATGCCACCGATCGTCAGTTCGAGACTCGGCCCACCCGTGGGTGGTGCTGATGTGCTCATCACTCTTCTTTCTCTGTCAGCTCTTTTACGACCGCTCAGACCTGATGGGTCGGCAGTCGTGGGATGTCTCAGTGGGTGGTGTCGAGTACGAACTCGGCGGTGTGCACCTTGCCGTCGACCTGGAAGTCCAGGTACAGCAGGTAGCGCCCTTGGGTCGGGGCCTCCGCGGCGAACGCGATCTCGGGGCCGGCGGTCGCGCCAGGTTGCGGTTCGTCACCCTCGGCGTGCACATGCAGATAGGCGAGGTCACCTTGGCGCAGCGCGACCAGGTGGCCGAACGCGCCCAGATAGGGCTCCAGCGTCGTGACCGGTTTCCCGTCACGAGAGACCGAGATCGTCAGCTTGCTCGACTCGCCCGCACTCAGATGCCCATCGATGGCGACCGTGTAACCGTCCACCTCATCCGTGGCCCGGACATCGGGCGAAACCGGGTCGAAGGTGCCCCCGACCTCCACGGTGCAGGTCAGCGTGATGCTCTCGGCGTCCTTTCCGGCCGGAGTGAAGTCCGCGTACACCCGGTAGGTGCCAGCCTTCTCCCAGCTCCACGGCAACGACCAGGTGCCTGTGCTCTGGTCCAGGACCGGATGGACGTGACGGAACTGAGCACCATCGCTACGCACCACGATCAGATGCAGATCCTTCTCATGTGCGGTGCTGAACTCGGTCACCGGATCCCCGGTCTGGCTCAGGATCTGGAAGCTCAGCGTGCTCTCGCTGCCCACGGTCGAGGGCGCCTTGACCGCGGAAAGCACGAAACCGTTGGCGTTGAGCGACAACCCGGGCAACGCGTGCTCGCCGGCCGGCTGCTCGGCCTCGCCGTGTTCACCGCCACCGTGGGTGCCGGTATCGGCTCCCTGCGCCCACGCAGCTACGACACTGTCCGGAACGGCGACGCCGGCGACCCCGTAGGCCCCGCCGAACGCCACCACCAGACCCGCCCCGTAGAGCGCGAGCTTTGCTCCCGCATTCATCAGACCCGCACCGCCGAATAGCCGGCCTCCTCGACCGCAGCCAAAACCTTGGCATCGTCGATGGCGTCGGCAGCCGTCACAACCAGCTTGCCGGTCTGCGCACTGACCTGGATGTCGGTGACGCCGGCGATCTCGCCGACCTCCTCACGGATCGACATCTCGCAATGCCCACAGGTCATGCCCGTCACCTGGTACTCGTTCGCAGTCATCGCTATCCTCCTTGGTCGGTACCCCTACTGGGTATCTGTATGAAGCAACCGTATACCCCCAGTGGGTATTCCGCAAACCCTTGGTAGCCCCCAGCTGGAAGTCCAGCGGCCGTATCCGCCCCGGACGTCAGGAAAAGCACTGATCATCGTTGGTTGAGCTTGTCGAGACCTCTTTGGCAACGGGGGGTTTCGACAAGCTCAACCCGCAGGCGTCGACAAGCTCAACCAGTGAAACGCCGCATTGCTCGGTGCTTCACTGGCGGAGCTTCGTGACGGCTACCGCCGGCGTTCGCCCCAGGTCACGGGGTCGGGAGCCCAGCACGCCAACTGCTCGTCGCGCTCGGTGATCAGCCTGGCGGCTCGCAGGCGTGCGAGTACCTCGCGACGCACGTCCCGGACGCGCGTCCCGGGCTGCTGCAGCGCATCGGGGCCGGTGCTCGACCACCAGCGGTCGAGCGCGTCGAAGACTTCGGGTGCGTCCCGCTGGTCGATGAGGTCGCCGGTGACTCGCGCGAGGCCGGTCTGACGTCCGGAGCGGTC
>JBDHZN010000164.1:0-8392 GCA_039811845.1 Micropruina sp. | reverse complement strand
TGCGCTCGTTCCGCACCGCCGACGGCTGGGGTTGGCGCAACTATCAGCTGCTGGCCGGCACCGGTGACGGTCTGGCTGTGCCGGTGTGGACGGCGGCCCTCAACTCGCTGGTGATCGCCGTCCAGGCCAGTGCGATCGCCGTGCTACTAGGGGTGTTGGTTAGTCTGGTGGCTTCGCGCCGACCCCGGCGGCGAGCCGGCGTCGCGGGCGTGCGAGTGCTGGATGCAGTGTTCATGCTGCCGCTCGGAGTGTCGGCGGTAACGGTCGGCTTCGGCTTCCTGATCACCCTCAACCGGCCGCCGTTCGACCTGCGGACCTCGCCGATCCTGATCCCGATCGCGCAGGCCATCGTGGCCCTGCCGCTGGTGGTGCGCACCCTGCTGCCGGTGCTCCGGGCGATCGATCCCCGGCAACGTGAGGCGGCCGCCATGCTCGGCGCCGGCCCCGGACGGGTGCTGGCGACCATCGACGGCGCCCTGGCGCTGCGCGGGTTGGGCCTGGCGATCGGCTTCGCGTTCGCCACCTCGCTCGGCGAGTTCGGTGCCACCTCGTTCCTGTCCCGGCCGGAACACCCCACGCTGCCGACGGTCATCTTCCGGCTGATCGGACGCCCCGGTGCCGACAACTTCGGGATGGCGTTGGCCGCCTCAGTCGTGCTGGCGGTGCTGACCGCGGCGGTGATGGCCGCCGCCGAACTCGTCCGGCCGAAGGAGGCGGAACTGTGAAGGGTCTGGAGGTCCGGGGCGCGTCCGTCCGCTACGGCGAACTGGTCGCGGTGGACGGCGTCGACCTGGCCGTCGAGCCGGGCGAGATCGTGGCGCTGCTCGGGGCGTCCGGGTCGGGTAAGTCCTCGCTGCTGCGCGGCGTCGCCGGTTTGGAACCGCTGGCAGCCGGTGTGGCGGCCTGGGACGGCGTCGACGTGTCGGCGGTGCCGGTGCACGCCCGCGGCTTCGGAATGATGTTCCAGGACGGCCAGCTGTTCCAGCACCTCAGCGTCGCCGGCAACATCGGCTACGGGCTGTACCGGGAGCCCCGAGCACAGCGCCGCGCCCGGGTGGCTGAACTGCTGGACATCGTGGGCCTGCCCGGCTACGGCGGACGCCGGATCAGCGAACTCTCCGGCGGGCAGGCGCAGCGGGTGGCTCTGGCCCGCTCGCTGGCCCCGCGGCCACGGCTCCTCTTGCTCGACGAGCCGCTGTCCGCGCTGGATCGCAACCTGCGCGAACATCTGGTCGAGGTGCTCGGCGAGGCCCTGCGCACCACCGGCACCACGGCCTTGTACGTCACCCACGATCAGGACGAGGCGTTCGCGCTGGCCGACCGGGTCGGTGTGATGGCCGATGGACGGCTGTTGCAGCTGGACGCCCCCGAACTGCTGTGGCGGCGTCCGATCTCGCGCGAGGTGGCCGCCTTCCTCGGCTACGAGCCGTTCATCGCCCCGGACGTCGCCGCCCGGCTGGGCCGGGTGCGTGCGGCTGTCGGGGAGTTGGTCGGCATCGGCCCGGCCGGCCTGGCCCCGGACAACAACGGGGTCGAACTGCCGATCGTCGACCAGCGGCACCAGCGCGGCGAGGTGCTGATCGACGTCCGGCTGCCCGACGGCCAGATCGCCACCGCCCGCTCAGCGGAGCGGGCGGAGGGTGACTCGCTCACCGTGGCGCTCGACCCGGCCGGCTGCGCGGTGATTCCCGGGTAGGAAGCACTGTTCTTCGTCGGTTGTGCCTTCGTCGGTGGAGCCTTCGTCGGTCGAGCCTGTCGAGAACTCCCTCGCGACGGGTTTCGACAAGCTCAACCAGCGGTGGTTGCGACGACTCCGGGTCTACGCTCGGAGCGTTCAGCCCTGCGGTGGAGGGAGCCCGATCATGACCGATCAGTCCGACTCGGCGACCGAGCGCCCGCCGCACACCACCCGCAAGGCCGATGGCAAGGCGTTGCGCCGCGATTGTCCGCTGGAGTCGCACGCCGAGTTGCCGCTGGCGTCCGACCGCGACCCGATCGGTCTGCTGACCGGTCAGGCTGCCACCCGGGTGCCCGAGTTGGTGCCGATCCGGTACCGCCGCATGCTGGTCTCGCCGTTCACCTTCTACCGTGGCGCCGCGCTGGTGATGGCGGCCGACCTGAGCCGTACCCCGACGGCCGGGCTGCGCGCCCAGCTCTGCGGTGATGCCCATCTGTCCAACTTCGGGGCTTACGCCTCGGCGGAACGGCGCCTGGTCTTCGACCTCAACGACTTCGACGAAACGCTGCCCGGCCCGTTCGAGTGGGATGTGAAACGGCTGGCCGCGAGCCTGGTGATTGCCGCCCGCAGCAACGGCTTCACCGCGAAGCAGGCCCGCAAGTCGACGATCGCCGCGGTGCGTCGGTATCGGCAAGCGATGCACGACTTCGCCGGGCAGTCGTTCCTCGATGTCTGGTATTCCGGTCTGGATCTGGACAACACCTGGGGTGATTTCGTCCGGTCGCTGAGCCCGAAACGTCGCGAACGTCATGGCGATCGGGTGCGGGCAGCCGAGGCGTCGTTGGCGAAGGCGCGCTCCCGCACCGGCCTGCAGGCGATTCGCAAGCTGACCACCGAGCGTGACGGACGCCGCCGCATCGTCGCCGATCCGCCGCTGGTGGTGCCGCTGGAGGAGCTCAGCAGCCTCGAACCGGACGAGATGCGCCACCAACTCGATCTGCTAGTGGCGTCCTATCGGCACACGCTGGCCAGCGACCGGCGAGTGCTGCTCGACCATGTCCGGCTCACCGACGTCGCGCACAAGGTGGTCGGCGTCGGCAGCGTCGGTACCCGGGCCTGGATCCTGCTGTTCGAAGGTTCCGGCCGTTCGGACGCCCTGCTGCTGCAGGCCAAGCAGGCGCAGGCGTCGGTGCTCGAGCCGTACGCGGGCGCATCCACCGCGCGCAGCGAGGGCGAGCGGGTGGTTACCGGACAACGGCTGATGCAGGCGGCCAGCGACATCTTCCTGGGCTGGCTGAAGGGGGTGCCCGAGATCGACGGCGGCGTCGACTACTACCTGCGGCAGTTGCGCGACTGGAAGTTCTCCGCCGACATCGAGCAGATGCGGCCGTCCAGCCTCACCCTGCACGCCGCCATGTGCGGGTGGACGCTGGCCCGTGCTCACGCGCGCTCCGGCGACCGGGTCGCGATCGCCGGCTACCTCGGCAAGTCGGAGGCCTTCGAGAATGCGGTGGCCGACTTCGCCGAGCGTTACGCCGACGTCAACGAACGCGACCATGCCGCTCTGGCCGCGGCTGTCGCCTCGGGCCGGGTGAAGGCTGCCGTCGAGGGCTGAACAGGCTCAGTTGCTCAGCGGGTCGAAGCTGACCAGGCGGGCCGCGGCACCGTGCAACGGTGATTCGCTGCCGGCCGCGTACAGGCCCGCCATGGTGGTGAGCGCCTCGCGGATCAGCGGCCAGTTGCCGAGCGCGTCCGCGGTGGGAACGGCCGGGCTTCTCGCCGGCAACCGTTTTGTCGTGGTGCTCTGCAGGGCGTTGTGGATGCGCTCGGCCTGCTCGCTCCACCCCTTGTCGCGCAGCCGCTGCAGCGGTATGTCGATGGTGTTCCACGGGAAGTAGACGGCGGCGAGAGTCTCGCGGGCGCCGGTTTTCAGCAGCAGCGCTGACGGCGAGTGCTCGGTGATCAGGTTCAGGTCGTGGGCCAGGGTTTCGATGCGATCGAGGACCGTGCGGGTCTCGGGGGTCGCCTCGCTGAGCATGTCGTCGCGGGACCTGCGGGTGGCGGGGGCGCCGGAGTGGGCCACCCGCTTGCTGGAGGGGCGCTGCACGCGGGCAGGGACAGCCGTTTCGCCATAGGTGAGGGCCGGACGGGAAAGTTCCAGCGCGTAGAGCCGGGTGCGGTCCAGTTGATCGTCGAGGAAGCTGACCAGCCGACGCATTTCGTCGGGGACGACCTCGGTGGCGAGGATGAGGCGGAGACGGCCCTGCTGCAGGTTGTCGTCGACCCGAGCGAGGAAATCGTCGACGTCGAGGCTGGCGTCCCGCCGCCAGGCGGCGACTGCGCGGACGGCATCGCCCTGGGTGGCGGTCAGCGCCTCCCGCAGTTGAGCCGCGGACCAGCCCTGCACCCCGTTGGCGGCCAGGTCGAGAACCCGGCCGATCGCCTCACGGCGGACGCGGGTGTCGGTCGAGCGGGCTGCCACCACAAGGGCCGGGACGGCGTTCGCGTCGACGAAGAGGTAGTCGAGGGTGAAACGGGCGGGGGAGCGGATGATCTGCGGGGCGACCTGTGCGTCCCAGACCAGCAGCCAGTCGGACGGTCCGCCCTCGGCGGTGCCGAGATCCGGGTGTTGCTGCGCCAGTTCTCGCACCACCGATCGGGCGCTCTGCGGTGTGCCGCGGCGTCCGGCCGCGCGCAACTGTCTCTCGCTCATCTCGACGCAGCCCCCACTCCATCGCGAATCCCCTAGGGGCATCATGCCGTAACAGGGATCGCGGGGCGATGGGGAGTGCTGACCTGGTTAATCGTTTCGGCGTGTGCCTGCACGCAATAACCAGGGAGTGTTCTAGAGGGTACGCGTCCTCGCTGCCTCGACCAGCGCTTTGGCCCGACGCAGTGCGAGATCGCGGGCAGTAGGACGAAGGAGGCGGTCGCCGTAGTGAGCGGCCGGTTTCAGCCCGACCAGGGCGTGGAGTTGCCGACCGAGATCGCGATCAACCTCACCGAGGAAGTCAGCCGCAGCGGCGTGGTCGGGGCCTGCATAGCGCTCGCCAACGGCGGCGAGGCAGATCGCGTCCCCTGCCGCGATACCGGCGAGAATCGCATTCCCGACACAAACGTTGATCGCGGAGCCGTCCTCCGAAGCGACCAGGTCGGCGACTTCCAGGTACATCTCGGCGACCTGCCGACGGTTTCGGGCGGCGGCTCGATCGCCAGGTCGGGTGCGGTGCTGTTTGGGGTTCACAGTTGCTGTTCCGCAGACTCGTTGTACTCGTGGCCCAGGATCGTTCGGATGTCCGTTCCGAAGAAGGTGACAGCCTCATTGCGCCAGGAATTGATGATCGGCTCGCCTGCACGGGCAAGTTCATCGAGGTGGCCGATGGAGTGCGTGATCGCCTCAAGGCGATTGCCGGTCCAGGCCTCGACCTGCTCGGACAGGTCATGAAGCTGCTCGATCCAGTTGTCGAGGTCCAACAGCGAGTTGTCGTCGACGATGAGCAACATGTCGATGTCGCTGCGGGACGTTGAATCCCTCCGTGCCACCGAACCGAATAGCGACGCGGACGTCGGCGCAGGGGAGAGCCGGCGGCACGCCTCAGCCAGCCGCTGAATGAGCGTTTGGCGTGCATCCGCGGCGAGTAAAACGGCCGGCGCGAGGAGATGATCTCGATTCAACCGGTACATCGCGCCATGGTTGGTGGGTTCGGCGGCTACCAGGCCATGCTCGACGAGCCGGTCCAGTGCGTTGGCGATGCCCTGACGTGAGCCACGACGTCCGAGGCGGTGAATCCTGCTCGCCCCCAGCGCGCCCTGAGTGCTGGCAAGCACTTCGAGCGCGACAGCATCAATACTCGGGATGAGCGAACTCATCGGGCTGGACAGATCCATCCAAAGATTATTGCACAATGCCATTATTCTGGCGGATCTGGGAGAATCACATTCTCTGTTGGTTGGCGATTTGGGGTCCAGGGACCACGAAGGGACGGCGGAAGTGGCCTGTGGCGGCCGTCGCTGCGGCGTGGCATTGACGAAACATCAAAGCCGCTCTGGCTGGAGTTTCTCCTAGCCAGAGCGGCTTTCCGCTGGTCGGGGTGACAGGATTTGAACCTGCGACCTCATCGTCCCGAACGATGCGCGCTACCAAGCTGCGCCACACCCCGATGGCCCTTCCGGGCCGACGAGCAGTCTATACGAGTCTCGTCCGATCAGCCATTTGAGTCCGTGGCGACCAGGGTGAGTACGGTCACCTCGGGCGGGCAGGCGAACCGGTAGGTGGCGAACGGCGAGGATCCCATGCCTGCCGAGACGTGCAGGTACGCCGTCCGGTCGGCGACGGTGTGGGTGGAGAGGCCCTTGGCGCGGGTGGTGTCCAGGTCGCAGTTGGTGACCAGGGCGCCGTAGTAGGGCACGCAGACCTGGCCGCCGTGGGTGTGGCCGGCCAGGATCAGGTCGACGCCGTCGGTGGTCATCGCGTTCAGCACCCGCAGGTAGGGGGCGTGGGTGACGCCGATCGACACATCCGCATCGGCGGACGGGGGCCCGGCGACCAGGCTGTAGTCGTCGCGTCCGAGATGGGCGTCGTCGGTGCCGCGGAACTCGAAGGTGAGGCCGCGGACCCTGACCTGCGCCCGGGAGGTGTTGACGTCCACCCAGCCGCGTTCGCGGTAGGCGGCACGCAACTCGTCGACGGGCAGTGGACGTTTGCTGTCGCCGGTGCCCTCGGTGGAGCGGACCAGGTACATCAACGGTGGCCGAAAGCTCGGCTCCTCGTAGTCATTGGAGCCGAAGACGAAGGCGCCCGGGACATCGCGCAGCCGTCCCCAAGCCCGCATCAGCGGCTCGAGCGCCGCAGCCTCGCTCCAGTTGTCGCCGGTGGTGACCACCAGGTCGGGTTCGAGTCCGGCCAGCGCACGAATGAAGTCCGTCTTGTAACGCTGCCGGGCCATCAGGTGGATGTCCGAGACATGCAGCAGACGCAGGGGCGCTGAGCCCGGGGGAAGGATCGGCACCTCGCGGCGTCGAACCACGAAATGCCGAGCCTCCCAGAAGCCGTAGGCGACGCACGCCGCACCGAGGGCCGCCAAGCGGCCCACTAGTTTCCCGAACACCTATGGCGTCTTCTTGGGTGGCGTCTTGGACGGCGTGGGATCGGGCTTCTTGTCGTCCTTCTTCTTGTCCTTCTTGTCCTTGTCCGGGGTCTGCGGACGGGGTGCTGGGCCGGACGACACCAGGATCCGGACGCTGGTGCCGCGGACGGCGACCCTCGGGCTGATGCCCAGGAAGGTGCCCTTGGCAGAGTTGCTGGTGACGTACTCGGTGTACGCCCCGAAGCCGTTGGCGAGCAGTACCGAGCGGCAGCCCTCCACGCTGGAGCAACCCGGAACGCTGACCTTCTTGCCGGCCAAGATGCCGTAAGGCGGCTCGACGAAGCCCTTGCGGTCGAAGTTCTTCAGCGCGGCGGCGAACGCCGGCTTGAAGATGTGACCGCCGGCCTCCTGACCTGACTTGCCCCACAAGGTGCGGTGTGAGTACTTCATATAGGCACCACCGAGGTAGTTCCTCCGATGCTGCTTCCAGTAGCTACGGAAGCGGCCCTCGTTGGAGTAACTGATCATGCCGCCGCCCGCGAGGCTACGGGTGAAGCCGACCGTCCAGATCGCCTTGTTGTCGGGCACCGTGCCGGTCTTGCCGGCGATGGTGTAGCCCGGAACACGTGCAGGCGTTGCGGTGCCCGAGCGGAACGGGCCCTGGAAGACCTTGGACAAGGCATCGGCGATGCCCTCGTCCATCACTCGCTTACAGTTGGCGCTCGGTGCTTCAAGGGTCGATCCGTCGGCGGCCTTGATCGACTTGATGATGATCGGGTCGCAGCGGATGCCTCGGGCTGCGACGGTGGCGTAGGCGTTGACCAGCGAGAGCGGGGTGACCTCGACCGCACCCAAGGTGAACGAGGGGTAGTTGCTGTACTCGCGGGTCAGCAGATCGCCCTTCGGGTCGATCGACAACTGCAACCCCAGTTCCTTGGCGATCTTGGTGGCGTCACACAGGTTCGCGGCCGACTCGAGTTGGGTGAAGTAGCCGTTCACTGAATTGGTGGCGCCGGTGAAGAGGTTAAAGGTGCCGCCCACTCCCTTGACGTTGTGGTGTCCGCCGAACGTGAACGGGCCCTGGCAGGACTGGAAGCGCATGCCGTGGATATCCATCGACGCTGGAACCTTGATGGTGCCGTAGGCGCCCAGACCGTTCTGCAACGCGGCGGCCGCCACGAACATCTTGAAGGTGGAGCCACCCTGATAGCCGCCGGCGCCACCCATCTTGTTGCTCACCGCGTAGTTCCAGAAGGTCTGGCTTCTCTTGGTGCCCATCTTGTTGCGGTTCTGGGCCATCGACACGATCAGTCCGGTGCCCGGCTGGATCATCACGATCACCGAGTCGACCGGGTCACGTGGGTCGAGGTAGTTCTGGATCGTCTTCTCGGACTTGCGCTGCACCTTGGGGTCGATCATCGTCCGGATCGTCAGGCCGCCGCGGTACAGCGCGTTCTCACGGTCCTCGCGGGTAGCGCCCAGGCTTGGGGACGCCTTCAGCGTACGTTCGATGTAGTCGCAGATGAACGGGAACTCGGCATTGCCACAGCCGTGCAGCTTCGGCTTCGCCTTGACGATGCCCAGCTTGGCGTTCTTGGCCTTGGTCGCCTCCTGTGGGGTGATCACC
>JBDHZN010000163.1:0-8432 GCA_039811845.1 Micropruina sp. | reverse complement strand
GGCCCAGGCCAGCACCCAGCCGAACGGACGCCGCAGCGTGCCGGACGCCGCCAGGCACAGCACCAGCGCCGTCCCACCCAGCCCGAAGGCGAGGCCGACGGAGGCGTCCGCGACCTGGATCATGCCGGGGATCGCCAGGCAGCAACAGATCGCCTCGAACAGCAGGATCGTCATCAGCACCCGGTTCATCGGGTTGGTCGGCACCAGCTTCATCGGCCCTCCTCGCGCAACAGCCCGTCCTCGCGCAACAACAGAGCGCGGGCCTGCCCGGCGGCGATCACCGAGCCGGCGATCAGCACACCGGCACCCGCGCCGGCCTCATCGGCCAGCGCGACCGCGGTCTCGATCGCGTCTGCCATGGTCGGCGCGACCCGGACCCGCTCCTCGCCGAAGATTTCGGCGGCTCGCTCGCCCAGCTGATCGGGCGTCAACGCCCGGTTGGTGCCGGCCACTGTGGTGCAGACGATGGTGGTCATCTCTTCGTCGAAGATCTCGAGCAAGCCGGTGACGTCCTTGTCGGCCATCGCGGCGACGACCCCGATCAGCGGTGAGAAGGCGAACGCCTCGGTGAGCGCGGCCAGGGTGGCGCGGGCCCCGTGCGGGTTGTGGCAGGTGTCCAGCACCACCGTCGGTGAGCGGCGGACGACCTCGAGCCGGGCCGGCGCGACGACCTCGGCCAGGCCCTCGGCAATGATGTCGGGGGCGAGCGGTTTGCCGCCGAGGAAGGCTTCGACCGCGGCCACCGCCAGCGCCGCGTTGCGGGCCATGTGGGCACCGAACAGCGGCAGCAGCAGGTCGCCGACCGGGCCGCCGGCGGTGTCCAGCCGTAGCATCTGGCCGCCCACGGCCGGCGTCCGCTCCAGCACGCCGAACTCGACGCCCTCCAGGTAGACCTTGGCGCCCACCTCGGCGCAGCGCTGGATCAGCACCGCAGCCGCCTCGGGTTCCTGGCCGGCCAGCACCACCTGCGAGCCGGGCTTGATGATGCCGGCCTTCTCGGTGGCGATCTCGGTGAGCGTGTCGCCGAGCAGATGGGTGTGGTCGTAGTCGACCGGGCAGATCACCGCGACCTGGGCGTCCATCACGTTGGTGGCGTCGGTGACCCCACCCAGCCCGACCTCGACCACGGCGACGTCGACCGGCGCCTCGGCGAACGCCTCGTAGGCCAGCGCGGTGATCACTTCGAAGAAGGTCATCGACACACCGTCGATCGCCTGGGCGTCGACCATGTCGATCAGCGGCTGGGTGTGGGTGACCAGTTCGTCGAAGGCGTCCGCGTTCATCGGTTCGCCGTCGATGGCGATCCGTTCGGTGACGTCGATCAGGTGCGGGCTGGTGAACCGGCCGGTGCGCAGTCCGAGCGCCCGCAGCAGGGCGTCGATCATGATCGCGGTGCTGCCCTTGCCGTTGGTGCCGGCGATCTGGATGACCGGGTAGGCCCGTTGCGGCGATCCCAGCAGCTCGCACAGCGCTTCGACCCGCGCCGTCCCGGGTGCGATCCGGTGTTCGGGCCAGCGGGAGATCAGGCGCTGGACGATCTCGTGGTGTGTCTCGGGCATGGTGCAGACAGCCTAGTGCCGCCGACCGCCGCGCCCCGCGTCCCTCGCGCTCCCCGAACTATTTAGGACTCGCTGAACTCAGCGAGCGGTGAATAGTTCGGCGAGCGGTGGGGACGACGGGCAAGATAGTTGACGGTTTGACGGAGGCTATACTCACGCCATGCCGCACACCTTTGCCGGACGCCGCTGGGTGCGGTGGACGACCTTCCTGGCGCGGCAGATTCTGGGCTGGACGCTCATCGTGGCCGGTGCGCTGAAACTGCCCTGGCCGGAATCGTCGGTGCAGGCCGTCCGGGCCTATCAGCTGCTGCCCTTCGACCTCACCCGTCCGGTCGGCTACGCACTGCCGGTGATCGAGGTGGTGATCGGCCTGCTGCTGGTCATCGGCCTGTTCACCAGAATCGCCGCCTGGCTGGGCGTCGCCGTGATGGCCGCCTTCGTCGTCGGCATCGCCTGGGTCTGGGCGCACGGCCTCTCCATCGACTGTGGCTGCTTCGGCGGCGGCGGCGAGGTCGAGAACGGCATGGCCCAATATCCCTGGGACATCGCCCGCGACGTCGGTCTGATGGCCTGCGGCGTCTGGGCGGGCCTGTTCCCACGTTCCCCGTTGTCGACCGACACTCGGCTGTTCGGCGAGCCCATCGACATCCCCACCGAAGAACTCGAGGAGTCCACAGCATGAGCGAAAGTCGTCGCGAAGCACTGCGCCGCAAGCAGCAGGCGCAGGCGAGAGCGAAGCGGACGCAGCGCATCGTCATCGTCGGCGCGATCGTGCTGGCCGTCGTGGTCCTAGGCGTGTTCGGCACCATCTTCGTCAGCCAGCTGAACAAGGGCGGCGGCAGTCCCACCGGTTCGGCTGCGATCCCGCCGAACGCGACCGCCGATCGCAGCGGCATCATCGTCAACCCGGGCAAGGCGGCCCAGGGTGCACCCACCGTCGAGCTCTTCTTCGACTACCAGTGCCCGATCTGCAAGCAGTTCGAGGGCGCCTTCGGCCCGACCCTGAACGACATGGCCGACAAGGGTGAGATCAACCTCGTCTACCGCACGCTGACCTTCATGGACGGCAACCTGCGTAACGACTCCTCGACAAAGGCCGGTATCGCGGCGGCCTGCGCCGACAACGCCGCCGCCTACTCCGCGTATCACAACGCCGTCTTCGTCGGGCAGCCGGCTTCCGAGGGGCAGGGCTACACCACCCAGCAGTTGCGGGTCGACTTCCCGGCCACCGCCGGCATCAGCGGCGACGCGCTGAGCGCCTTCCAGGCCTGCTACGACAGCCGCGCCACGGCGTCCTTCGTGGACGGCACCAACGAGGCCGCAGCGAAGGCCGGGGTCACCTCGACCCCGACGCTGCGGGTCAACGGCACCACCATCGGCAACGACACCATCTCCCAGGCCGGCACCCCGGACGCCTTCCGCCAGTTGATTCTGTCGACCAAGGGCAATGGCTGACGCCCACTCCGGACGCCGCCCCACCACCGGGCGCGGGGCACTGAGCCGCGGCCGTGCCCAGCTGCTGGTGGTGGCCGGCGCGGCGGTCGGTGCGGCGCTGGCGATCCTGGCGATGATCTGGTTCTGATCGTCCGTCGCCGTCACGGTGATGCCGATTGGTAGCGGTGCGGCGTGCTTTCGTAAGATGCAGCCCATGACCGCGACTCCTCGTTCGACCGTGCCCGCTGCCAGCCCGCAATCGGGTCAGGTCGTAGCGGTGCCGGAGCGTCCGGCGCTGGAGGGCTTGGAGGCCAAATGGGCCGCGAAGTGGGCTCAGGACGGCACCTACACCTTCGTCCGCCCCTCCTCGCGCGAGCAGGTCTTCTCGATCGACACTCCCCCGCCGACGGTGTCCGGCTCACTGCACGTCGGGCACGTGTTCAGCTTCACCCACACCGATCTGGTGGCCCGCTACCAGCGGATGCAGGGCAAGCACGTCTTCTACCCGATGGGTTGGGACGACAACGGGCTGCCCACCGAGCGCCGGGTGCAGAACTTCTACGGCGTCCGGTGCGACCCGTCGATTCCCTACGACCCCGACTTCACTCCGCCCGCCAAGCCGGATCCGAAGCGGCAGATGCCGATCAGCCGGATGAACTTCATCGAGTTGTGCCACCAGCTGACCCAGATCGATGAGCAGGCCTTCGAGAACCTGTGGCGGACGCTGGGGCTGAGCGTGGACTGGGACAACCACCTCTACGCGACCATCTCGTCCGACGCCATCCGGGTCTCGCAGCGCGCCTTCCTGCGCAACTGCGCCCGCGGTGAGGCCTACCTGGCCGAGGCGCCGACGGTCTGGGACGTCACCTTCCAGACCGCGGTGGCCCAAGCCGAGCAGGAGGCCCGCGACTACCCGGGTCACTACCACCGGGTGTCCTTCCACCGCCCGGACGGCGAGAAGGTGTTCATCGAGACCACCCGGCCAGAACTGCTGCCGAGTGTCTGCGCACTGATCGCCCACCCGGACGACGAGCGCTACCAGCACCTGTTCGGCACCACGGTCACCTCACCGGTGTTCGGCGTCGAGATTCCGGTGCTGGCCCACCACGCCGCCGAGCCCGACAAGGGCGCCGGCATCGCGATGTGCTGCACCTTCGGCGACGCCACCGACGTGCAGTGGTGGCGCGAACTGCAGCTGCCGACCCGCACCGTCATCCAGCGCGACGGACGCCTGGCTCGGGAGACCCCCGAGTGGCTGACCAACCCCGAGCCGTACGCCGAGTTGGCCGGCAAGACCCCGTTCTCGGCGCGGGTCGCGATGGTCGAGAAGCTGCGTGAGTCGGGTGACCTGGACGGCGAGCCGACCAAGACCACCCGGAAGGCGAACTTCTACGAGAAGGGCGACAAGCCGCTCGAGATCGTCTCCACCCGGCAGTGGTACATCCGCAACGGGGGCCGCGACGACGAGCTCAAGCAGGCCCTGCTGGCCCGCGGCGAGGAGCTTCAGTGGGTGCCCGACCACATGCGGCACCGCTATGCCAACTGGGTGAACGGCCTGAACGGCGACTGGCTGATCAGCCGGCAGCGGTTCTTCGGCGTCCCGTTCCCGGTCTGGTACCCGGTGGACGCCGAGGGCGAGCCCGACCATGAGCATCCGATCTTCGCCGCCGAGGACACCCTGCCGATCGATCCGTCCTCGGACGTACCGCCCGGCTACACCGCCGAACAGCGCGGCGTTCCTGGTGGGTTCGTGGGCGACCCCGACATCATGGACACCTGGGCCACCTCGTCGCTGACCCCGCAGATCGCCTGCCGCTGGGACTCCGACCCCGAGCTGTGGAAGCTGACCTTCCCGATGGACTTCGCCCCCGAGGCGCACGACATCATTCGCACCTGGGTGTTCAGCCGGGTGGTGCGGGCCCACTTCGAAGAGCATGTGGCGCCGTGGAAGACAGTGGCCATCTCGGGCTTCGTGGTCGACCCGGACCGCAAGAAGATGAGCAAGTCGGTGGGCAACACCATCGTGCCGACCGACATCCTGGAGCGGTTCGGTGCGGACGCGGTCCGCTGGCGCGCCGCGATGGCGCGTCCGGGGATGGACTCCCCGTTCGACGAGACCGGCATGAAGGTCGGACGCCGGCTGGCCATGAAGGTGCTCAACGCGTCCAAGTTCGTGCTCGGCATGGGCGACGGGCCGGTCGGCTCGGAGGCAATCACCGAGGCCGTCGACCTCTCCATGCTGGCCGGGCTGCGCCAGGTGGTGGTGCGCGCCACGGACGCCTTCGAGGCATTCGACTACAGCACCGCGCTGGAGGTCGCCGAGCGGTTCTTCTGGTCGTTCTGCGACGACTACCTGGAGCTGGTGAAGGAGCGTGCCTACGGCGCTCAGGGTCCGGACGCCGCGGCGTCCGCCCGCGCGGCGCTGCAACTGGCGCTCAGCATTCAGCTGCGGCTGTTCGCCCCGTTCATGCCGTACGTGACCGAGGAGGTCTGGTCGTGGTGGCAGTCCGGCTCGGTGCACGTCAGCCCGTGGCCGCTGGCCGAAGAGATCCCGGCCGGCGGTGACCCGGCGGTGCTCGCTGACGTCGCCGAGGTGCTGATGGGCATCCGTGGCGCCAAGTCGACGGCAAAGGTCTCGATGAAGACCGAGGCGTCCGCGGCGAAGGTGACCGGTCCGCAGGCTGCCCTGGACCGGCTCACCCCGGTGCTCGGCGATCTGCAGGCGGTCGGCCGGATCGTCGGCGCGATCGAGCTGGAAGCGGGCGAGGCCCCGTTGCGGGTCGACGTCGTCCTCGTCGGCGCATGACATTCCTCCGCGGGCTCGCCGCCGTGGCCTGTGGGCTGGTCCTGGTGGGCTGCACGACCGGCGCGCCGCGCAACACGGCTGGGCAGGTGACCGCGACCGCGTCCATCAACCCGTTCCAGATCACCCTCGGCGACTGCACCGGTCCAATGAAAGAGGGTGACATCGAGAGCCTGCAGGTCGTGCCGTGCGGTGACAAGCACAACTATGAGGCCTACGCCGTCACCAAGCTGTCGGGCAGCACCTTCCCCGGCGAGGCCGAGGTGACCAAGCAGGCCGACAAATTCTGCACCGCCGAGTTCCGCACCTTCGTCGGCCTGGCGTCCAAGGACTCCAAGTACGACATGTTCTACCTCTACCCGGTGGAGAGTTCCTGGGCCGTCGGCGACCGTGAGGTGCTCTGTCTCGCGGGTTCCACCAAGGGCGGCGTCACCGGCACCCTCAAGGGCGTCGCCAAGTAGGACGCCCGACCTGCTGCACGGAGATCCCGGCGTCCGCCGGGATGACGGGGGTCCCGGCCGCCGCTGGTTGAGCTTGTCGAAACCAAGTGCGCGGCCGGAGAAAGGGTCTCGACAAGCTCGACCAACGGAAACGAACTGTGGGCCGGTGACCAGGCGGTCACCGGCCCACAGCCGTTGATTTCGACTTACATCAGGTCGAGCATGATCGGGTCAGCCATGCTGAGCACGACCTCGCGCGCCTCCTTCGGACCGACGGACGCCCGCGCGGCGGCGGCCATCTGCTGGCACTGGGACAGGTCATGCAGCGCCAGCGCCGTCCGGACGGCCCGGACCTTGCTCGGCGCCATCGACAGGCTGGCCACGCCGAGACCGGCGAGCACCAGCGCCATCAGCGGGTCGCCACCCGACTCACCACAAACACCGACCGGGTGACCGGTCTTGGCGCCGCCGTCACAGGCGTAGTAGATGATGTCGAGCAGAGCCGGCTGCCACGGGTTCAGCAGCTCGGCCAGTTCGCCCTGCATGCGGTCGGCGGCCATCGTGTATTGACCCAGATCGTTGGTGCCGAGGCTGGCGAAGTCGACCTCGCTCAGCACGTCGAACGAACGCAGCGCGGCAGCCGGAACCTCGATCATCACGCCGACCTTCGGCAACCCGACGGCGCGCACCTTCTCGGCGAACCAACGGGCCTCCTGCCGGGTGGCGATCATCGGCGCCATCACCCACAGCTGACCACCGGTGGCCTTGTAGGCGTTGGCCAAAGCCTGCAGCTGGTCGTCGAGCAGATCGGTCCGGACGGCACCGAGCCGGATGCCCCGGCGTCCGAGCGCCGGGTTCTCCTCGTGGCCCAGGTCGGCGAACGCCAGCGGCTTGTCGGCACCGGCATCAAGGGTGCGGACGACGACCTTGCGGTCGCCGAAGGCCTCCAGGATCTCGGTGTAGGTCGCGGTCTGCTCCTCCACCGTCGGCGCGGTGTCGCGGTCCAGGAACAGGAACTCGGACCGGAACAGGCCCGAACCCTCGACATCCTGAGCAGCGGCCTTGCGGGCGTCGTCGGCGGTGCCGATGTTGGCCAGCAACTGGACCGGGTGTCCGTCCTTGGTCATGCCCTTGCCCGAGCCGGCAGCGAGTGCCTTCTCGCGGCGAGCCTTGCGGTCGGCCAACGCCTGCTGCTCAGCATCGCTCGGGTCGACGATGATCTCGCCGACACCGCCGTCCAGGGCTACCGTCGTCCCGAAGTCCACGTCGAGAATGCCGGCCGCCTGCACGATCGCCGGAATGCCCAGCTGGGCAGCCAGGATGGCGGTGTGGCTGGTCGGGCCGCCGGCCGCGGTGATGATGCCCAGGCAGGTGTCGACCGACAATGTGGCGGTCTCGGCCGGGGCCAGGTCGAGCGCGGCCAGGATGCTGGGCTCGGTCAGTGTCGGCACGCCGGGCTCGGGCTGGCCGAGCAGCCGCGCCACCGTCCGGTCACGGACGTCACGCAGGTCGGTGACCCGCTCGGCCATGTAGCCGCCGAGCGACTCGAACATCGCGCAGTACTCGTCGACCGCCGCCGAGACAGCGGTGGTGATGCCCTTGGTGCCGCTCTGCAGCTGGGTGTCGATCGCGCCGGCCAGGCCCGGGTCGCCGGCCATCATCGCGCCGGCCTCCAGGATCGGTTTGGCGTGCGCATCGGCGTTGGCCGCCTTCGCCAGATAGCCGTCCGCCACCGCCTTCAACGTGTCCCGCACCTGGGCGGACGCGGCCGTGGCGTCGGTGACCGCAGCCTCGCCCGCAGGCGGAGACGGCGGGGGGCTGACGATCACCAGCGGACCGACCGCGACACCCGCACTGACTCCGATACCGCTCAGGGTCGAGTGCAGATCACTCATTCGGCGTCCAGATCCCGCTCGAGGAGCGCAACCAGCGAATCGAGGGCGGCGTCGGCGCCGTCGCCCTCGGCGGACAGGGTCACGACCTCGCCGTTCTTGGCACCGAGGGCCATCACGCCGAGAATGCTGCGAGCGTCGACCGGGTTGCCGCCGGCCTTGGCGATGGTCACCGGCAGACCAGTGGCGGTCGCGGCCTGGACGAAGATGGACGCGGGGCGGGCGTGCAGACCGACGGACGAACCGATCGCTACTTCACGGGTGGCCATGGAGAACTCCTTTGTACGTATGGCCCAGAGGACCT
>JBDHZN010000162.1:0-8503 GCA_039811845.1 Micropruina sp. | reverse complement strand
TACGCAGCGACTCCGAGACGGTGCAGGTGCCCCGGTTGACGCTGCCGTCCGGTGGGATCCTGCTGGTGCCGACGACCCGGCCCTCCGATGTGTTGTCCCGGTTGGGTTGGCTGGGTGCCACCAACCACCACTCGCCCGCCGACCTGACCGTGGTGCTGCGGTCCTGGGAGGACCGGTTCGGCACCGTGCCGGTGCTCCTCGGTTTCGACGTCCTGGGTGTGGCCAACGAAGCGGTTCCGAGTTCGGGTGACGACCTCGATCGGCTGGTCGCCGAGCACTACGCCTTCTGTCCCGACAACGTCGACCAGGGCACCGACGATCTGGCCGAGTACGGCGAGCAGATCGCCGGCTCGCCGGCCTGGACGTTCTGGTGGGACTGAGCCTGAGTCACCCAGTCCAGTGCGGTGCCGTGCTGATACGGGTTCAGCCGGTTCGCGTGACGACTTCGATCAGGAGCGATCGGCCTCGGCCTCGGCCTCGGCCTCGGGTTCCGGTTCGGGCTCGACCTCGGGCTCTTCGGTGACGGCCGGCGTCTCCAGCGGCGGCACCGGCTCAGCCGCGCCCGGCACCACGTTGTCCAGATTGCCGCCCAGGAAGATCGACAGCCAGCGCGTCCGGGGGTCGGCGTCGAAGAAGATGCCCTTGCAGAACAGGGTCAGCGGCACGGCCAGGATGGCGCCCAGCGGGCCGATGATGATCGACCAGAAGACCAGGGAGATGAAGGTGGTGGTGATGTTCAGCCCGACAGCGTCACCGGTCACCTTGGGTTGGATCACCATCGACGCGATGAAGTTCACCACCACATAGGCGATGACCATGATCACCATGGTTTGCAGGTCGCGGGCCAGCAGGGCCATCAGTGCCGGCGGCACCATGCCGATGATGAAGCCGATGTTGGGAATGTAGGCGGTGACGAAGGCCAGGATGCCCCAGGTGACCACCAGCGGGATCTGCAGCCAGGTCAGGATGCCCATGTTGATTGCGGCGACCGCGAGGCCGAAGATCGTGTTGACGATCCAGTACTTGCGTACCCGCCAGGAGAAGTCGAGCAGCGCGGCCGCCAGGTTGGGCCGCACCCGAGCCAGTTTCGTGCCGCCCTCGCCGGTGTCGGTCAGGTCGATCGAGATGAACGCCACGAACAGGAACAGCGAGCCCAGGAAGGTCACCCAGAACCCCACCTGACCCATGACCCCGGTGACGTAACCGAGTAGCCGGGAGTAGTCGAAGGTGGTCACCCATTGGGTGATCGTCTCCTGACTCACTCCCCAGGCCATCAACTGGGTGGACGCCTGGCTGTACAGGGCGTTGAACCGGTCGGCGTAGGCCGGCATCGCGGCGACGAACTGGATCATCGCCACCGTCACGGCAAGCAGGATCGCGAACAGCACCAGGAAGACCACGAGCATGCCGAGCAGTGCGCTCAGGAACTTCGGCACCCGGTGCGCGTTCAGCCACAAGACCAGAGGACGAGCCGTGAGTACCAGCGTCATCGCCAGGAAGACCGGCGCCACCACATCGCGGATGAAGTAGACCCCCACGAGGCAGGCCACGATGGCCGCCCCGGCATAGAGCATCCGGATCCCCTCGGGCGTGCCGTGGGTCTCGGGGGTCGTCGCTGCGCTCACGGCTCGGAGTCTAGTGCTGGGACAGCCGGGCTTCGCCAGGCACGACCGGGTGGCGCTACATGCCGGCGCGCCAGCCCGCGGTGTGCATCGGAGCGTCGTAGAGCTCGGTGAGTTCGTCGTCCAGCCGCATCACCGTCAGCGAGGCCCCGGCCATCTCCAGCGAGGTGAAGAAGTTGCCCACCTGGCTACGGGTGACGTTGATTCCCATGTCGGCCAACCGGTTCGCCGCGCGGTTGTACATGATGTACTGCTCACACAGCGGGGTGGCGCCCAGGCCGTTGATGTAGAGCAGCACGTTCTCGCCGCGCTCCAGCTTCAGGTCGCCGACGGTGGCGTCGAGCAGGGTGTCGACGATGTCGTCGGCCTTCATCATCGGGACCCGCTTCACGCCCGGCTCGCCGTGCACACCGATGCCCAGCTCCATCTCGTCCTCGCCGAGTTCGAAGGACGGCTTGCCGACCGTCGGCACGGTGCACGGGGTGAGCGCCAGGCCCATGGTGGCCATCCAGTCGTTGGCCTTGGCGGCGATCCGGGTCACGTTCTCCAAGTCGTCGCCGCGGTCGGCGGCGGCGCCGGCCAGCTTGAAGGCGACGATCGCGCCGGCCACGCCGCGGCGTCCGGCCGTCCAGGTGGAGTCCTCCACGGCCACGTCGTCGTTGATCACCACGGTGGTGACCGGAATGTCCTCCAGGTCGGCCAGTTCGGCGCCGGTTTCGAAGTTCAGGATGTCGCCGGTGTAGTTGAGGATCAGGTGCAGCACGCCGGCGCCGCCGTCCGCGGCCTGGGTGGCGGCCAGGATCTGGTCGGGGGTGGGCGAGCTGAAGAACGCGCCGGGCGCCGCGGCGCTCAACATGCCCTTACCGACGTAGCCGCCGCCGAGCGGCTCGTGGCCGCTGCCGCCGCCCGAGATGACGCCGACCTTGCCCTGGACGGCGCCTCCGGCCCGGCACACGTAGAGCGGGTCCTCGTGCACCTCGACGATGTGGGCGTAGGCGGCGGCGAAGCCGCGGTTCATCTCGTCCAGTACGGTGGCCGGGTCGTTGATGATCTTCTTCATGACTTCTCCCTTTGGACTGCCGGCGGCCTCTTTGCCACCGGTCGGCGGATCAGATCAATAGCTGAATCGGGTGCGCGATCAGCGCGGCGAGAGCCTGCAGATACTGCGCGCCGAGGGCGCCGTCGATGGCGCGATGGTCGAAGGAAGCTGTGATTCGGCAGGTGGTGGCGACCGTCAGCTGACCCGATTCGTCCACCCACGGCCGGGGCTTGGCGGTGCCGACGGCCAGGATGGTGCTCTGCGGCGGGTTCAAGATCGCGGCGAAGTCGTCGATGCCGAACATGCCCAGATTGCTGACGGTCAGCGAACCGCCCTCCAGCTCACGCTGCTGCAACCGGCCCTCGCCGGCACGGGTCGCGACATCGGAGATCGCGGCCGCGAGCGCGGTGATGCCCAGCTGCTCGACGCCACGGATGACCGGGGTGACCAGGCCGCGTTCGCTGGCCACGGCCACCGCGACGTCACTGCCGACGTACTGCAGCATCTCCTCGTCGCTCCAGCTGACGTTCGCCTCGGGCACCCGCTGCAGGGCGAGTCCGGCCGCCTTCACCAGCAGATCGTTGACGGACACCCGGCGCTCGGCCGCGGCGTTCACCTCGGCGCGCAGCGCCAGCAGCGGACCGAGGTCGAGTTCACGGGTCAGGTAGAAGTGCGGCGCGTTCTGTTTCGACGCCTGCAGCCGGTTGGCGATCGCCCGCCGCAGCCGGGTGTGCGGAATCCGGGTGACCTCGGCGCTCGGCGCCAAAGCGGTGGGAGTGGGGGCGGGGACGGCCGGGGCGGGCTGCTGGGCGGCTCGTGCGCGGGCCGCCTCGACATCGGACTTGATGATCCGGTTCGCCGGGCCGGTGCCCGGAATGTCGGCCAGTTCCAGGCCGTACTCCTTGGCCAGTCGGCGGGCGAGCGGGCTGGAGAAGATGCGCTCACCGGCGCGGCGGGCCGGAGCGGCGGGAGTCTCGGGTGCGGGAGTCTCCGGCTCGGGGGTTGGTGCCACAGGAGCCTTCGGAGTCTCCGGATCGGGTGCCTGCATGTCCTCTGCCACCGCGATGGTCTCCACCGACGGTTCCGGCTCGGACGCACCGCTCAGCTGGGCAACCAGGTCCGCCGCCACCGCCGGGTCCTCGCCGGGCTCGGAGAGCACTGCGATCGGGTCACCCACCGGGGCCCGGGTGCCGTCGGCGATCAGCAGGGTGTGCACGACCGCGTCCGCGTCGGCCTCGATCTCGACCAGCGCCTTATCGGTCTCGACCGTTCCCAGCACGGTGCCCTCCGACACACTCTCGCCGGGGCTGACCGCCCAATGGTCCAGCAGTGCCGTGTCGGCGTCGGCCGAGACGCCGGGCATGCGCAGCAGGAAGGCCATCGATCATCCCTTCAGTTCGTTGAGGGCGGCGACGATGTCGTCGGTGTTGGCGTTGGCCGCGGTCTCCAAGGCCTTGGAGATGCTCGGCGCGGCCTCGCCGCCCTGCACCCGCAGCACCGGGGCGTCCAGCCAGTCGAATAGGCGGCGTCCGATCTCGCCGGCCAGCCAGCCGCCGTACGAGGTGCCCTGGGCGCCCTGCTCGACGATAACCACCCGGTTGGTCTTGCGCACCGATTCGGTGATGGTGTCCCAGTCGATGCTGGCCCGGTCGAGCCAGCGCAGGTCGATGACCTCGCCGTCGACACCGGACTGTTCCACGGCGTCCAGGCAGCGCTGCACCATCGACAGGTAGCTGATCAGGGTGACCTCGGAGCCTTCGCGGCGCACCGCGGCCCTGCCGAACGGCAGCACGTAGTCGAGGTCGGTCGGGGCCGGCCCTTCCAGCTTGTACAGGTCGGCGTCGTGCTCGAGCACCGCCACCGGGTCACCGGTCAGCATCGCGGCGTTCAACAGACCGACGTAGTCGACGGCGGTGGACGGCGCGATGATCCGCCAGCCCACCGAGGTGGACAGCACGCCGGCCGGATCCATCGAATGCTGCGAGCCGTAACCCGTTGTGGTACCGATCTTCAGCCGCATCAGCATGGCCATGTCGTGGTCGCCGCCGAACATGTGCCGGGCCCGGCCGATCTGGTTGAAGATCTGGTCGGCCGCCACCCAGATGAAGTCGGCGTACATCAGCTCGACCACCGGGTAGAACCGGCCGTCCAGCGCCATGCCGCCGCCCAGCCCGGTGAAGCCGGCTTCGGCGATCGGGGTGCCCAGCACCCGCCCGGGGAAGTCCTGCGGCAGCCCCTTGGTCGCCCCGCGGGAGCCGCCGTTGAGCTTGTGGACGTCTTCGCCGAGCACCAGCACCCGGTCGTCGGTTTCCATCCGGCGATGCATCACTGCCGCGATCACGTCGACGAATCGCGCGGTGGCCAGCTCGTCGGCGGTGAAGTCCAGGCCGGTGCGTACCCGGGCCGGGTCGATCTCCGGCCAGTCGCCGCGGATGCCGACGTCGATGAAGGACGCCGCGGGCCATAGCTCGGGCCGGATCCGCAGCTGCCCGGGCCGTCCGGCCGGGTCGGGCTCGGTGATCCGGCCGGCCAGTTCACGCATCAGTTGCTTGCAGGCGCGGCGCAGCGCGTCCAGCTGCTCGCGGTCGGCGATGTCGAGTCGCTCCAGGTGCCGCTCGGCCAGCTGCAGCGGGTCGCGGTCGCGCCAACTGGCCTCCTCCTCCTTGCTGCGGTAGCCGAAAGCGCTGCCCGGGAAGGGGCCGTTCTGATGGAAGTAGCGGTAGGTGTCGGCCTCGACCACGGCCGGGCCCTCGCCGGTGCGGAGGTGGGCGAGCACCTCGTCCATCACCAACTTCACCGCCAGCGCGTCCTGCCCGTCGACCCGCCAGCTGGGAATCCCGAAGCCGAGGCCGCGAACGGAGAGCCGCGCCTCGGCGGTGGATTCGTCGTCGGTGGTGGAGACCGCGTAGTGGTTGTTCTCGATGAAGAAGACGATCGGCAGCTTCCAGGCGGCCGCGATGTTCAGCGCCTCGAGGGTGGAGCCGATGTTGCTGGCGCCGTCGCCGAAGTAGGTGACGGCGACCGCGTCGGTGCCGGCCAGCTGGTGGGCCTTGGCGAACCCGGTGGCGAACGGGACGGCGCCGCCGACGATGGCGTTGGTGCCCATCGCGCCGATCTCTTTCCACTGCAGGTGCATCGAGCCGCCCCGGCCGTGGCAGTAGCCGTCGGACAGCCCGGCGATCTCGGCCAGCGTCCGGTACAGCACGGTGACCACGTCCGGCGTCCAGTCGGCGCCCAGCCGGAACCCGTCGGGTGCCACGGCGTTGAGCGCCTTGGCCAGGAACTGGTGGTGACCGCGGTGCGAGCCGTTGATCTGGTCGGCGGTGGTGAGCGGGATCGCGGAACCGACCGCGCCGGCCTCTTGCCCGATCGAGGAGTGCGCCGGGCCGTTGATCAGCTTCTGGCCGGCCAGCTCGAGCACCTGCTCCTCGAAGGCGCGGATCAGATGCATTTGCACCGTGATGGTCTCCAGTAGGGCCGGATCGGCGGCGTCCCAGTCGGACTCCTCCGCGGCGAACTGGTTCCAGGCGGCCGAGGGCTGCAGGGGCTCGATGGTCGGCATACTTCGTTGCCTCCTAGGGCACGCGGGCACCGCATCCATGCGGTGACTACGGGTGAGGTAAGCTCAAGTACCCTCAAGCTACAGGACATGATCGTACATGTACAGCCAAGTTATCTGCTCGTTCCGGCCGCCGAGGAGTGATGCGTGACCACCACTCTGAACCGGAACTCGGCTGTCCCGCTCTATCTGCAGCTCGCCGACGAGTTGCGGAACAAGATCCTCAGCGGTGAGTGGCAGCCCGAGCAGCGCATCCCGTCCGAGAACGAGCTCAACCAGATCTATTCGATCAGCCGGATGACCATCCGGCAGGTGCTCGGCAAGCTGGTCGACGAGGGTCTGGTGTTCCGGGTGCACGGCAAGGGCACCTTCGTCGCGCAGCCCAAGATCGCCACCCGCTCGCCGTCGTACCACGGCGTCCGCGAGCAGTTGGAGCAGCAGGGCTATTCGACCCGCACCGAGATGCTCAACTCGGGTGAACTCGAGGCCGACGTCCGGCTGGCCCGCGAACTCGATGTGCCGGTCGGCACGCCGCTGTCGATGGTCGAACGGCTGCGCTATGCCGGGGATACCCCGATCAGCCTGCACAAGTCGTACGTGCCGATGCCACTGGCGCCCGGGCTGCTCAGCCACGATCTGGCCGAGAAGCAGCTCTGCCAGGTGCTGGCCCGCGACTACGGCCTCGACATGGCGTACGTGCACGAAAGTCTGGAATCACTGAACCCCTCACCCGCCGAGTTGAGCGCGCTGCGGGTGCGCCGCGGCATTCCGCTGCTGCTGCTCGAACAGCGGATCCGGGACGCCTCGCACCGGCTGTTCGAGTACACCCGGATCAAATTCCGCGGCGACCGGGTGCGGCTCGAGTTCGACTACGACCTCACCGGTCCCCGGAAACGCTAGCTTCGGCGCGGTCCAGCACCCGCTCGATCAACTCCGGCGTCCACTCGCCCGACATCACCAGCAGGTCGGGCAGGGTGAGCCGGTCGCGCATGTAGGGCAGGGAGGACAGGGTCCAGGCCAACTGCTCGCGATCGACCGCCGGGGTCAGCTCGTCGAACCGGACGGCGGCACCCCAGTGCCGCAGCGTCGCCGCGCTGCGGGCCGGGTCGCCGACGTAGCCGAACAGGGTGTCCAGTAGCTCACCGCGGCCCTTGTCGCAAGCGGTCTTGTCGGCGGCGTCCCAGGTGGCGACCTTGCGTCGGACGGCGCTCAGACACTCCTGCCCGAGCCGTCCGGACGGGTCGAGCTCGGCCCAGGTGCCCAGCACCCGGTCGGCCAGATCGTCGGGGTAGGTCAGCGCCGACCAGCGCAGATCGAATACCCGGCAGCTGGCCCGCACCTCCTGCCACAACGCCGTGCACAGCACGGTGGCCGCGCCGACCTGGGCGCCGTGCAGATCATGCTCGGTGCCGCGGGCCATGGCGGTCATGTCGAGGATGTGACTGACCAGGTGCTCTGATCCGGACAGTGGCGCGGTGGAGTCGGCGATGCCGATCACCAGGCCGCCTAGCGTGAGACTGTCCACCAGCGCGCGGCGGGCCACCTCCGGATCGGGGTCGGCCAGGTGTTCGACGGCGTCCAACACCGGACGGACGACGGTGTCGTCGAACGGTCCGTCCAGGCCGAGCCGACAGGCCAGGTACCAGTCCGCGGGTGCCGACCAGATCGCGATCGCATCGCCGACCCCGGACCGGTTGAGCCGGGCCGGCGCGGCGTCGATCACCCGGTCGTCGATCACCAGCGCCGATGGCCAGGTAGACGGCTTGGTCCGCTTGGCCCCGCCCATCACCAGCACGCTGAGCGGGTCGGAGAAGCCGTTCACCGACGCCGCGGTCTGCACGGCGAGCAGCGGCGCGCCGGAACGCGCCGCGACCACCTTGCCCAGATCAGTGATCGTGCCCGAGCCGACGCTGACCACCAGGCCGGGAGTCCCAGCCTCGGCCACAGTCGCCTCGACGGTGGCCTCGTCGAGCGTCACCTGGGCGTGGGCACCGCTGACGGTGACCAGCCGGGCCTCGCCGAGGAGTCCGGCCACCCAGGACAGCAGGTCGACATCGGCGGCTGCCTTGGCGGTGTCGTCGCTCAGCAGCACTCGTTCGCCGGAGGCGGCCAGCCGGCGCGCCAACGCCGGGATCTCATCCAGGGCTGCCGGGCCGGCGGCCAGCCGGGTCAGCGCGCCGGCGGAACTCCGCCGCGCGAACGCGTCGAGGTCGGTCATGCGCGCCGGGTGATCGCCTGCAGCTTGTCCCAGATCGGCGGCATCGCCGTCCGGTACTCGCGGTA
>JBDHZN010000161.1:0-8508 GCA_039811845.1 Micropruina sp. | reverse complement strand
GCCGCCGTGCACCTTGCGGATCTCGTCCTGGGCGAAGTGGGAGGCCCATTCGGCGAACGACTCGTTGAGCCACAGGTCGTCCCACCAGGTCATCGTGACCAGGTCGCCGAACCACATGTGCGCCAGCTCGTGCAGGATCGTGTTGTCCCGCGCCTCGTAGGCCGCCGAGGTTACTCGCGAGCGGTACAGGTACTCGTCGCGAATGGTGACGCAGCCGGAGTTCTCCATGGCGCCGGCGTTGAACTCGGGCACGAACACCTGGGCGTAGTCGCTGAACGGGTACGGCTCGCCGAAATGCTCCTCGAAGACGTCGAAGCCGCGCGAGGTAGTGGCGAACAGCCGGTCCACGTCGAGGTAGGGCGCCATCGACGCCCGGCAGGAGAGTGAGAACGGAATCTCGGCCTCCCGGCCGCGGTAGCTGGTGCGCACCGTGTGGTAATCGCCGGCGATCAGCGCGGTGATGTAGGTCGAGATCGGCGGGGTCGGCGCGAACTCCCAGCGGCCCAGATCGCCGGCCACTACGGGTTCCACCTCGGGCGAGTTGGACAGCACAGTCCAATGCGCCGGTGCGATCACCGAGAACTCGAAGGACGCCTTCAGGTTGGGCTGGTCGAAGCAGGCGTAGACGCGGCGGGCGTCCGCGACCTCCAGCTGCGTGTAGCAGTACACCCGTGAGTCGACCGGGTCGACGAAGCGATGCAGTCCCTCGCCGGTGTTGCTGTATCGGCAAACCGCGGTGATGGCCAGCACGTGGTCGCCCTCGGTGAGGGTGAAATCGAGCCGTTCACCGTTGAAGCCGGCGGTGTCGAGGGCGGTGCCGTCGAGGGTCGCCTCAACGATCGAGTCGGCGATCAGGTCGACGAACGTGGTGCCCGCGGTCGAACTGAAACTGATCGTCGATGTGGAGGTGAAGGTGCTTGGCGAGCCGGTCAGATCGACGGTGACGCGGTAGCGGCTGGTGCTGAGCAGTTGGGAACGGGCGTGGGCTTCATCGCGGGTGATGTTGGCCGGGTACATGGTCCTCCAGGTGTGGGAGTCGCGCCAGGCGGTCACAGTACTCCCGGCCCGGTCAGCGGATCACGGGCCGCGCCAGAGGTGGGCACGATTTCGGACGGCTTCCCTTATAGCGGCCCGTCCCCGGGCGTGCGACGATCCGGTGACGGCTCCTACGGCCGCGCCGAGGCGATGAAGGCGGACAGCCGCACCCGGTAGCGGTCGCAGAGATGATCGTCGAGCGGATCGACCGGACGGGTCGGCAGCGGTGTTTCGTCGCTGAGGTCGGCACGGTGCAAGGCGAGTAGTGCGGCGCCGGTGGCGACCGGTTCGGCCGCGGTCGTGAGGGTTGTCGGGACGTCGGCCAGGGTGGCCTTGACCCTTGCCCAGAGTGGGGTGCGATGCAACGGGTTCCCAGCGAGGGTGAGATGGCTGGGACGGCGTCCGGACACCTCGGTCTGGGTGTCGAGCACCCATTGCGCTTGGTAGGCGAGCGACTCCACGGCGGCGATACCGAGGTGGGCCGGCGAACCGATCATTCGGACGCGGGCGGCCGGGTCAGGATCGGGGCATTGGCGTCCGGACGGGTACGGCAGCAACCAGGCATCGCCGGCCAGTGCGTTGCTTGCTTCTGCCACTTCGGCGAGCAGTTCGGAGACGTCGCCGCCGGTGTGCCGGTCGGCAAGCCATTGCAGGAATCCGCCGGCAGATCCGGTGCCAGCCAGCAGGGCCTCCGTGACGCCGTCGATTGCTCGCACCACGCTCATGCCCTGGGCGCGCACGGCGCGACGGTCGGGGGCGCGTCCGACCAGGTTGAGCACGGCCTCAGCGGTGCCCACCGAGTCGGCCACCTGGCCGGCCGTCCGGACGCCCGCGGCCCAGGCGGCCACCTGGTGATCGTGTCCGGCGACCACGATCGGGGTGCCGGGGCGGAGACCGGTCTGTACGGTCTCGCGCCACGCTCCGACGGGCGGGTCGCCCGGTAGCGCGACCGAGGGCAGCTGGTCGGGGGTGAGTCCGGCCTCGGCGAGCAGCTCAGGGTCGAAGCGCCGGGGGAGTGGTTCGCCCGCGGCGGGCAGGCGGTAGGCCAGCGTGCGCCCGGCGAGCGTGTGATCGGTGCGCGGTTCGCCGGTCAGAGCGAGATGCACCGCGTCCGCGACGCCGACCCAGCGACGCATCGAGGCGAAGACGTCCGGCTGCTGCGCACGCAGCCACAGCCAGACGGTCAGGGACGGCTTCGGTCCCGGCCGGACGCCGGTGGCCTCGAACAGCACGTCGGTGCCCAGGCGGGTGGCCAGTGCCCGGACGTCGGTGTCATCGCGGGCGTCCTGCCAGGAGAGCAGCGGTGTGAGTGCCCGTCCGTCGGCGTCGAGCGGAAACCCGGACTCCGCCATCGAAGCGATGCCGACCGCATCGACCGGGCGAGCCTGGGTTGCTGTGGCGAGGCCCCTAATGACCACGGCCAGCAGATCGTCGAGTCGCGCGGGCGTCGGGCGAGTGAGCACCGTCGTGCTGAGGCCGCGCTCGACTCGAACGACCTTGGTGTTGGTCGTTCCGATGTCGATGCCGACCGCTGCCGTCATGGTCACCATGGTGACGGCTTGCTGTGATCCGACACCACTACTCGAGGTTTGTCTGAAATCGACCTCAGAGTTGATGTCCGCCTCGCCGGAACGAACCGGATCTCGCCTCCCGTTGCCGAGCCGATGGGAGCGCGCCACGCACTCTGGGGTCGATTTCAGACAACTCCGTGAGTACGGTCTGCCAACGCGTCGTTGACTAGAGCGATGAACGCCTCTGGCTCGTCCTCAATGGCTGTCGCGGCGAGTGGGAGGACCCGCCAGCCGGCAGCCGCGAGCCGGGAGTACCGCCAACGGTCGCTGACGAACGCTGGTCGACCGTGGTGGAATTCCCATCCGTCGATCTCGATGACCAGGCGTGCGGCGAGGAAGACGATGTCCACGGTATAGGTGAACTTTCCGGCGGTGACGACGTGGTTCGTGCACCAGCCGGTGAGTCCGGCGGCGCGGAGCAGTCGGTGGGTCCGCCGCTCGGCCTCGGACCACGGCTCATCCCGAGAATCCTCGATGAGTTCGCGGCGCAGACCGTTCTGCGGCCGGTGCGGCATCAGAGCCAGTGCCCGTCGCAGGTCGTCAAGGTTCATCGCCCTGCGGCGTAGCCCCTCGTCGATGGCTCTGCCGCCCAGCGGTGGGAGGAGGTCCAGCACCGACACCGCGGGTGCGGCGATGCGCAGCCTGCCCCGGTCGACGACAAGTTCATCGGGAATCGTGCGGAGCTCCCACCGGTATCCGGGCGTCGATGCCTTCACCTTCGCACTGACGGCGGCGGTCACTGAATCAAGGGGACACTCGGGCCACCAGAGCAGGCGGGCCGCGGCCGCACCCGTGAGCACGCAGTCTGGGCGAAACTCGGCAGCGGCGAGGATGCGCGCCTCCCAGGAAGGATCAGGTGGCGCGTAGACGCCGGGCAGCAATGCGTGCAGCCGGCCGGTGCGGACCTGATAGTCGAGGTGGTGCTGGATGGAGCGGTGAGACCGTCGGGACAGGATGCCGCCTTCGGCCTGCAGCAGTTCAGAAATGACCTTCACACCCTAGAAGGCAGTTTTCGAGACCCGTTTTGTGACAGCCACCACGGTCTTTTCGTGTAGATCGTCTGAAATCGACCCCACAGTGGGTGCTCCGGGGAGCTGAGGTCGGCTTTCTACGCCTTGAGAGCGCTTGCCACACAGGCGACTCTGGGGTCGATTTCAGACGATCTGAGAGTAGCCGCATGCGTTGCTGAAGCCAGCCTGTGAACCGGAGGCGGGCGGACTGATGCACCGCACTACCGTGGGCCCATGACGCAACGTGTGGACATGTGGTTCGACTCGGCCTGCCCTTGGGCGTGGATGACCTCCCGCTGGCTGCTTGAGGTCGAGAAGGTGCGTGACGTGGAGGTGTACTTCCACGTGATGAGCCTGTCGGTCCTCAACGAGGGCCGCGACCTCCCCGAGGACTACCGGGCAATGATGGATCAGGCCCTGCCGCCGGCGCGGGTGGCGCTGGCCGTGCAGCGCGATCATCCCGAGAAGCTGCGGGACTACTACACCGCCATCGGCACTCGGCTGCATCCCGGCGGCCGGGACCTCGCCGACGACACCGTTGCCGAGGCACTGGCCGAGGTCGGCCTGCCGGCGTCGCTGCTCAAGGCCGGTCACACCGATGCGGCCGACGACGAACTGAAGCGTTCCCATCACGAGGGCATGGACCCGGTGGGCGACGAGGTCGGTACCCCGGTCATTCACATGAACGGCATGGCGCTGTTCGGTCCGGTGATCTCACCGGCACCCAAGGGCGAGGAGGCCGGTGACCTGTTCGACGGCTTCGCCAAGCTGACCGCCTACCCGGGCTTCTTCGAAGCCAAGCGCACCCGGACCGTCGGCCCGATCTTCGACTGAGGCTCCACGTCGCCCGTTGGTTGAGCTTGTCGAAACGGGGTCTCGACAAGCTCGACCAACACCACGCCACTAGGCAGTTCGGCTATGTTGACGGCATGCGCGTTCATATCGCGGCCGACCATGCGGCCTACGACCTGAAGGAGTTCCTGGCCAAGGAACTGACCGGCGCCGGCTACGAGGTGGTCGACCATGGTGCGCATTCCTACGACGCCACCGACGACTATCCGGCGTACATTCTGCCGTGCGCCGAAGCGGTCGCGGCCGAGCCGGACAGCCGAGGCATCGTGCTGGGCGGCTCGGGCAACGGCGAACAGATCGCGGCCAATAAGGTCAAGGGCGTGCGAGCCGGACTGGCCTACAACACCACCACCGCCCGGCTGGCCCGGGAACACAACGACGCTCGGATCGTTGCCCTGGGCGGACGGATGCAGTCGCTGAGCGACGCCTTGGAGATGGTGACCGTGTTCCTGGAGACACCGTTCTCCGGAGACCCGCGGCACGCCAGACGGCTCGCCATGCTTGATGAGTACGAAGCCCAGCACGCCCGCTGACGGCGTCCGAGCGGGGGAGTAGCCATGCCCGAGGGGCACGTGATCCATCGGCTTGCCAACGGCCTGACCGAACGCTTCGGCGGCCAGACAGTGCGGGTGAGCAGCCCGCAGGGCCGGTTCGCCGACGAGGCCGCACTGCTCGACGGTGACGTGCTGAACGGCGCCGAGGCGTACGGCAAGCACTTGTTCATCGACTTCGGACCCGATCGGGTGGTGCACATCCATCTCGGCCTGATCGGCAAGCTGTGGCTGCTGGACGGCCCGCCCACCTCACCCGCCGGGCCGGACACCCTGCGGCTGCTGATCGCCAGGGACGTCCATCGCGCCGAGTTGCGTGGCCCGCAATGGTGCCGGTTGATCACCGATGAGGCTCGCGACGAGGTGATGGCGAAAGCCGGGGATGACCCGCTCCGTCCGGAATGCACCGGTGAGAAGGCGTGGGCGAAGATCTCCCGGTCCGGACGAAGCATCGCCTCGCTGCTGATGGACCAGGCGGTGACCGCGGGCGTCGGCAACATCTACCGCGCCGAGGTGCTGTTCCGGCACCGGATCAACCCGTTCAAAGAGGGCAAGACGATCTCGCGCCGCACCTGGAACGCGGTGTGGGCCGACCTGGTGGTGCTGCTGCGGCTCGGCGTTCGGGACGGCCGGATCGACACGGTGCGCGACGAACACATGCCCGAGGCGATGGGCCGAGACCCACGCGTCGACCGGCACGGTGGCGAGGTGTATGTGTACCGCCGCGCCGGCCTGCCCTGCCTGGTTTGCGGCACCCCGGTGCGCACCCAGGTGCTTGAGGGCCGCAACCTCTACTGGTGCCCGCGCTGCCAGCGGCGGCGCTGACCGGGCCGGGCTGATGCGCTGGGGTGCGTTCGCGATCCGGGTCCGGGACGACGGCACCGGGTTCGCGTTGTTGCACGACGAGGACGTCTGGGCCGACTTCGAGCTCGACGGTCTGCAGCCCACCGGCCGGTTCACCGACGATGCCGACGAGGTGGAACACGGCTTCACCCTCGGCGAGGCAACCTGCGCGGTGAGGCACGCTGTGGGTGACGCCTGGACGATCCGGTGGGCGCTGCGCGCCGGCGGCAGTCCGTCACCGGGGGACGGTTCTTGTGGTCCACCGCCCGACCCCGAAGCGGTACGCGGGGACGGTTCTTTCGTTCCACCGAGCGAACTCGGGACGCCGCCACGGTTGTCGGTGCGCCCCGGGCCAGGCTGCGTGGCGTGGGCCTGGCCGGCTGGCGCCGAGGGCCTGATCGCGATCGCGCCGTCCGGACGCGCCGCACCAGTCATCGGCCTGCGGCTCACCCAGGGTTGGTTGGAGGACGCCGCCGGCGCGTTCGCGCTGGCGCCGTCCGATCTCACCCTCACTCCCGGACGCCGCTGGGTCGGCACCTTGCGCGCGGACCTGTACCCCTCGATGGACGCACTCGGTGCCCGGCTGCCACCGTGGCTGGCTCCGCTGGAGCTGAACGCGGGGCAGCCGTGGGAGTTCCGCGAACCCGATCAGGCCCTGGTTGTGGCACCGCCGGTGACAACTCGCGCCGAGGGCGATGCCGTCCAGGTGATCGCCGACGCGGGACGGGTCGGGGTGAGGGTGCATTCGCCACGCGGGCTCACCTCGCTGACCCTCTCGTTCGCCCCACAGTTCGACACTTTGCTGGCTGCGGGCGCCTCCCGCGTGCTGCGCAGCAAAGCTCCGGTGACGCCGGCCGGCGGGTTCGTGGTCGCCGAGGCGCTGGGACGGGCGCTGATCAGCGAGCCGTCCGCCGCCGAGCGGCTGCTCGACGATCGTGACTGGAGCCAGGAGCCCGATCTGCTCTCGATCGCCACCGGGATCGTGCGGGGCCAGCGCTCCGGCAATGCCCGGATGGTGCGGGCCGCCTTGCGCCGGCTGGGGCTGGTGCATCCGCAGCTGGGTTACGGCCGGGTGGTGATGGCCGCCTGGCTTGCCACGCTCGCGTTGGGTGAGGACGCCGGCGATGAAGCGCTGGCGTTGTTGTCGCGTCCGAGCGGCTCGGAATGGGTGGCGCTGGAACTGAACGTGCTGCACCTACGCAGCCGGGAGGTGTCGGGCGGTGCGCTCGCCGGGCTGATCAACGCCCTCGGCGGTGACCTGCCGGGTGAGCCGGTCGGGTTGGACGCCGTCCGGCAGGCGCAGCTGGTCGGGCTGCTGCAGCTGTGCCCGGAGGAATGGCCGATGGCGCCGACGGCGGCGGTATGCACGATCAAGAACTCGCGCCGACTGCTGGCCGGAGTCGCGGCGTCCGACTTCACGCAGCCTGACGACCTGGAGGTACTGGCCTGGCTGGCGCTCGGTCAGTCACTGGTGTGAACGGGTGAAGGTCCATTCGGGATCGGTGAGCATCCGGGCACCGGACAGCCCGGCGACCATGGCCACCACGACCAGCGCGGTGGAGACACCGGAATCGATGGCGGCGTTGATGTCGGTCCGGTCGAAATAGATCAAGGTGCGCAGTGCGGACGAGCCGGGAATCACCACCAGCAGGGTCGGTACGGTCATGATGATCTTCGTCATCGAGAACCAGCGGGCGGCCAGCGCACAGCCGAGACCCATGACCACGCAGGCGGCGAAGATGGCGACATGTGGCTTGATCCCGTTGTCGAGCAGCAGTTGGCGGACCAGATTGCCGAAGATCGCGACCACCCCGGACGCCACCGCCGTCCACAGCGGGGCGTTGAACATCGTCGCCCAGCCGAACACCGCCAGGAAGCTGGCGGCCACGATCGCCAACCAGACCAGCACCGGCGGCCCGTTCAGCGGCCCGACCGGGTCGGGGGAGACGCCGGTCACGGACGCCACCAGCCACACCCCGATGGCGATGGCCAGCACCACCATGGCGGCGTAGGTCATGCGTGGGACGCCGGTGTCGAGGTCGAGCCGGGTCAGGTCGAGGCCGGCGGTGACCAGCGGGAAGCCGGGAATCAGGAAGATCGAGGCACAGACGAAGCCGGCGGCGAAACGGTCACTGGGCGCACCGACCGCCAGCGTGAGGAGCTGGGCGAAGCCGACATAGAGCGCGGACGCGAGTGCAGCCGAGGTGAGCACGACGGCCAGCTGGTTGAACTGCAGCCGGGTGAGCAGGCGATGCAGTCCGTAGGCGATCGCCGAGGCGGGCAGCACCGCGAGCACCTCCCGCCAACCACCGTTGGCCAGGATCGCGACAGATGCGCAAGCCACGGCGACAAGCATCACCAGTAGCCAGGACGGGTAACAGAACGCGTGTTGCTCGATCCGGTCGAGCCGCTGGTCGATCTGCTCGGCCGACTCGTGGGCCGGCAGTTCATGGCTGAGTTGATGCAGCCGGGCGATCCGGTCGGCGTTGACGCCCGGACGGGTCTCGCCGACATGGGTGCGGAATAGGCCGCGGCGTCCGACGGTGAGCACGATCTGGGTGAAGGTGACCTGGGCGTCGAGCTGTTGGATGCCGACCGAGCGCGCGACGGCCTCCATCACCTCGCGCACCCGCAATCCGCTGGTGC
>JBDHZN010000160.1:0-8541 GCA_039811845.1 Micropruina sp. | reverse complement strand
GGGTCGGGTGAGCTGGGCGTCGTCTTGGCGGTCGGGCTGGTGCGCTTCGGCGGGCTGGACGAAGGCTTCGCCGGCGTCGACCGGCTCGGCTGGCCGCTGAACAACTGCGCGGTGGCCAGTCCGGTCAGGTTCGCCGCGATGCTGCCGGCCAGGATCGCCGCCATCAGGCCGACCAGCACGCCGGCGATCCACCACGAGCCGGAGGGTTGGAGTGCCTCGATGGCGCGGGCGGCGGCCGGCGACCGCGCGTTCACCTGGGTGTACGGACGGGTTGCCTGCGCCGGCGCTCCCGGGGGTGCCGCGACCGGTCGCGGCACCGATGCGGTCGTCGGGGGCGCCACCGGCGGCATCGGCAGCGGCGCCGTCCGGGCGTTGGGGTCGGCGGCGATCTGGTCCAGTGCCCGCAATACCGCCTCGGTGTCGGGTCGCTCGGCCGGGTTCTTGGCCAGCAGCCGGCCGACCAGGGCGTCCAGGGCTTGCGGTGCGTCGGGACGGCGGCCCAGCAGCCGGGGCGGCACCTCGTTGATCTGGCTGGACGCCACCATGACGGCCTGGTCGCCGTCGAACGGCGGGCGTCCGGTCATCATCGTCATGATCAGGCAGCCCAGCGCATACAGGTCGGTGGAGGCATCGACCGGACGACCCGAGGCCTGCTCGGGCGACATGTAGGCCGCAGTGCCGATGGTCATCGACGGTGCGGTCAGGTGCGGGTCGGCCTGTCCGGTGAGCTGGGCGATGCCGAAGTCGAGCAGTTTCACCCGTCCACCGCTGCGCATCACGTTGGCCGGCTTGATGTCGCGATGCACCAGGCCGATCGCGTGCGCGGCGGACAGTCCGAGGGTGACCTGCCGGGCCACGTCCAGGGTCTGGGCCAGGCTCAGCGGCCCGCTGCGGGCGATGGTGTCGGCCAGTGATTCGCCGTGCAGCAGTTCCATCACCAGGTAGGCGGTGCCACCGTCGACGCCGCCGTCGAACACGGTGACGGTGTGCGGGCTGGTCAGCTTGGCGGTGAGCACGATCTCGCGCTGGAAGCGGCTGGCGATGGAGGGGTCGCTGACCCGCGCCAGGTCGACGGTCTTGACCGCCACCTCACGGTCGAGCCGGACGTCGCGCGCGCGCCACACCCGTCCCATGCCCCCGGCACCGATCTCGTTCTCCAGGCGGTAGCGCCCCGCCAGCAATTGCCCCGCCACTATTCGCAGGTGCCCATCGGGCCGGCGCCCACGGCGTCCGGGGCCTTCTTGTTGCCGCCGCGGTACCAAATGCCCTCGGGCGTCTGGAACACGTGCACCGCGGAGTCGCCGAGGTGGATGGTGCTCTGCTTCCCGGCCGGGAAGGCGGTCTTCAGCGCGGCGAAGCTCGGGTTGGCCGGGTAGCCGTCGGCGAGCTTCAGCGATTTGTTCAGCGGGGCATCCAGATCGCTGGACCACCCGGTGAAGGTGCGCGGCGAGGCTTTGCTGCCCTTGGCCTTGCTCTGGAACAGGAACACGGTCTGGCCGTACTGCAGCTGCCGACCGTAGGGGGTGGCGTCGTCGAGCTCGCACACCGGCCCGGTGTAGGACTCGTCGGCCTTGCCCGCCTTGTCGGTGAGCAGCGCCGCCACCTGTGCCTCGGCGGCACCGAAGTCGGCGCCGGAGACGCCCTTCGGCCCGAGCACCACCGAGTCGGCGGGAACCGACGCGTCGGTGCTGGGCACCGGCGAGGCTGAGCCGGACGGGGTGGGTGTCGCGGCGTCGGTGCTGGCCGGGCCGGCCGACGGTGCGACGGTCACGGCGGGCGGCGGGGTGGTGGCGCAGGCGGTCAGTACCAGGGCGGCGCCGGCCACACTCAACGCGCGCAACAGAAAGGCCATGCCTCCAAAGATAGGTGGCGGCGCACCAGGCGCCCCTGCGGCCCCGCCGAGACTGTCAGCCCTCACCGGTACGTTGTCTGCCATGGACGCCTCCGCACCCGCCAGCAGCACTCCACCGTCTGAGCCGTTGGCCGGGATGGGTGCGATCGTCACCGCCGACGGGGTCGGCTTCCGGGTGTGGGCGCCGCATGCCGATTCCGTCGCCGTGCTCGGCGACTTCAACGATTGGTCGGACGCCGCCGACCCGCTGGTCGCGGAGGGCAACGGCTACTGGTACACCTTCGTGCCGGGCGTCCGTGTGGGCACCAACTTCAAGTACCGGATCGTCAACGCCGACCACGAGCTGGACCGGATCGACCCCTACGCGTTCCAGGTCACCAACTCGGTCGGCAACGGGGTGGTCTACGACCACGCCGCATTCGACTGGCAGGGCGACGCGTTCGTCTGCCCGCCGCACAACGACCTGGTGATCTACGAGTTGCACGTCGGCTCGTTCGCCCCCGCGGAACCCGGGCAGGTCGGCAAATTCGACGAGGTCCGGGCCAACCTCGACCACTTCCGGCGGCTGGGGGTCAGCGCTCTGCAGTTGATGCCGTCGGCGGAGTTCGCCGGCGACTTCTCCTGGGGCTACAACCCGGCGCACATCTTCGCCGTGGAAAGCTCCTACGGCGGGCCGGACGCCTTGAAGACCCTGATCCGCGAGGCACACAAGGCCGGTCTCGCGGTGATCATGGACGTCGTCTACAACCACTTCGGGCCGTCCGACCTCGACCTGTGGCAGTTCGACGGCTGGTCCGAGAACGGCAAGGGCGGCATCTACTTCTACAACGACTGGCGCTCCAACACCCCCTGGGGCGACACCCGTCCCGACTACGGCCGGGGCGAGGTGCGTCAGTTCATCCGCGACAACGCGTTCATGTGGTTGCGCGACTACCACGTCGACGGCCTGCGGTTCGACATGACCCCCTATATGCGTTCGGTAGACGCCGATGCCGACTTCGACCTGCCCGACGGCTGGAGCCTGCAGAGCTGGATCAACCGCGCCGTCCGGCAGGAGTTCCCCGACACCATCACCATCGCCGAAGACCTGCACCGCGATCCCGCGGTAACCAGCACCGGACCCGGCGGCGCGGCCTATCACGCCCAGTGGGAGGCCGATTTCGTGCATCCGGTGCGGGCCGCGATCATCGTCGCCGACGACGCCTACCGGTCGGTTCCGGCGGTGACCGACGCCATCGCCAACAACTACGGCGACACCTACGCGCGGGTGATCTACACCGAGTCGCACGACGAGGTGGCCAACGGCCGGGCCCGGGTTCCGCAGGAGATCGATCCCGCCGATCCGGAGGGCTACTGGGCGCAGAAGCGATCGACGCTGGGCGCCGGGCTGGTGTTCACCGCACCGGGCATTCCGATGATCTTCCAAGGCCAGGAGTTCCTGCAGGGCGGCTGGTTCCGCGACGACGTCGGCCTGGACTGGAGCCTCGACACCGAATATCACGGCATCGTCCGGATGTACCGCGACCTGATCGCGCTGCGGCGGAACCTGGCCGGCACCACCAAGGGCCTGATGGGGTCGGGGCTGCGGATCATCCACGCCCACGACGACAACAACATGATCGCGTTCCAGCGCTGGTGGGAGCACGGCTGGAACGACGACGTGGTCGTGGTGGTCAATCTCGACTCCCAGCCACGGGGGAACTACACCATCGGCATGCCGTCGCCGGGACTGTGGCGCCTGCGGTTCAACAGCGACGCGACGATCTACTCCGACGATTTCGGCGACTTCGATTCCTTCGATCTCGAGGCGGTCGCCGGCGACTACGACGGCATGCCGGCCCACGCCGCGCTGGCCATCGCGCCGTACAGCCTGCTGGTCTACAGCCGCGACTAGCCGTCACCGCCGCTCACACGCTCCACCGATGGTTGAGCCTGCAAACACCTGAATTCACCATCATTTTGGCCGTAGAACCACAGGAAGACGAGAAATCGTAACACCGTGGTGATGAGAGAAACTCGCCCAAGTGGTTCCCAGCCGGGGTGACAGCCGCTAGCTTGTCCCCACGTCCCTGTCGGACAAAATTTATTTCGGGAGACAAGATGAGTGTGCCCATAGGCGAGCAACTTCGGCGCCGGAAGCCGATCGTTTTTCAACACATGCACCACAAGGGCGAGGAGCTCGCCCGCAACATGGGCACCTTCCAGCTCATGATGTTCGGCGTCGGTGCCACCGTCGGTACCGGCATTTTCTTCGTGCTCAGCGAGGCCATCCCGAAGGCTGGCGCCGCCGTCATCATCTCGTTCGTCATCGCGGCTGCGGCCGCAGGCCTGTCGGCGTTGTGTTACGCCGAAATGGCGTCCGCGATTCCGGTCAGCGGATCCACCTACTCCTACACCTACCATGCCCTCGGCGAGGGTGCCGCGGTGCTGATCGCCGGCTGTGTGCTGCTGGAGTACGGCGTCGCGGTCTCCGCCGTCGCGGTCGGTTGGAGCGGCTACTTCAACGAGTTGCTGCACGCCCTGTTCGGCTTCACCCTGCCCCGAGCGTTGTCCATCTCGTTCGTCCCCGGCATCGACGGCGCGGCGACCGGCGGCATCGTCAACCTGCCCGCCATGGTCCTGATCCTGCTGTGCATGCTGCTGCTGCTGCGCGGCGCGTCCGAGTCGGCCACCGTCAACGCGATCATGGTGCTGATCAAGCTCGGCGTGCTGGTGCTGTTCACCGTGATCGGCATAAGCGCCTTCAACGCCGACCACTTCAACAACTTCTTCGCCCAAGCCGCCGGGATCAGTGCCGCGGCCGGCACGATCTTCTTCAGTTTCATCGGATTGGACGCGGTCGCGACCGCCGGTGAAGAGGTGAAGAACCCGCAGAAAGCACTGCCTCGGGCCATCATCGGCGCGCTGCTCATCGTCACCGCCATCTACATCATGGTCGCTGTAGCCGGTATCGCCGCCAAGCCGGTCGACTTCTTCTCCACCGAGGCAGCAGGCGAAGCCGGCCTGGCGAAGATCCTGGCCGACGTCACCGGCAATCAGATCTGGTCGACGGTGCTGGCCGCCGGCGCGGTCATCTCGATCTTCTCGGTCACCCTGGTCACCCTGTACGGCCAGACCCGAATCCTGTTCGCGGTCGGCCGCGACGGTCTCATCCCGAAGAGGTTCCTCGAGGTCAACCAGAAGACGATGACCCCGACCTACAACACGGTCTTCGTTTCGATCCTGGTCGCGATCGTGTCCGGTTTCGTGCCCGCCGACTACCTGTGGGACACGGTCTCCATCGGCACCCTGATGGCGTTCACCGTGGTTGCCATCTCGATCATGGTGCTGCGCCGCACCCACCCCGACCTGGAGCGCCCGTTCAAGGTGCCGCTCTACCCGGTGATCCCGATCCTGACCGTCGTCGCCTGCGTGTACGTCTTGTCCGGGCTGGCCCCGATCACCTGGGCGATCTTCGGCGGCTGGATGATAATCGTGTTCGCGTACTACTGGTTCTACGGACGCCGCCACGCGACCCTGAACACCTACAAGTCCCTGGAAGAGATTGCCGAGCCAAAGGGTAAGGACGACGAATGACATACCTGGTCAGCTACCGACCACCGACCGACGACTCGGGCGCGCTTGCCCTGGCCTGTCAGTTCGCCCGGTCGGAGGCGGACACGGTCCATGCGCTCACCGTGGTGCCGCGCGGCTGGGAGACCTCAGCGGGCAGCGCCACGGACGGCGAGTTCGAGACTTGGGCCGCCGAGGAGGGTGAGGCGAGCGCCAAGGAAGCGCTGAGGCTGCTGGCCGATGAGCCGGGCATCACCGCCGAGGCGACCTGGGTGACGGGCCGGTCGGTTCCCGCAGCCATCATGGAGCAGGCCGAAGAGCTCGGCGCGACCTTGATCGTGGTCGGCTCCGGCACCGACGGTGCCGACGGCCGGATCGCGGTCAGCTCGAAGACCGACCGGCTGCTGCACTCCTCGACGGTGCCGGTCGCACTGGCCCCGCGTGGCTACAGCCCGGCTCCGGGAGCGAAGATCACCCGGGTCACCCTGGCCTTCCGCGATGACGACGTCACCTGGAAGCTGCTCGACGACGTCGCCGACATCTGCAAACGCGTCGGTGCCGAGCTGCGACTGCTGACGGTCGCACTGAAGCATCGGACGATGGTCACCTCCGCCGTCCGCAATGACGAGGATCTGGTCTTCGCCAAGCTGGTCGAGCAGGTCAAGGGCGCCCAGGTCGAGGCGCTGGAGCACCTGTACAAGCATGACGGGGTCAACGCGAGCGTTGATCTGGCCCGCGGCACCACCTGGGCCGATGCCCTGGCCGGCGTCGACTGGACCGAGGGTGACGTGCTGGTGGTCGGGTCCTCCCGCACCCACAAGCTGGCCAACGTGTTCCTCGGCTCCGGTGGCGCGAAGATCGTCCGGAACTCCCCGGTGCCGGTGATCGTCGTTCCCTGATAAGCCGCCGGTCGAGCCTGTCGAGACCCTTCGTTGGTCGAGCTTGTCGAGGCCCTGAACACATGCCCTGGGTCAGGGAGCCAAGCGCTCCCTGACCCAGTCGCCGTTCGGGTCCAGTCGGTAGCGCAGCCGGTCGTGGAGTCGCGACGTCCGGCCCTGCCAGAACTCCCAGGCCTCGGGAACCACCCGGTATCCACCCCAGTACTCGGGTCGCGGCGGATTCCCCCCGTAGCGGGCGGACGCCGCGTCGGCGTTGCTCACCAGTACCTCTCGGTTCGCGATCACGTCGCTCTGCGGTGAGGCCCAGGCACCGATCCGAGAGCCGACCGGACGGCTGGCGAAGTAGGCGTCCGATTCCTCCGCTGAGGTGCGTTCGACCCGGCCCTCGATCCGCACCACCCGTTCCAACTCGACCCAGTGGAACTGCAGCGCGACGAACGGGTGCGCCTCCAACTCGCGCGCCTTGCGTGAGCGGTAGTTGGTGTAGAACACCACGCCATGGGCGTCGAAGCCCTTCATCAGCACGATCCGGGTGGACGGACGCCCCTCGGGCCCGACCGTGGCCAGCGTCATCGCATTGGGTTCGGTGACTCCGGCAGTGACCGCCTCGTCGAACCAGGCGGTGAACTGTGCCAGCGGTTGGTCGGCGGCGCGGGCCTCGTCCAGGCTGTCGCGCTGATAGCTGACCCGCATCGCGGAGGGATCCATGCCCCGAGCCTACGACCGCCCCGAGGTCTTGCCGGGGCTCACCGCGAGGCGGATGCTAGGGCCATTCGGAGGTCAACTCGGAGGAGGCGGCGATGGACAGCGCAGATGACGGGCCGCCCGTCCCGCGGATCATTCCGCCGGTGTGGGAGTTGTTGTGGCTGGGCGCTCAAGCCGGATTGACCGCCCAGGCCGGTGGACGCCGCCGGTTCCCCGGTCAGACTTTCCTCGCCGCCACGGTCGGAGCGGCGGCGCTGACTCTCAGCGTCGCGGCGCTGCGCCGCTTCGGCCGGGTGGGCACCACCATGAAGCCGCACCACCCCGACGATGCGACGACGCTGGTCACCGACGGCCTCTATGCCTACACCCGCAACCCGATGTACTGCGCGATCCTGCTCGTCCTGCTCGCCCACGCGATCTGGCAGGGACGGCGGCTGCGCACCTTGGTCGCGCTGCCCGGGCTGGTGCTCACCCTGCAATCGCAGATCACCGCCGAGGAGCACGCCCTGACCCGGCTGTTCGGTGCGGACTACGAGGCGTACCGGGCCCGGGTGCCGCGCTGGTTCTAGGCTCATCGCCGGCCGAGTTGGTCGGGATCCTGCCCCGCTGGTCGAGTTTGCCGCTACCTCGGACCTCTTCCGCTCCGACCACTCAATCGTTATAGTGCTCGGGACCGCACCCCCATTTCGGTCGGCCAACTCGTATCCCCCAACGGAGAGGGTCACTCATGTCCTATCCAAGCCGCATCGGACGGCTCACCCGCACGCTCACCAGGGCCGCCGCCGTCACCGCGGCCGGCGCGTTGATGGTCGCCGGCCTCGCCGCCCAGCCAGCCGCCGCGGGAGGCGGCGGTCATCATCGCGGCGGCCACCACGGCCATCGCCACGCCGACCCGAAGACGGTGGTGTACGTCGAGGTCAACAACTACGACTTCCGCAACGTCGCCGATTATTCGCTGAAGAACAGCAAGCGTCCGGCGTTCGACATGGCGATGATCTTCGCGGCCAACATCAACTACGACACCGACGAGAAGAAGGCGTACCTGCATCTGAATGAGCGGGTCACCGAGACCCTGGAGAACGCCAAGACGCAGATCCGGCCGGTGCAGGCCAAGGGCACCAAGGTGCTGCTGTCGATTCTGGGCAACCATCAGGGTGCCGGCTTCGCCAACTTCCCCACGTACAAGGCCGCGGACGCCTTCGCCGCCGAGCTTGCCGCCGCGGTGAAGAAGTACCGCCTGGACGGCATCGACCTGGACGACGAATGGTCGGAGTACGGCGTCAACGGCACCGGCCAGCCCAACGATTACTCGTTCGTCTATTTCATCAAGGCGCTGCGGCATCGGCTCGGCAAGGACAAGCTGATCACCTTCTACAACATCGGCCCCTCGGGTGAGCGGACGGTCTACCGCGGCTTCAAGGCGGGCTGGCTGCTCGACTACGCCTACAACCCGTACTACGGCTCGTGGCAGCCGCCGCAGATTCCGGGCCTGAAGCAGCGGCAGCTGGGTGCGGCCGCGGTCGACCTGACCAC
>JBDHZN010000159.1:0-8553 GCA_039811845.1 Micropruina sp. | reverse complement strand
AGTGGCTCAAGCCCGGCAGCGACGGGTGGGTGATCAACATGACCGACGACGCCACGATGAAGGTGGCCCGGTTCTTCGACAAGGCCATCGACTCCGGGGTGGTGACCACCGAGTTCGCCCCCTTCTCGCCGGCCTGGTTCGCCGCCTGCTCCAAGGGCGGGCTCGCGGCACTGACCGGTGCCAGTTGGGCCGACGCGCTGATCGAGGGCATCGCCGGCGGTTCGGGCAAGTGGCGGGTCGCCCCGATGCCCGTCTGGGAGTCGGGCTTCGGCTCCAGCTATTGGGGCGGTTCCACCACGGCGGTCCTGTCCAGCAGCCGGCACCCGCACGAGGCCCTGCAGTTCGCGGTGTGGCTGAACAGTTCCCAGGCTGGGGTCGACGGGCTGATCGAGAACAGCGGCATCGGCTGGTCGGCCGCCGCCGGCTACATCGGCGCCCAACGCATGAAGCCGTCGGAGTTCTTCAGCGGCCAGAACTACAACGAAGAGATCTTCGTCCCGGCCGCGGCGCAGCAGAACGCCGACTGGTCCTGGTGGCCGATCACCCAGCAGTCGTTCAACATCCTCGCCGACGGCTTCCGGCGCAAGGCATCCGGCGGCAGCCTCGTCGACGCCGTCGCCGATGCCGAGAAGCTGATCCTGCAGGCCTTCCAGAGCAAGGGCCTGACCATCCGGAAGGAGCAGTCATGACCGCCCCCACGACACCACGGCGCCGCGGCCCGAAGGCGGCGGCGGCCCGAGCGCCCTGGCTCTTGCTGGCCCCGTTCCTGGTGCTCTTCCTGCTCACCTTCATCCTGCCGATCCTCACCGCGGTCGGCTCCAGCTTCACCAAGGTGACCCGCGCCGGCCTCTTCGGCGAGCAGGGCGTGACCAGCGGTTTCGCCGGTTTCGCGAACTACGCCCAGGCGCTCGGCGACGCCAACTTCATCGCCTCCATCGGACGCATGCTGCTGTTCGGCATCGTGCAGGTGCCGGTGATGATCGTCGCCGCCACCATCCTGGCCCTGCTGCTGGAGTCGGCCTCCGCGAGGTGGCCGGCGCTGTTCCGGTCGGCCTACTTCATGCCGTACGGCGTTCCGGGCGTGATCGCGACCATCCTGTGGTCCTTCCTGTACGTGCCTGGGCTCAGCCCGATCATCGACGTGGCGGGCTGGATGGGAATCCAGGCGGACTTCCTCGGTGCCGACAGCGTGCTCTGGTCGATCGCCAACATCGTCACCTGGAGCTACGCGGGCTACAACATGCTGATCATTGTGGCCCAGCTCAAGGCGATCCCGAACGAGCTCTACGAGGCGGCCCGGGTGGACGGCGCCACACCGTTGCAGATCGCCTGGCGGATCCAGATCCCGCTGATCGCTCCGGCCCTGATGCTGACCACCGTGTTCTCGATCATCGGCACCCTGCAGTTGTTCGCCGAGCCGCAGGTACTGATGAAGTCGGCACCGGCCATCGACAGCCAGTACACCCCCAACCTCTCCGCCTTCACCACGGCGTTCGCCTACAACGACTACAATGTCGCCGCGGCCCAGGCGGTTCTCATCGCGGTGGTCGCGTTCGTTCTGTCGTTCGCGTTCCTCCGCCTCACCAACCGGGAGGGCTGATGACTGCCACCACCGCAAGTTCCACCGTCAAGGCCAAGCCCGCCAAGGCCGGCGATCACGCCAACCGTTCCGCCGGGCGCTCGGCCGGGATGACCGTCCTGGTCACCGGCATCCTCACGCTGGTCGCGCTCTACTTCCTGGTACCCGTGTACTGGGTGCTGGTCGCGGCCTCCAAGACCAGCGAGGACCTGTTCACCACCTTCGGCTTCTGGTTCGCGCCGAACTTCGCCCTCTGGGACAACGTGACCCAGGTGGTCACCTACGACAACGGCATCTTCGTGCGCTGGTTCCTGAACTCGGTCCTGTATGCGGGAGTGGGTGCCTTGCTGGCCACCTATCTCGCCGCAGCCGGCGGGTACGCGCTGGCCAAGTACAAGTTCCGGGGCAACAATGCGATTTTCGCGATCATTCTGGGCGGCGTCCTGGTCCCGGGCACGGCCACCGCACTGCCGCTGTTCCTGATGTTCAGCCAAATGGGCCTGGCCAACACCTACTGGAGCGTGCTGATCCCGTCGCTGGTCTCGCCGTTCGGGCTGTTCCTGTGCCGGATCTACGCCGACGCCACCGTCGACGACGCCTTGCTGGAAGCGGCCCGGCTGGACGGCGCCGGCGAGCTGCGGATCTTCCACACCGTCGGGCTGAACATCCTGACCCCGGCACTGGTGACCGTGTTCCTGTTCCAGTTGATCGGCATCTGGAACAACTACTTCCTCCCACTGGTGATGCTGGCCGACACCAACCTGTATCCGATCACGCTCGGCCTGAACAACTGGCTCGGCCAGGTCGATCGCCTGCCGGAGTTCTACCAGTTGACCACCGGCGGCGTGTTGCTGTCGGTGATCCCGCTGGCCATTGCCATGATCGTGCTGCAGCGCTTCTGGCGCGGCGGCCTCACGGAAGGAGCGGTGAAGTAGACCCGCACTACCTGACCGATCGGGGGCCCGGGTCCGGTACCCGGGCCCCCGCCCGCGCCCGGGTGCGCAGCGATGCGCCCGAGTTGTCGCTGAACGGCCCGTGGAAGTTCCGGCTGCTGCCCGGCGTCCCCGGCGGCGCCCATCGCGTGTTGCCGCCCGGCGAGGGTCCGGACGATGTCGCCGCCGACGACTTCGACGACTCGGACTGGGACGAACTGAGCGTCCCTTCGCACTGGGTGTTGCACGGTGCCGGACGCTACGGCCGTCCGATCTACACCAACACCCAGTTCCCGTTCCCACTCGATCCGCCGCACGTCCCGGACGACAACCCGACCGGCGACCATCGGCGCCGGTTCGACCTGCCGGCCGAGTTCGCCGGCGCGCGGTCGGTGCTGTTGCGCTTCGACGGTGTCGAGTCGCGCTACCGGGTCTGGCTCAACGGAGTCGAGATCGGGGTCGGCTCGGGCAGCCGGCTGGCACAGGAGTTCGACGTCACCCACGCCGTCCGGCCGGGCACCAACCTGCTGGTGGTGCGGGTGCATCAGTGGTCGGCGGGCAGCTATCTGGAGGATCAGGACCAGTGGTGGCTGCCCGGCATCTTCCGCGACGTGACGCTGCTGGCCAGGCCGGCCGGGTGTCTCGACGACGTCTGGCTGCGCACCGGCTACGCCGACGGAGTGGGCAGCATCGCACCCGAGATCGTAGCCGGGCCGGACGCCTACCCGGTCACGGTGCGAATCCCCGAGCTGGGCGTCGAGACGGTCTGGCGTACGCCCGACGAGGTGGCACCGCTGGTGGTCGGCCGGGTCCGGCCCTGGTCGGCCGAACTCCCCCGGCTCTATGACGCCACCGTCGGTTCGGCCGGCGAGACGGTATCGCTGCGGCTGGGCTTCCGGAGCGTCACGATCGAGGGCGACCGGCTGCTGGTCAACGGCACCCGGGTGGTCTTCCACGGCGTCAACCGCCACGAGTCCCATCCCGACCGCGGCCGGGTCTTCGACGAGGCGTGGGCCCGGGAGGACCTGGCGTTGATGAAGCGGTTCAACGTCAACGCGATCCGCACCTGCCACTATCCGCCGCATCCGAAGCTGCTGGACCTCGCCGACGAACTCGGCTTTTGGGTCATCGAGGAGGGCGACCTGGAGACGCACGGGTTCGAACCGGGCGGCTGGGTGGGCAACCCCAGCGATGACCCCGCGTGGCGGGACGCCCTGCTGGACCGGATCGAGCGGGCCGTCGAGCGGGACAAGAACCACCCGTCGATCGTGCTGTGGTCGCTGGGCAACGAGAGCGGCACTGGAGGGAACCTCGCCGCCATGGCCGCCTGGGTGCGCGAGCGCGACCCGGGCCGTCCGGTGCACTACGAGGGCGATCACGCCGGCGCCTACACCGACGTGTACTCGCGGATGTACGCCCCCGTGCCCGAGGTGGCCGCCATCGGTCGGGACTCGCTGGAGCCGCTGCTGGGCGCCTCGGTGGCCGAGTCGGCACGGCTGCGCACCAGGCCGTTCCTGCTTTGCGAATACGCCCACGCGATGGGCAACGGCCCGGGCGCCCTTGACCAGTACGAGGAGCTCGTCGACCGCTACCCCCGGCTGCACGGCGGCTTCGTCTGGGAATGGCGCGATCACGGCCTGCGCACCCACACCGCCGACGGCGTCGAATTCTTCGGCTACGGCGGGGACTTCGGTGAGGTCGTCCACGACGGCAACTTCGTGATGGACGGCCTGGTCTTCTCCGACGGCACTCCCAGCCCCGCGCTGCACGAGTTCAAGCAGGTCGTGGCACCGTTCCGGATCACCTTCGGCGACGACATCGAAGTGCGCAACCTGCGGCACAGCACCGACTCCTCCGACGTGCGCTTCGCCTGGCGCGCCGAACTGGACGGCGCACCGGTCGCGGCCGGCGAGCTGGAGGTTCCGGTGGTCCCGGCCGGCGGCTCGGCCCGGGCCGCATTGCCCCGGGTGAGCGCCGGCGGCGGGGAGCTGTGGCTGAGCGTCGAGGCCGTCCTGGCCCACGACACCGCCTGGGCAAGTGCCGGCCACGTGCTGGTCACCGCGCAATTGCAACTCGCCCGCGCCAGGGCCAACGACACCGCCGCCGTCGTCCGGGTGGGTTCCTCCCGGACGACGGCGGCGAGGATGCTGCCACGCAGGATCGGTCCGGCGGAGTTCGACGCTGGCGAACTGGTCGCGCTGGCCAGCCTGCCAGCCAGCGGACCACGGCTGGAACTGTGGCGCGGCCCCACCGACAACGACCGGATCGCGAGCCGCGGCGGCTACGACCCGGCCGGCTGGCGCGAGAGTGGCGACGGCGTCGGGGCCGGAGACCCGTGGGCGGCGCCCTGGGCCGCCCGTCCGGGGCCGCCGATCGAGCTGCTGTGGCGGCAGGCCGGACTGCACCGGCTGACCCCGCGGGTGCTCGACCGGGCCGGCGGTCGGGCCGAACTGCGCACCCGCACCCGCTGGGCGGCCGCCCACTCGCGGCTGAGCGTTGTCAGTGACGTCCGCTGGTCGCTGGCCGGCGACGTCCTGGAACTGCACATCGAGCTGCTGCCGAGCGCCGGCTGGGAGTTGCCCTGGCCGCGGCTCGGCGTCCGCTTCGACCTGCCGACTTCGGTCGACGGCGCATCCTGGTTCGGCACCGGTCCGCACGAGTCGTACCCAGACAGTCGCAGCGCCGCCCTGGTCGGTCGCTTCTCGGCGTCCCTGGGCGAGCTCACCGTGCCGTACGCACGCCCGCAGGAGACCGGCCATCGCAGCGACCTACGGTCTCTCACCCTGCGGGCCGGCGCGTCCGACCGGCTGCGCATCGATGCCGTCCCGGACGCCGCCGGACGGCTGCCCGGCTTCACCCTCAGTGCGCACACCGCGCAGGAACTGGACGCGGCCGCACATCCGCACGAACTGCCGACGCCGTCCGCGACCTATCTCTATCTGGACGCCGCGCAGCACGGTCTGGGTTCGCGATCATGTGGTCCGGACGTCTGGCCCGAATATGCGCTGAGGCCGCAGGCCCGCACCCTCCGCTTCCGAATCCATTGAAACCTGCGAATGTGGACACGATCGCCACGCGTCCCCGACTATTCGTGGTAGCAGATTCACTGAGATGATGACGCTGTTTCATTCCGGGTGAACAACCCGACAACCCCGACGGGAGCGAGAGAATCAGATGCGCAATCGCTGGAATGCCACCCTGGTGGCCGGCCTGATCGCCACCGGCCTTTTTGTGATACCGGCGCCATCAGCGGAGGCGGTACCGCCCGGTGCCCACGCCGAGCCACGATCGCCGATCACCACGACCGCATTGACCTCGTCGAAATCGCTCACGGTGAAGAAGCAATCGTACACCAGGAAGTACACCAAGAATGGCTGTGATAAGGGCGTCCGGTTCTGGAGTGCCGCGGGCGATCATGGACGCAGTTGCGCCGCCGGCCCCAAGAACCTCACCCTCAGCTGGCGCGACATTCTCAAGACCGGGGACAGCAACGGAAAGAAACGCACCTACACAAAGGTTCCGGTGCGGTGGGACGAGCACAGCCCGATCAACGGTCGCGCAACGGTGACCGTGAAAGGCCGGGCGGTCACGGCGAAATGGTGCCACGACAAAACCTGCACCACCTACTACGGCGCTCGCAACGGCAGGAAGTGGACGGGAGTCTGGGGCACCTCGAAGCACTCGGGCAAAGTGCACGGCACCCCCGTCACCGTGAAGTTCTCTTCGGTCAAGAACGCCGCCAAACCAGTCGCCGTCCTCTACGCGATCTACGACTGAGTATCCGGGGCCGTGTTGCGGCCCTCGTGGGGCAGGAAGAGTTCCCTTCTGGTCACGACCGCGCGGGGACAATGGTACTTGTGGATGGTGGTCGACCCCGAACGCTCTTTCGTGCCGGTGAGCCAGAGACTGAGTATGGGGTGTGGGACTGCCATGGGAACCGTGGATTGTTGCTACGAGCACGCGAGTCAGACTCCTTCGTCTGTTGACTCCCACCCGCCGTCCACGCCCGCGGGCTGGAATGGAGTCGGGCGATGGAGGTACTGCACCCGCGTTGTGCGGGGTTGGACTTGTCGAAACGCGACGCGAAGGCGTGCGTGCCGGTCGTGCCAACCGGCAAGGTCCGCGCTACAGAGACGGTCACGACGTGGTCGTCGATGACCGGCGACATCCTGCGTCTGCGGGAGCACCTGATCGCCGCGCAGGTGAGCTGTGTGGTGATGGAAGCGACGGCGACTATTGGAAGCCGTTCTACTACCTGTTGGAGGACGGACCGTTCGAGGTGATGCTGGTCAACGCTCATGACGCGAAGAACCTGCCCGGACGCAAGACCGACGTGTCCGATGCCGCCTGGCTGGCCCAGTTGGCCGCGCATGGGTTGTTGCGGGCCTCGTTCGTGCCACCCGAACCGATCCGGGAACTACGGGACCTGACCCGCACCAGGACGGCGATCACCCGCGCGCGGACCCGGGAGGCCCAACGTTTGGAGAAGGTCCTCGAAGATGCCGGGATCAAGCTGTCTGTGGTGGCCACCGACATCACCGGCGTGTCCGGGCGGGCGATTCTCGCCGCGATGGTGGCCGGGCAACGCGACGCTGCCGCGCTGGCGGACCTGTCGGTGCGGCAGTTGCGGGTGAAGATCCCGGCATTGACCCAAGCCCTGACCGGCCGGTTCACCGAACACCACGCTTTCATGGTCGACCTGCATTGCAAGCTGATCGACCAGCACACGACAGCGATCGACACCCTCACCCGGCGGATCGAGGAGGCGATGGTCCCGTTTCGTGCGACCCGCGAGTTGATCTGCTCGATTCCCGGGATCGGGATCCCGACCGCGGACGTGATCATCGCCGAGACCGGCGCTGAGCATGAGCGTCTTTCCCCACCGCAGGCCAGTTGGCGCTGTGGGCTGGGGTGTGTCCCGGACACCACGAGTCCGCCGGCCGGAAGAAGTCGAGCAAGACCCGCCCCGGGGACCGGTGGCTCAAGGGCGCCCTCGGCGCGGCCGCCTTGTCGATCGCCCGACACCGCGGCACGTTCCTGCACGTCAAGTACCAACGGCTGGTCAGGAGCCGCGGCAACGCCAAGGCCCTTGTCGCGATCGAACACACCCTACTCACGCTCGTGTGGAGCATGCTGACCACCGGCTCCTACTACAACGAACCCGGGCCCGACTACTACACCAGACGAAGCCCGGAACGCTCCAAGAATCACGCCATCCGACAGTTGGAGGCGCTCGGCTACAACGTCACCCTCAAACCCGCCGAAGCCGCCTGACCCCTCACACGGCTTCTCTTCGAGTCAGCACGAGCGGACGGCGTCCGCTCGTCGTCCGAAACGATCTCCGGCTTGCCGGTGGTCGCAAAGTGTGCGCCCGGCGCGGTAAACTGCCCCCGTGGCACGCCGACTTCTGCTTCGCCCGCCGCGCTGACCCTCCCGTCACCGCGGCGCCCCTCCCTGCGTGAGGGGCTTTTTCATGTCCGAGAGCAGAGTGAATGAGGGATGAGATGAGCGAGACTCCGTACCGCTACACCGCCGAGTTGGCCGGGCGGATCGAAACCGCCTGGCAGGACCGTTGGGACGCCGAGGGCACCTTCCACGCCCCAAACCCGTCGGGCGTCTGGGCCGAGCCGGAGAAGGTCGGCGGCCGGGAGAAGTTGTTCGTGCTGGACATGTTCCCCTACCCCAGCGGCGCCGGCCTGCATGTCGGCCACCCGCTGGGCTACATCGGCACCGACACCTGGGCGCGCTACCAGCGGATGCGCGGGCGCAATGTGCTGCACGCCCTGGGCTACGACGCCTTCGGCCTGCCCGCCGAGCAGTACGCGGTGCAGACCGGTCAGCACCCGCGGGTCACCACTGAGGCGAACATCGCCAACATGCGGCGCCAGCTGCGCCGCCTGGGTCTGGCCCATGACGACCGCCGCAGCGTCGCCACCACCGACGTCGAGTTCTACCGCTGGACGCAGTGGATCTTCCTGCAGGTGTTCAACTCCTGGTACGACACCGACGCCGACAAGGCGCGTCCGATCGATGAGTTGATCG
>JBDHZN010000158.1:0-8604 GCA_039811845.1 Micropruina sp. | reverse complement strand
CGGACTCGTCCTCGATCACGCCGAGGTAGGTCTTCAGCATCATGTTGAAGTCACGCGGCTCGGTGAACCGGCCCAGCGTGCCGCACTCGGGGCAGTTGATCTCTTCGAGCCCGGACGGCGCGCGCCCCTTCTTGTGCTCGAAGTTCTCTTCCAGCTGGTCGGCACGGAACCGCTTGTGACAGCTGAGGCATTCGGTCAGCGGATCGGAGAACACCCCGACGTGCCCGGAGGCCACCCACACCTGCCGGGGCAGGATGATCGAGGAATCGATGCCGACCACGTCGTCGCGGCCCTGCACGACGGCCTTCCACCACTGCCGCTTGATGTTCTCCTTCAGCTCGACGCCGTAGGGACCGTAGTCCCAGGCCGCCCGGGTACCGCCGTAGATCTCCCCGCACGGGTAGACGAAGCCCCGGCGCTTGCACAGGCTGATGACGTTGTCGAGGCGACTGGCCACGAGAAACTCCTTGTGAGTCGATGCATGCCCGGCTGACACGCAAGCGACCACGCTACCGCGAACCGGACGCCGTCCCGGACCGATCCCGCCCGAGATGAGTAAGTCCAGGGTGCGCACGGCTGCGCGATACTCGGCTCGCCCGCACGCCCCCTGGACTCACTCATCTAGCGGGAACGCGGCAGGTTGAAGCCGACGTCGTCCGGGACGTCGTAGGCACCGGGCTCGTCGATCGCCTCGCTGAGCAGCGGAACCAGGACGACCTTGGCGTCGTAGCCGTTGAACGCCCGCCGATAGGAGCCGACGTTCGCCCAGCGTCCGACGATCGCCCACAGGTCGGGTTCGTCGAGGTTGCGGACGAGTTCGATCGATTCGGCACCCTCCCGGGTGGCCATGAAGTCCACCGCCGCCCTCGCTCGGCGGAAGAAGTCGTCCTCGTCCTCCGGGATCACCCGGAACCTGTTCACCGCCAGCATCGGCCCAGGCTATCGGCAGGTGACCTGCACCCATCCGCTGGTTGAGCTTGTCGAAACCCTTGGACTCTGGGAGTGCCGACAAGGGTCTCGACAAGCTCGACCAGCGGGGTGGGGGTCTCTACAAGCTACCGATGGGCCAGCTCTTCTCAGCGGTCGACGTGACTCAGCGCTCGCAGCCCGCGCTCCAGGTGCCAGTTCGCGAACGCGCTCACCAGCCCGCTGGCCTGCCGCTGGGCACGCTCGTCGACGTCGCGGGTGGCCGGCCAGTCACCGGTCAGCAGGGCGGTCAGATACCGCAGCACCGTGGCTGGCGGCAGCGCCGAGGCCGGCGGACGGCAGCGCCGGCAGACCATGCCGCCGGCCTGCGGGTTGAACGCCTCGTGCGGGCCGGGCGTTCCACACTTGGCGCAGTCGAACAGGCTCGGCGCCCAGCCGGCGACGGCGACCGCGCGCAGCAGGTAGGAGTCCATGATCATGGTGGCCGGACGGGGCCCGTCGCTGGTGCCGGCGGTCAGTGCGTTCAGCGCCCCGACCAGCAACAGGAACTGCTGCAGCGACGGCTCGCGCTCTTCCGAAACCAACCGGTCGGCGGTCTCCAGGATCACCTGACCGGTGGTGTAGGCGGTGTAGTCACCGCCGAGCGGCTCGGTGTAGGCGTGCAGAGTGACCGCCTGGGTGACCACGTCCAGGGTGCGTCCGGTGGCGAACTGGGCGTCGATATGGCTGAACGGCTCCAGCCGTCCACCGAATTTGGACGAGGTGCGCCGCACCCCTTTCGCGACCGCGCGGATCTTGCCGTTCCGGCGGGACAGCAGGGTGATGATCCGGTCGGCCTCACCCAGCTTGTGGGTGCGCAGCACGACCGCCTCGTCACGATAGGTGGGCACGGTTCATTGTCACCCATGGTCAACGGCCGGCGCGGGAGGCCGCCGTGAGTGGCGGGTGCGAGGTGAGTACCGTCGCTACCCGGCGACGGTGACGAAGCGGGCCTCGACAACAGCGTTCACGGTCAGGTCTTCGGGCTGGATCTCGATGCCGGCCAGGTCGTCGGTCATCATCGCCGAACGCATCATCCCAGGCTGGGGCATGCCGCCGAAGGACTCCACCACCGGCCGCTGTCCGAGTAGGCCCGGATCGGCCAGCTTGACGAACGCGACTGCGCTCTCGCCGGCCGCCCGCGCCATCGCCAGCGCACGGTCGCGCGCTTGCTCGACCGCCCTGGTCAGACAGGTGTTCTCCAGTTGGCGTCGGGTGGCGTCGGTGAGTCGCCACCCGACCCGGTTCAGTTCCAGGCCCTCCAATGCACCCAGGTGCGCGGCGAGATCGGCCAGCGAGGCGAAGTCGGTGAAGTCGGCACGGACGTCGGCGTGCGCGCGGTAGATCGGCGGCTGCTGCCGGCCCCGCGACACCGGACGCCATGACGAGGTGGTGATCGGGCGCACCACGATCTGACTCACCTTCCCCGCCTCCTGCAGCCGGGTGAGTTCCGCGTGCAGCCGCTGCACGACCGACGTCGCGGTCCGCAGCACCTCGTCCTTGTGACTCGCCTCGACCTGCGCGCTCGCGTGCAGGCGTCCGATCTCCGGCTGGACCGTCTCCTCATGCGTACCCTGGACGCTGATCTCCATCGCGGGCTCCTTCCCGTGCCGAGCGTAGTCACCGCCGGTCAAGGACGCAGGCCTGGTTGCTACCGTCGAAGTCATGCCGACCCCGGACCTCGACGCACTCGCCCGCTACGCCGCCGAGCTCGAGACCGTGCCCGCGCCGCTCGCCACGCGCGACGGGATCACAGTTCGCACCGCCCGGGCCGAGGACAGGCCCTGGCTCACCGAGCTGACCGACGATCGCTGGCACGGCGCCGTCGTGCTCTCCGGCGAACTGATCCGACCGGCCACGATGCCGGCGCTGATCGCCACCGACGAAGCCGGCTGTCGGGTCGGAGCGTTGACCTTCATTCCGCGGCAGCGGCCCGACGGCGTGCACACCGAGCTGGTCACCGTCGACGCGGTCGATCCGGGCAGCGGTGCCGGCGGTGTCCTGCTCGAAGCGCTGGTGGCTCTGGCCCGGCATCGATCCTGGCACCGGGTCTGGCTGGTGACCACCAACGACAACACCCGCGCGCTGCGCAGCTACCAGCGGGCGGGCTGGGATTTGGTGGCTCTGCACCGGGACGCCATGGACGAGGTCCGCCGATTCAAGCCCGGGATCCCTTCGCACGGCATGGACGGCATTCCGCTGCGGCATCAGCTGGAGCTGGAGTACCCGCTGCATTGAGCACGGGTTGAGTTTGTCGAACCTTGACCGTCGATCGAACTCGCCCCGCCATCCCGGCAAGGGGCGATCAGGCCAGCAGCACCCGCACCACGTTCGGACGGCCGGGTGTATCCCGGCCGCCGGCGCCCACGCCGATCGCGATCGGGAAGGCCGGTGGCTCAGGCTCGCAGGTCGAGGCGAAACAGCGCAGCAACGCGGTGCCGGTCGGGGTGGCCAGCTCGCCCAAGCCTCGGCCGTCCACCACCTGGGCGGGTTCCTCGGTGAGCATTCCCTCGTCCCCGCTGATCCCGGCCAGCGGCACATAGCGATCGGCGGCGTCGCGCAGCGGGTGCGGCTCATCCGGAGCCGCCTCACCGGGGTCCGCAGCCGGGTCAAGGGTGACCACAGGCCAACCCTGGACCAGCTCGGCGACCGCCGGAACCGGAACCTCCAGGTCGCCGTGCGAGGTGCGGATCCGCCCCGACCCCAGCGCCAGCGGTGAGGCTGCCACCGAGTCGACGCCGAGCAGCCGGAGTGCCTCGCAGTCGCCCACGACATCGGTGAGCACATCGAGCGCAGCCACCTCCTGCAGCGCCACCTCGTCGGGCTCGATGCCGTAGCCGCGGCTGTAGCCCTCGCCGAGCCGGCGGAGCACCCGCAGCGCCAGCGCCTTGGTGTCTGCCGCGAGCGAAGCCTGTTCGACCTCCGCGCACAGTCGCGCCAAGGTTCGTGGGCCGCTTCGGTCGGCGACGATGTCGACGTGCAGCTTGCTGGCCGGCAGACCCGCCCGCAGCACCGGCTCGCGACGCAACCGGACGCCCTCTCCCGCCACGGCGCGCACGGCGGCCTGGACCCCGTCCAGGTCGGCGCCTGCATCGACCAGGGCACCCATCAGCATGTCGCCGGCGACCCCGGCGCGGACGTCCAACCATGCGCGCACGATCGCCATCATCGCGTATCGACGGCGTGTCTTCGCGGCGCAGGAAGGGCCTTGACAAGTCTGCGTCCGATTCGAGAGATGGCCAACCCGGCCGCCTGCCCGCACCGCCCAGTAGCGATCGACTTGATCCGGCGTCCGAGGTGGCCCCGCGACCGCGACGCCGCCCGACTGCACACCGGCTCCGCGTCCCGTCCGGCGCTATGCGGCCAGTGACATTACCCCAGCCGTCGACCCACCACCGGGCGACCGACCGGTAGTCTGCGGACGTGCCCAAGCCCGTCCGTCCGCCGATACCTCACCCCAGCGGCGCCCGTCCGCCGCAGTTACCGCGGAAGGCGATCCCCGAGCACGTCGCGATCGTGATGGACGGCAACGGCCGCTGGGCCAAGGCCCGCAATCTGCCCCGCACCGAGGGCCACGCCCGCGGCGAGGACGCGCTCTTCGACGTGATCGAGGGCGCCATCGAGATCGGGCTGAAATACCTGTCCGCCTATGCGTTCTCGACCGAGAACTGGCGCCGCTCCCCCGATGAGGTGCGCTGGCTGATGGGCTTCAACCGCGACGTGATCCACCGCCGCCGCGACCAACTGGACGCGATGGGCGTCCGGATCCGCTGGGCCGGACGGCGTCCGAAGCTGTGGCGTTCGGTGATCCGCGAACTCGAGGAAGCCGAGGAACAGAGCCGTGACAACTCGGTCCTCACCCTGCAGTTCTGCGTCAACTACGGCGGACGGGCCGAGATCGTGGACGCGGCCCGCGCAATCGCGAAGGCGGCCCAGGCCGGCCGCCTCGACCCCGACCACCTGACCGAGAAGTCGTTCCGGAAGTTCCTCGACGAGCCGGAGATCCCCGACGTCGACCTCTTCGTCAGGTCCTCGGGCGAGCAGCGGACGTCCAACTTCCTGGTCTGGCAGTCGGCCTACGCCGAGATGGTCTTCCTCGACCGACTGTGGCCCGATTTCGACCGCCGCGACCTATGGCGAGCGATCGAGCTGTACGCCTCCCGCGATCGGCGTTACGGCGGCGCGGTGCCGAACGTCGTCTCGTAGGGCCCGCCGCTGATCGAGCTTCTCGAGGCCCTGATCGGGCCGGTGGGCCGAGGTCTCGACAGCCTCGACCGGCGATAGTCATCGCACGCTACGCTCGCGCGCATGAAAGAGGGTCGACAGAACTTCCGAGCCACCGAGGTCCTGCTGATCTGTGCGGCGGTCGTGTTCGCCGCGACGAGCATCACCCAGACCGCTCTCTGCGCCGGAACGAGCGCTTTGGAATGCACGTTCGGTCCGTTCGGCGGCGACCGCCATCTGGGGCTGGAGATTCTGCGGATCGCCGGCCCGGTGCTGCTGGCCGGGGCGTGGCTGGTTCTGGTGTTCACTCAACCGTGGCGGTGGTGGGTCCGGCTGCTGGCTGCCGCACCGTCGGTGCTGACGCTGGTCAGCCTGGTTCGGTCGATGCAGCCGCCCATGGTCATCGAATCGGGCGACGATTCTGTCTCGATGATGAGGGGGCTCGGCTTCTCGGCGGGAATCGAGGTCGGCGCGGCGGTCGCGCTGCTGGCGATCCTGGCCATGCCCACACGGGGAATCGCTCTGTCACGGGTGATTCTGCTGCTCGTCGCGTCGACCAGCACCGGCTATCTACACGCGCTCCTCGGTGGTCAGATCGCCGAAGCACTCGGGGCCGGGCCATCGCCGGAGTCTTTCACCGGCGGGTTCGTGAAGGCAGCGAGCATCGCCATTCCCACTCTTGTCAGCATTGCGCTCGGGTTCGCCAAGCGCCGCTCCCGTGACGAGCAACCCTCGCCGGCGGTGCTCACCGCACCTCGTGCGGGTGGTTTCCTGCTCACCGAGTTGCTGTTGATCGCCGGGTCGGGCGTGGTCGTCTGGGTGACCTACCTCGGCTGGGTGCCCTGTGCCGGATCGATGCTCGAGGGCACCCAGTTCGATCCCACTCCGCACGAATGGGATTTCAGCATGGCCTGTCACGAGGCGATGGATCATGGCGACGGCTTTCCGATCTCCAGCTGGCTGGCGTCACCCCTGCAGCAGACGGTGAACGGGCTCAACGCGGTCGCTCTGCTGCTGCTCGGAGTCGCCTGGCTGGTGCTGGTCCGCAACTGGGGCCTCCGAGGCCGCCTCCGGATCCTGTTGGCCTCGCTCCCGGGCCTGGTCAACCTGTGGCTCGCGGTGATCGCCACCGTCGCGTTCATCTGGCCTCCCGCCGAGACTCCGGCGGCCCTCGGCATCACGATCCTGCTGATGGACGTCGCCGGCTTCGTCGGCGCAATCGTCCTGCTCACCGCCAGCCCGACGCCTCTCTCGGCCGGCAGTGGGATCCGAGTCATTCTGGTGGCGCTCGCCGTGACGGCGTCGAGCCTCGGCCACCTTTTGACCGACTACATGGTGATGATCGGCTTCAGCGAGGCGAACTGGGATTCACCGCCCGGGACCGGTTACTTGACCGCGTTCAGCATCGCCCTGTTCGCGCTCCTCAGCATGATCGTCGGGCTGATCGCCCGGCTCTGGACGAACCTCAAACCGTCGCAGATCGTCCAGCAGCCGCTGCCGGCCGGCTGAACTCCGCGACCTCGTCCTCGGACACCAGCTGGCCCGGCCGTCGATCATCCGGCCGGGCCAGCTGTGACATCGTCGCCCGTCGCGCTTCATCGAGACCCGCCTAGCTCGATCAGGCCGTTGAAGGTCAGCCTTCTTCGACGGAGCCCTCGATCTGGGTGGCGCCGCCGGAATGGGCCACCGCGATCTTGCGCGGTTTGGCTTCCTCGGCGACCGGGATGGTCAGGGTCAGGACGCCGTCGCGGTAGTCGGCGGCGATGCGGTCGAGTGCTACCCCGTAGCCCAGCGTGAGTTGCCGGGCGAAGGTGCCGACCGGACGCTCCCGGACCAGCCAGCGCTGCTCTCCCTCGACGGCGTCGTTGCTGCGCTCGGCCCGAATGGTGAGCGTGCGCTCGTCGACGTCCACGTCGATGGTGGACGGGTCGACCCCCGGAAGGTCGAGCCGGGCCACGAAGTTGTCCCCTTCCTTGTACAGGTCCATCGCCATCGCGGCGCTGGCCGGCGTCCGGGCAACGTCGGAGAACCAACGGTCGAGGTCACGGAAGGGATCGAAGGTGCGTGCCATGGTCACATCACTCCTTTGCTCTGAACTGGCACTTATGCGGTTCTTTTAACCGGTCCAACCGGCTCGCCAGCCAGTATATTCCAGAGTTGAGCGTGATCGACTCAACTCTTCCACCTCAGCGTCAAACCACCTCCCACAAGCCTCCTCACTCTCCACCCCGCACGAAAGGCCCTCCCTAACTACTTCTGCCCTCCCGCATGCGGGAGGGCAGAACTAGTTAGGGAGGGCTTTAGGGGCGCGCGCGGACGGACGGCCACGGCCGCCGGGCGGACGGCGTCAGTCGGCGCCGAACTCCATGCCGGCGCTGTCGGTAGCCTGCTCGACCTCGGCGTCCAGGACGGTCGCCTCGATCTCGGTGATGCCGCGGGCAGCACCCTCCTCGAGCTCGCCGACCAGGGAGGACACCGCGCCGCCGACCAGGCCGAGGTGGGCGTACTGCTCGAGCCGGGTGCGCGAGTCGGCGATGTCGAGGTTGCGCATGGTGAGCTGGCCGATCCGATCGGTCGGACCGAAGGCGGCATCGCCGACCCGCTCCATGGACAGCTTCTCCGGGTGGTACGACAGCGACGGGCCGGACGTGTCCAGCAGCGAGTAGTCATCGCCGCGGCGCAGCCGCACGGTCACCGAACCGGTGACCGCCGAGCCGACCCAGCGCTGCAGCGATTCGCGCAGCATCAGCGACTGCGGGTCGAGCCAGCGACCCTCGTACATCAACCGGCCGAGCTTGCGACCCTCGGCGTGATAGTTGGCCAGGGTGTCCTCGTTGTGGATGGCGTTCAGCAGCCGCTCGTAGCCGATGTGCAGCAGCGCCATGCCGGGCGCTTCGTAGATGCCGCGGCTTTTGGCCTCGATGATCCGGTTCTCGATCTGGTCGGACATGCCGAGCCCGTGCCGTCCGCCGATCGCGTTGGCCTCACGGACCAGCGCCACGGCGTCGGGGAAGGTCACCCCGTTGATCGAGACCGGACGGCCCTGCTCGAAGGCGATGGTGACGTCCTCGGTGGCGATCTCCACGGCAGGGTCCCAGAACCGTACGCCCATGATCGGCTCGACGATCTCGATGCTGGCGTCCAGCGACTCGAGATCCTTCGCCTCATGGGTGGCGCCCCAGATGTTGGCGTCGGTGGAGTACGCCTTCTCTTTCGAATCGCGGTAGGGCAGGCCCCGCTCATGCAGCCACTGGCTCATCTCGGTCCGGCCGCCGAGTTCACTGACGAACGCGTGGTCGAGCCACGGCTTGTAGATCCGCAGTCGCGGGTTGGCCAGCAGCCCGTAGCGGTAGAACCGCTCGATGTCGTTGCCCTTGTAGGTGGAGCCGTCGCCCCAGATCCAGACGTCGTCGG
>JBDHZN010000157.1:0-8651 GCA_039811845.1 Micropruina sp. | reverse complement strand
AATCGGCCGGTGAGTTTGCACCTGTACGACAGCGCCCGCCGCGAGATCGTCGAGTTCCAGCCGTTGGAGCCGGGACAGGTATCGATCTACGTGTGTGGGCCGACCGTGCAATCCGCGCCACACCTCGGACACATGCGCAGCCGGGTCAACTTCGACGTGCTGCGCCGCTGGCTGGAGTTCACCGGTCATGACGTGATGCTGGTCGTCAACGTGACCGACATCGACGACAAGATCCTGGCCAAGGCGGCCGAAGCGGGCCGGCCCTGGTGGGCACACGCCTATCTGTTCGAAGCGGCGTTCCGGACGGCGTTCGAGGCGCTAGGCGTCCAAGCCCCCAGCTACGAGCCGCGGGCCACCGGGCACATTCCCGAGATGATCGAGCTGATCGGGGAACTGATCGAGCGCGGCCACGCCTACGCCGCCGACGATGGCTCGGGTGTCTACTTCGACGTCCGGTCGTGGCCGGAGTACGGGGCACTGACCGGGCAGCGGGTGTCCGACATGGCGCCGGCCGAGGACTCCGATGCGCGCGGCAAACGCGATCCGCGTGACTTCGCGCTGTGGAAGGCGTACAAGCCCGGCGAGCCGGAGACGGCGTCCTGGCCGAGCCCGTGGGGACGGGGGCGTCCCGGCTGGCACATCGAATGCTCGGCGATGGCCGGCAAATATCTGGGCGATACCTTCGACATCCACGGCGGCGGGCTCGATCTGCGGTTCCCGCACCACGAGAACGAACTGGCCCAGTCCCAGGCCGCCGGACGCGGCTTCGCCCGCTACTGGATGCACAACGCCTGGGTCACCATGGCCGGCGAGAAGATGTCGAAGTCGCTGGGCAACACCGCCGACGTCGCGGCAGCGGTGACCAAGTACGGCGGCCGGGCCGTCCGGCTCTGGCTGGCCGGGCCGCACTACCGCTCCGCGATCGAACTGAGCGACGCGTCGCTGGCCGAGGCGGCAGCGCAGCTGGCCCGGATCGACAGTTTCTTGGAGCGGTCGGCGGCCCCCGCTGTGCCGTCCGAGGCGGAGTTGCCGACCGAGTTCATCACCGCGATGGACGACGACCTCGGCACCCCGGGTGCGCTGGCGGTGCTGTTCGGCGTTGTCAAGGACGGCAACCTGGCGCTGGAGGCCCGTGACGCCGCCGCGGCCGGCGCGGCGCGGGCACAGCTGCTGCTGATGCTGCGGGTCTTCGGCCTCGACCCGGCGGCCCCGGAATGGGCGGACGCGTCCGGTGCCGGCGACGACCTCAAACCGGTGGTGGACGGCCTGGTCGGTGCCTTGCTCGAACAGCGCGCCCAGGCGCGCGCCCGGAAGGATTGGCCGGCCGCCGACGCCGTCCGTGACACCCTGAAGAATCTGGGTCTGAAGGTGGAGGACACCCCCACCGGCCCGCGCTGGAGCTTGGAGAACTGATGCCCGGAAATTCCGCCCGCAAGGGTGCCGTCCGCAAACGCGGCAAAGGCATCGGCAGCGGCAACACCGCCGGCTCGGGTGGCCGCGTCCGGCGTGGCCTGGAAGGCAAGGGGCCGACGCCGAAGGCCGAGGACCGGCCCTACCACAAGGCCTATCGCAAACGCGGACCGAACGATCCGGGCAAGACCACGTCCGGTCAGGGCCGTGGCGGCGACCGGGGCCGCGATGCCGGGCGGGCCCGGACGGCGACCCGGTCGGGCGATGACTGGGTGATCGGCCGCAACCCGGTGCTGGAGGCCTTGCAGGCCGGCCTGCCGGTGAAGCGCGCCTACGTCGCAGACGGCGTCGAGCGGGATGACCGGCTGCGTGACATCCTGCGCTACGCGGCCGACCACGGCATGGCGCTGCTGCAGTCCACCCGCGCAGAACTCGACCGGCTCACCCACGGCGCCGCCCACCAGGGCGTGGCGCTGCAACTGCCGCCGTACGAATATCTGCACCCCGACAACCTGCTTGCCGACGCGCTGAACGCACCCGACCCCGCCCTGGTGGTGGCCTGCGACTCGATCACCGACCCGCGCAACCTGGGCGCGATCATCCGCTCGGCCGCCGCCTTCGGCGCCGCCGGCGTGATCATCCCCGAACGTCGCTCGGCCCAAATGACTGCCGCCACCTGGAAGACCTCGGCCGGAGCCGCAGCCCGGGTCCCGGTAGCACGGGCGACCAACCTGAACCGCACCCTGCGGCAGTACGCCGACGCCGGTTTCGTGGTCGCCGGCCTGGCTGGCGAGGCCGACCTGGACGTCGCCGGCATCCCCGGCGTCGACGGCCCCGTGCTGCTGGTGGTCGGCTCCGAAGGCGAGGGCCTGGCGCGGTTGGTGCGGGAGAACTGCGACGTCCTGGTCTCCATCCCGATCAGCTCGGACGTCGAATCGCTGAACGCCTCGGTGGCAGCGAGCATCGCCCTCTACGAAGTCACCCGCTGCCGGGGGTAAGGATCTCTCCATACTCCGTGCGCCTGGACGAGGGTCTCGACAAGCTCGACCCCCGGTGCTTGAGCAGGGTCTCGACAAGCTCGACCAACGGGTCGTCTCGTCCAGCGGCAAATCCCTAGCCGCAGAACGCGGCGACCGGGCCGTGCCAGACCAGGGGTTGTGGGGCACCGGTGCAGATGATGCTGGAGGCCTTGACGCCGGCGGGCGCGGTGTCCTGGTAGCCGTAGATCCGGGACGAGGCGCCGAGCAACTGCTCCAGCGGGCTGGCCCCGGCGCGTTTGGCGATCCGGGCGGTGGCGGCGTCCAGGCCCATCAGTTGCAGGGTGTCGCGGAACGCCTCGTCCGGACCCAGTTGGGCGTCGATCAGCTTGTTCTCGATCGCCGTCTTCGGGTCGTAGATGTAGGCGCCGAGATCATCGATGATGGTCTGGCCCGGGATGCCGCGATGCTTCGCCACCCAGCCGACGAACGCCTGGTACTCGTTCGCCATGCCGTCGATCATCACCTTGCGCTCCTGCGCGGTGATGTCGCGGAACGGGTTGCCGAAGTCCTTGCCCTTGCCCTGGGTCAGGTACTCCTGGGTGATCCCGCCGGTGGTCGAGACGCCCGATTCGATGAAGCTGCCCGAGGTGCCGACCACGTCCTTGTAGCGGACGAACGGGCCGAAGATGACGCCGATGCTGCCGACCAGCGAGCCGTGGTCGGCGATGATCCTGTCGGCGCCGGCCATCGCGTACATGCCGCCGGAAGCCGACATGCCCTGCACGTAGGCGACCACTTTCTTGCCGGTGCGGCTCTGGTAGCGCTCGACGGCGTCCGCGATGGCCCGTGAGCCGTTGATGGTGCCGCCCGGGGTGTTCATCAGCAGCACCACGCCGGCCGCGTCGTCGGCGGACAGGCCGTCCAGGGTGCGGGCGATCTCGTAACCGTAGGTGGAAGCGGTGAGCGCGAAACCGTCGCTGCCGTCGGCCTGGATGGCACCCTCGATCGGGATCGCCAGCACGGTCTGGGCAGCCGGTGCCGTCTCGGATCCCCACACGGTCTGCAGGCCCGAGACCCGCGGACCGGACGACCCGGCCGCGCTCGCCAGCACGGCGCCGTAGATCAATGCGGTGATCAGAGAACCGACCACGCCCAGCACGAGCAGGACACCGCCGGCACCCAGGCCGGCCCCGGCGCCCAGGCCGAAGCCACGCCGGAACGATCGCTCGCGCGGTGGCTGCGGCAGGTAGACCGGTTGTGGCGCGGGAGGCTGCGGCATCGGGGGCTGGACGGACGCGGGGGCGTCGCTGGTGGGCTGATCGGGGCTACTGGTCATGCTGGGCTCCTGGTCAGAGGGGTTTCTGCGACCCTACGTGACCCCGGTGGCGGGTGGGCGATTTGCTCCCAGACCGAAATGTGCGGTCCAGTTCGCGCCGGTGGCTGCGACACGCCTACCCAGGGCCTCACTAGCCCGCAGATTTCGGACGCCCGGGGAGTTGGGCGACTCAGGCCCGACCCAGCACCGCCACGACGAAGCCGGCATCGGGCGCGAACGGCCGCAGATCCCAGGTCGAGAAAGTCTGCTCGCGAACCAGCCCGGACGCCTCGACGTCGGCGAAGAAGTCGTCGAAGGCGTACCCGCGGCCCGCGCCGAAACCCACCACGGCGCGGCCGCCCTGCGCCAGCCGGGCGGCGAACCCAGCCAGCACCGGACGCCGGGTGTCAGGGTGCAGGAAGCCGAGCACGTTCCCCGCGCACAGAATCGCGTCGAACCGCTGCGGGGCCTCGCTCGGCAGTTCGTAGGAGGTCAGGTCGCCGACCAGATAGGTCGGCCCCGGTTCGGCCCGCTCGGCTTCGGCGATCAGCGCTGGGTCGAGGTCCACCCCGACCACCCGGTGTCCGGCCCGATGCAGGTAGCCGCTGTGCCGTCCGGGACCGCACCCGGCGTCCAGGACGGCGGCCCCGCGTCCGACCATGGCGTCGACCAGCCGGGCCTCGCCGACCAGATCCTGACCCTGGGCCGCGAGCATCGCGAACCGGTCGATGTAACGCTGGGAATGACCGGGATCGCGGGCGACGATCTCGGCCCACTGGCTGCGGGGGAACACGAGCCTCCGACAGGATTCGAACCCGCGACCGTCCGCTTACAAGGCGGGTGCTCTACCAACTGAGCTACGGAGGCAACGGCCGGACGCGCTGGGCACCGGCCGGGCACCATTGTGCCGTACCCATCGTCAGGTCTCGACAAGCTCGACCAGCGACAGCGCTCAGCGGATGCCGGACGACGTCCCGTACAGGGTCGCGGTGCCGCTGGCGTACACGTCCCGCTCTTCGGCGGAGAGGAAGGCGGCTCGGCCGCGAGGGAGTTCCAGCCGGGAGTGGCCGTCGTCCAGCACGCAGTGTCCCTCGGTGACCAGCAGGATGCGGGCCGAGCCCCGGCCCGGCACTCGGACCGGTCCGGTGGCGGAATCGACCGACATCTGCCAGGCCTCGAACTCGCTGCACGGCGTCTCGTACTTGAACACGCCGCGACGGGTCTGCCGGGGCAGCAGCACCTCGGGCAGCCAGGGATCGAAGTCGACCACCGCGACCAGCTCGGAGACGTCGATGTGCTTGGAGGTCAACCCGCCACGGATCACATTGTCCGAGTTGGCCATGATCTCGACCCCGGTGCCGCGCAGATGCGCGTGCATCATGCCGGCCGGCACGAACAGCGCCTCACCGGGTGCCAGCAGCAGCCGGTTCATCAGCAGCGCCGCGAGAATGCCCGGGTCGGCGGGGAAGACGGCGTCCAGTTCGAGTGCCGTGCGGGCGAACTCGCCGACCTCGCCGCCGTCGTCGCGGTGGTGCATGGCCGCCGCGACGGTCTCGTTGACCAGCCGCCGGCGCGGTTCGTCGAGGCTCAGCACGTCGAGGAAGACCTCGGCCATGGCCGCCGGGCCCTTGCGCTCAGTCAGCGGGCCGATCACCGATTCGAGTTCCTCGGCGACGCCGAGCCCGGCGAACAGCGCGGCGGTCTCGTGCGGATTGCGGAAACCGGCCAGGGTGTGGAACTCGTCCAGCGCGATCAGGATCTCGGGCTTGGGCCAGCTGTCCTTGTAGGTGCGCTCCGGGGAATCCAGCGGAATGCCGGCCCGGGTCTCGCGGGCATACCCGTCGATCGCCTGTTCGCGCGAGGGATGCGCCTGCAGCGACAGCGCATGCCGGGCGGACAGCAGCTTCATCAGATACGGCAGCTGTTCGCCGAATGCCTCGCGGGACCGTTTGCCCAGCACCATCGGCCCGGACGCGATGTGTTCGACCAGGGTGCCGCCCTCGAGCAGCGACGGTGACGAGGTGTGGGCGCCGAGCCAGTATTCGGCGATCGGCTGGCCGTCGGTCGGGCGTCCGAGGAGGGCGGGGATGGCGTCGTGAGTGCCCCAGGCGTACCGCTGTACGGTTCCGCTGAGTGGCTGCATCTGTCGTCCTTGAGGGGTGGGGCGTAGGGGACGCCGTCCTTGGCGACCGGAGCAGCTTCACTGTAGCCGACCCGCTGCGGATGCCGGGGCGTCCGGAAGAACGGAAGGCGGACGAGCGGTGACGAAGGGATCATCGAATGACAGCTGTGTGATTTCGACCTAGAATCGGCTGCATGTCCGACCCTGTCGCCCGACCGGCAGCACCGCTCAGCGAGCGGTCCGCGGCCATCCTCGACTTCGAGAAGCAGTGGTGGTCGTTCCACGGCACCAAAGAGGCCGAGATCCGCGAGCGGTTCGACCTGTCGGCGCCGCGCTACTACCAGCTGCTCAACGACCTGATCGACACCGAAGAGGCGCTGGCCCACGACCCGTTGCTGGTGAAGCGGCTGCGCCGGCAGCGCGCCGCCCGTCAGCGGGAGCGTTCGGCCAAGCGGCTCGGCTTCCACGTCAAGGTCTGAATCCGCCGCGTCAGGTCCTTCAAACCGGCGTTGCTGACCGGTGCCTCGCGGTAGCCGCCGCGGGCTAGCCCGGCGCCTCGCTCGAACGGGTTCCGTGACGCCGGATCACCGGTCCGCAGCCACGACCAACCCACCGCCAGCAGATACAGCGGCAGGAACGGCAGGCCCCCGCACCAGAAGTACTGCCAGGCGTGCACGTCCTCATGCTCCATCACTTCGGGCTGACGGGCGGTCAGCGTGGCGAAGGTCAGCGGGCTGATCACCACGTTGCCGACGGTGAAGGCGCCGGCGGCCGGGAACCGCACCCGGTAGCCCTCAGCCAGCGTCAAGCCGTACGGACCCGGACGGCGCCGCGCACCCCCGACGGCGGCGATCGCCAGGCCGAGCGGGGTGGACAGATTGATCAGGTTGCCGGCCCGGCGGATGCGCTGGGCCCGCCCCAACCGCGACTGCGCCCGTCCGAGCGGCGACTGCGCCCGTCCGAGCGGCGACTGCGATGCCATGGAGGCAGTGTGCTCCGGCTCACCAGCCGCCGCCACCGCCACCGCCCATCCCGCCACCGGACGAACCGCCGCCCGAGGAACCGGACGAGCTGAACGAACTGGACGAGGAACTCCACGAGCTGGACGAGCCGCCACCCGAACCCCACGAGCCGCCGCGGTCGTCGTCGCGCGAGGTCGCCCAGGCGTCAAAGGCGTCGCCGATGCCGCGGCCGGCGCCGGCCACCCAACCCTCGCCCCAGGCAGGCCGGCCGTCCCAGAAGCTGTCCGGCTCGGGGGTGCGGCGGTGGTATTGCGGCGCGTAGTCCGACCAGGCCATCGCCAGCGCCACCGCCGGCACATCCACCGGGTGCTCCGGGCGAGCCGGGGCGAGGTCGTACAGGTTGCCCAGTGCCTGTCGCCAGGTGTCCTCGACGCCGAAGATGATCGCGTAGGGCAGCAGTGGTTCGTACAGGTCGATCAAGCTGCCGTCGTCGGCTCCGGTGACCCGGGGTGCGTCGACGGCGTTCTGCATCCAGGCGATCCGGTCGGCTTCGGCCATGGTGACGAAGCGATGCAGCCCGGCCAGCTCGTCGCGGAGCCGCCGGCCCTCGGGCGTGAGCCGGCCGAGGGTGGGGTAGTAGTGGACGAAGGCGATCAGCAGCAGCACGGCCAGCACCCCGGCGCCCAGGAACGGCCACAGCAGCCCGCTCAGCCCGAGTCCCAGCTGGACCCAGCCGAAGCCGATCAGGGCCACATAGCCGACCGCGAACAGTGTGGTGCCCAGCCAGGAGCGTCGGCGCAGCCCGCTGCGCAGCAGCAACTGCCAGCGCTCCTGGGACGCGGCGGCGATGTCATAGGAGGGCACATTGCCCAGCGGGATGGACCGGCCGCCGCCGAACAGCGACTGGCAGATGGAGCGCACGCTGCGGTCGATGCCGTCCGGGTCGAGCAGTTGGACCCGCAGATCGGCGCGGACGGCGTCCCGCTCGCGGCGGGAGAGTCGTCGGCGTGGTTGGGGAGCGGTGCCGATGGCTGCCGCCTCGCTGGCCAGCGTGGCCTCGCCGTCCAGCACCAGTCGGGTCAGCTGCGCCGCCGCGCCGCGTTCGGGCAGGCCGAGGAAGTCGGCGGCCAGGATCGGCTGGATGTCGGGCGCGGTGTAGCGGATCTCGACGTCGTCGCGCAGCAGCAGCGCGCGCAGTCGACGGGCCCGGACGACCAGCGCCACCCCGAGCAGGACGGCGGCCACCACGGGCATGGCGGCGATACCCCACCAGCCGAGGCCGCCGCGCAGGGCCGGGACGGCGTTCGCGACCGTGCCCTGGCGGAAGCCGACGGCGATCGTCATGGACTCGCGCGGCTCGAGGGCGACCACGCCGGTCTGGACGACGGCCCCGTTGCCGCCGATCGCGCACCGGGCGGTCGACCCGGCCGGCCCGTAGTAGCAGGCCTGCTCGCCGAGCAGATCACCGACCAGGTCGGACGCCATGGTCAGGCGGGCCCGGATCTGGCCGAACGGCTGTTGCCAGCCGGTGCCGTTCACGTCCAGATAGATCTCCTGCCGATCGCCCGCCTGCACCATCGCGTGCCCGATCGTGTATTCGATGACGTAGTCGACGCGTCCGTAGACGTAGGTGTTCGCGCTGCCGATCCGCAGCACGATGTCGCCGTCGGACTCGGTGCGCCGGGTGAACGGGATCCTCTTGCCGCTCGGGTCGGTGACGGCGAAGCCCGAGAGTTGAATGTCGGTGTCGCCGTAGCGGGCGTCCAGCCGGCGTTCGATGCCGCGGTTGACGTTGCGCCGCGGGAAGTTGGCGGTGATCCGTTCGGTCACGTCGATGGCCAGTCGATCGCCGCTGCGGCGAG
>JBDHZN010000156.1:0-8680 GCA_039811845.1 Micropruina sp. | reverse complement strand
CTCATAGCGTCGCCCGCAACGCCCGCAGACGGGTCAGGCTCGACTCACGGCCGAGCAACTCCATCGACTCGAACAGCGGCGGCGACACCCGCGACCCGGTGATGCCGACCCGCACCGGGCCGAACGCGAACCGCGGCTTCAGGCCGAGCCCGTCCACCAGTACGGCCCGCAACGCCGCCTGGATCTCGTCCGCAGCAAAAGGCTCCAGAGCCTCCAGTGCCGCGATGGAGGCGTCCAGCACCTCGCCGGCGTTCTCACCGAGCTGCGCCCGGGCATCGTCGGCGACCACCAGGTCGGCGTCCGCGGTGAACAGGAACTCCAGCTTCGGCAACGCCTCGGAAAGCACCCCGAGCCGTTCCTGGATCAGCGGCGTCGCGCGCCGCAGCAGCTCCGCCTTCGCCGGGTCGACGTCGGTCCACTCACCGGTGAACTCCAGATGCTCGACGATCCGGGCGGCCAGCTCGTCCGGCGCCAGGGCACGGATGTACTCGCCGTTCAGCCAGTTCAGCTTGGTCAGGTCGAAGATCGGCCCGACGGTGCTGACCTTGGCCCAGTCGAAGCCGGCCACGAACTCCTCGAAAGTGGCCACCTCCGACTCGCCGACCGGCGGGTAGGCGAGCAGTTGCAGGAAGTTCCGCAGCGCCTCGGGCAGGTAGCCCTGCTCACGGAACCAGACCAGCCGGGCGGCCGGATTCTTGCGCTTGGAGATCTTCGACTTGTCGGTGTTGCGCAGCAGCGGCATGTGGGCGAACGCCGGCGGGGTCAGCCCCAGGAACTGGTACAGCAGGATGTGCTTCGGCGTGGAGCTGATCCACTCCTCGCCGCGCACCACGTGGGTGATGCCCATCAGATGGTCGTCGACCACCACCGCCAGGTGGTAGGTCGGGAAGCCGTCGGCCTTGAGAATCACCTGGTCGTCCGGACGCGGGGCGTTCACCTCGCCGCGGATCACGTCGGTGAACGACAGTGGCGCGTCGTCGGGAATCAGCATCCGCACCACCGGGGTCTCGCTGAACCCGGGCAGCGCCGCCCGCTCGTCGCGGGTCTTGCCCAGGCACAGCCGGTCATACCCGGTCACCGACGCCTTGGCCGCCTGCTGCTCGGCCCGCAGCCCGGCCAACCGCTCGGTCGAGCACCAGCAGTAGTACGCGTGGCCGGACTCGATCAGCTGCTCGACGAACGGCCGGTAGGTGTCCAGCCGTTCCGACTGCCGGTACGGCGCATACGGACCGCCGACGTCCGGGCCCTCGTCCCACGGCAGGCCCAGCCAGCGGAGGGTGTCGAAGATCTGCTGTTCGGAGTCGGCCACGTAGCGGGCGCGGTCGGTGTCTTCGATCCGCAGCACGAACGCGCCGCCGGTGGCCTGCGCGTAGGCCTTGTTGAACAGGGACATGTAGGCGGTGCCGACGTGTGGGTCCCCGGTGGGCGAGGGCGCGACACGCAGGCGTGCAGGAGTCTGGGTCATGGCCGTTTCAGCCTATCGCGACCGCACCGGAGCCTATGGCTGACCCATCGTTCGTCGAGCTACGTCGAGACCTCGGGCAACGGGGGGGTTTCGACAAGCTCAACCCGCAAGCGTCGACAAGCTCAACCCGCAAGCGTCGACAAGCTCAGCCCGCAAGCAACAAGGTCAACCAACGAACGCCGCATTGATCAGCGCTTCCCTACGCGGTCAACCGGTACGAGAGCACCGCCAGCGTCAGATCGATCGCGGTCAGCGCACCGATCAGGCAGGCACCGACCAGGAATCGGTGGTCGTACTCGCCGAGGATCACCACCGCGCCGAAGACGACGGCCAGCAGGACCGGCACGAACCGCAGGTAGCCGGGCAACAGCACCTGCCACAGCTTCGCCACCGTCCGGCCGCCGCGCTGGAACCAGCCGTCGGCCAACGACCAGGCGTTCGCCAGCAGCATCGCCACCGCCGTCCAGACCAGGCTCGACCAGCTACCGGCGCCGGTGATCGATATCAGGATCGCGCTCCAGATACCGGTGACCAGGCTCAGCACGCCGATCATGATCGAGTAGTGCACGGCCCAAAACCGGGCGGCATGGGCGCCCTGGGTGATGGTGCGCAGCCGGATCACCGTGGTGATCACCGACATGACCAGCCACAGCGCGCTGTAGGCCAGCAGATCCTGCAGCTCGATCGTGCCGCGCCATAGCGGCCACAGCGGCAACAGCGATCCAGCCAGGATCAGCAGGATCTGGACGGCGGCACCGACCCGCGCCGGCAGTCGTTCGGCAAGAGCGCTGAGCAGTCCGAAGCCGAGAACACGTGCGAGTTGGTTCACGCCGGGCATCCTGCCAAACGCCGGGTTCCCCGCGACGACGCCTCATCCGGGTAGGCCGGGCCAGATCAGCCACGCCCCGGCCAGCAGCGCGGCGACGTCCAGCACGAACAGCACACCGACCCACACCACGGCCGGCACCCGGGTCAACCCGGCGAGTTGGTCGGCGTCGCTGCCCCGCCCCCGTCCGCCGCGCCGGGCCCGCTGCAGGTCGATCACACTCATCGGGCCGGCGAGCAGCAGAAACCAGGTGAACCCGTAGGCGACCAGCGACTGGGCCTGCTCACTGCCCCACCAGGACACCGCGAACACCGCCAGTCCGGCCACCAGCATCGAGTACAGCCCGTGGAAGTTGCGGATCTGGACCAGCATCAGGCAGAGCAGCAGCAACGCCACCCACAGCACCGCCAGGGCATGCTGTTGCCACAGCAGGACGGCGGCGAGCAGACCGAACAGCCCGGGCGCCAGATAGCCGGCGATCAGGGTGAGGAACATGCCGAAGCCGCGCGGCCGTCCGTGACTCAACGTGACGCCGGAGGAATCCGAGTGCAGTCGGATGCCGCGCAGCCGGCGTCCGGTCAGCACCGCCCCGATCGCGTGACCGCCCTCATGGACGATGGTGACCAGGTGCCGGGCGATCCGCCACGCCGGGCGGAACGCCACCACGGCGACCGCCGCCAGCGCCGTCCACCAGATCGCCGCCGCCGACGGTGACTGCTGGACGCCGGTGAGACCGGCCCAGAACCGCTCCAGCAGGGTCATGTCGGCCGAGGCGTTGGGCTGGTCACGGCGTCCAGTCTAGGAAGGGCCTCGTCACGGCCCGCCGAGGCCGCCAGGCCCGCCACCGAAGCCCGGTCCACCACCAAAAGCAAGGAAGATGAGACGCAGAAAGGGGCGACACTCGGAAGTGTCGCCCCCTCTGGCGAAGGAGGTTGCGGAGTTCGTGGCGGCGGGATCGCTACCACAACTCCGCGGCCGTCACCGGCTGGCCGGCTCGGCGGGAGCCGCCGCGAGCCACACCAACACGCCGGCGAGAAGAGCCACGCTGACGCCGCCCCCGACCATCGCGAACACGGACTGGGTGGCGACACCGGCGGCCACGATGACCGCGGCAACCGCGACCAGGATGCCCAGGGCCGCACGGACGGCCACGGTGGTGCCACGATCGGCAAGCACGGCGGCGCGCAGGTCAGCGAAGGTGTAGTTACGCGACTCGTTGGCGGCATCGGAGGAGCGGTTTTCGATCTGCAGGGCAGACATGAGTCTGGGTTCTTTCTTCCTATGTAGGTGTGCGCCCCGTGAACCGGAGCATGGCTCTTATATTAGTCCTTTCAACTATTAACCACAAGCTGACGTGACACCCACCCGCGACACCTCGGACGCGTTGATAGGTTTACGCCCATGACCGCCGACCCCGCCGCCAACGACTTCATCCACGACATCGTCCGGCGCGACAACGAGCAGGGCAGGTTCGGCGGGCGCGTCCAGACCCGCTTCCCGCCCGAGCCGAACGGCTACCTGCACATCGGTCATGCCAAGGCGATCGTGGTCGATTTCGGCCTCGCCGAGGACTTCGACGGCATCTGCAACCTGCGGCTCGACGACACCAATCCCGATACCGAAGAGACCGAGTACGTCGACTCGATCATCGACGACATCGAGTGGCTCGGCTACACGCCGGCGAACGTGCTGCACGCCTCGGACTACTTCGACCAGCTCTACGCCTGGGCCGAGTACCTGGTCGAACAGGGCAAGGCCTATGTCGACGACTCCGACATCGAGACCATCTCGGCGCAGCGCGGCGGCTTCGGCAAGCCCGGTGTTGAGAGCGAGTACCGCGACCGCAGCGTCGAGGAGAACCTCGATCTGCTACGCCGGATGCGGGCCGGCGAGTTCCCGGACGGCTCCCGCGTGCTGCGCGCCAAGATCGACATGCAGCACGAGAACATGCAGCTGCGCGACCCGGTGATGTACCGGATCCGGCACGCCGATCATCACCGCACCGGCGACACCTGGGACATCTACCCCACCTACGACTGGGCGCACGGCCAGTCCGACGCGATCGAGGGCGTGACGCACTCCATCTGCACCCTGGAGTTCGACACCCATCGGGCGCTCTACGACTGGTACCTGGAGCAGTTGCCGCTGCCGTCCGATCAGCCGAAGCAGATCGAGTTCGCGCGGCTCGAGTTCACCCACACGGTGACCAGCAAGCGGCGGCTGAAGAAGCTTGTCGACGATGGCGTCGTCGACGGCTGGGACGACCCGCGGATGCCGACCCTGCGGGCGCTGCGGCGGCGCGGTTACCCGGCGGCGGCGATCCGGGCGTTCTGCCGCGAGATCGGCACCACCCGGACCAACAGCCGGCAGTCCATCGAGGCGCTGGAGTCGTACGTACGGCGCGACCTGAACGCCACGGCGCAGCGCCGGATGGCGGTGCTCAAGCCGCTCAAGCTGGTGCTGACCAACTGGCCCGAGGGGCAGGTCGACCACTTCGAGGTGGCCAACAACCCCGAGAATCCCGCCGACGGCGTCCGTGAGGTGGCGTTCAGCGGCGAACTGTGGATCGAAGCCGACGACTTCGCCGAAGTGCCGCCGCCGAAGTTCTTCCGACTCTCCCCCGGACGCGAGGTGCGGCTGCGCGGCGCCTATCTGATCACCGCCACCGATGTGGTGAAGGACGACTCCGGCGCGATCGTGCAGGTGAACGCCACCTACGACCCGACCTCCCGCGGAGGCAACGCACCGGACGGCCGCAAGGTGAAGTCGACCATGCATTGGGTCTCGGCTGCGCACGCGGTGAACGGCACCGTGGCCCTCTACGACCGGCTGTTCACGGCGTCCGCCCCCGGCGAGCGGACCGGCGAGCCGCTGGACGACCTGAACCCCAACTCTCGGGAACTGCTCACCGACTGCCGACTGGAGGCCGCCCTGGCCGAGACGGAGCCGGGCGCCGTGGTGCAGTTCGAGCGGCTCGGCTATTTCGCCCACGACGACCGGCAGCCGTTGCTGTTCCATCGCGCCGTCGGGCTGCGTGACGAGTGGGCGGCGATCCAGAAGCGCCAGGGGGCGCGATGAGAGACCGGTTGACGCCACTCACCATTCCGTCTCGGAAGGGGCGGCTGGCCATCGTCACCGGCGCCAACAGCGGCATCGGCAAGGCGACGGCCCGGGCGCTCGGCCTGGCCGGTGCGGACGTGGTGCTGGCCGTCCGCGATGTCGCCAAGGGCACGGCCGTGGCCGAGGAACTGCACGCCGAACACCCCGAAGGCAGCCACACCGTCGCCGAGCTGGACACCTCCGACCTGACCTCGGTGGAGCGCTTCGCGTCCGAATACGCCGACCGTCGGGTCGACATCCTGGTGCTCAACGCCGGCATCGGCGGCACCCGCAAGCGCGAGCTGAGCGTGGACGGGCACGAACTCACGATGGCGACCAACTACTTCGGCCACTTCGCCCTCACCGCCCGGCTGCTGGAGTCCTTGCGCCGGGCAAGCCGCGCCCGGGTGGTCACCCTCGGCTCGCTGGTGGCGAAGAACGGCCGGATCAGGCCGGACGATCTCGACCTCGAGCGGCACTGGTCATCGCACCGCGCCTACACCGACAGCAAACTGGCCATGGTGATGTTCGCCCGCGAGTTGCAGCGACACAGCACCACCGGCGAGTGGGGGCTGAACGCCCACGCCGCGCACCCCGGCTGGGCCGCCACCCGGCTACTCCCCGGCAATCCGCTGCATCGCGTCGGCGCCTTCTTCGGCGGCATCAGCGGGTTGATGCAGTCGGCCGCCGACGGCGCCCAGCCGGTGGTCTTCTGCGCCGCCAGCCGCCAGGCCGCCGCCGGCGCCTACTACGGCCCGATCGGGATGTTCGGCACCGCCGGACCGGTCGGCAAGGCCCATCTCCCCCGTCAGGCACGCTCGCCCAAGGCCCTCACCGCCCTCTGGGAGGCCACCGAGGAGCTGGTCGGCGTCCGCTTCCCCCGCGACTGAGCCTGGCCTTGTCGCACCCCTTCCGGCACACCCCCGGTTCCGGCGATCTCGACATCGCCCTCCGATGGTGGCAAACTTCGCCGATCTCGTGTCCTGACCCGAAATCGGCCAGGTAAGCCTCCACCGGGCAGCGATCTCGACATCGCGACACCGAGCCGCATTGACACCTAGGCTCTCTATGCCTAGATTTCCTAGGCATGAGAGGCGACGCACTCAAAGGGCACCTTGATCTCCTGATCCTGTCCATCCTCGCCGACAACCCACTGCACGGCTACGCGATCATCGAGGAACTGCGCCGACGCAGCGACGAGGTCATCGATGTCCCCGAGGGCACCCTGTACCCGGCGCTGCACCGGCTCGAGAAGGCCGGCCTGATCACCGCGACCTGGAACGAGGTCAACGGACGCCGGCGCAAGTCCTACCGGCTCACCCCGGACGGCACCGGCCAGCTGGCCGACGAGCGCCGGGCCTGGTCCAGCTTCACCACCGCGGTCGCCGCGATCACCGGAGTCCGCCGATGAGCGACCAGATCGGCGACTATCTCGCGTCTCTGCGCGATGAGTTGCGTACCGTGACCGACGCCGACGATGTCGTCGCCGAGATCGGCGACCATCTGGGCCAGGCCGTCGCACAGGAGGCTGGCCGAGGCCTCGATACGGTCGCCGCCACCGAAGTCGCCGTCAGCCGGCTCGGCAGCCCCGCGCAAGTCGGACGCGCCGTCCGCGCCCAACGCGGCCGCTGGCTCTCCCGCGACCCGCTCACACTGGCCCGCTGGCCGTTCCTGGTGGCCGAGATCATGCTCATCGTCGGCGGCCTGGCCCTCGCTGCCTCGGCTGGGCTCTTCTGGACGCCCTGTGCGGAGTTCCTCGCCGGCCAGGACGGGCCGCGCTGCTTCCCGCTGATGGACGCCGGCGTGGCCCTGCCAGCGATCCCAGCGGATCAGCCCCGGCTTCTGGCGATGCACCTCACCGCCCTGATCGGTCAGTCGCTGCTCGGACTCGGCTGGGCGATCTTCGCGCTGTCTCAGCCGTGGCGAACCTCCACCCGGGTCATCGCTCTCATTCCCTCCGCTTTGAGCCTCGCCCTGGCCACCGCGGAATGGCTGGCTCTCGGCGAGCCGCTGGTCGGCGACTGGGCCGCTCTTCCCATGGTGCTGATCAACCTCGCCTGCCCTATCGCCCTCGGCTACGCGATCGAGGATCCGCTGCCTCGGCTTCGCCCCGGCCGCTTCTCGCCGTCCCGTCTCCCGTTGACGATGACCTATCGGCGCTACCTGTGGCGGGTCACGCTGCTGGCGCTGGCGGTCAACTGCACCGGGACTTTCAGCTACTGGTTCGACCACGCTGTCATCGGCGGACTCACCGGCGCCGACTGGGACACCGCTCCCGGCAGCGGCTTCCTGTCGGCCGTCTTCGTCGCGCTCTTCGCAGCCGGCAGCCTGGCCGTCGGAGCGTGGAAAAGCCCAAAGGTGACCGGGGAGAATTCCCCGGTCACCTTAGGAGCGGTGCGGTACTGAGCGACGGTCCAGCTCAGGCCCGACCGCGGCTCATGCCGCCGAGACGACCTTCGGCTTGGCCAGCGAACCGAACGCCCACCCCAGGAACAGGAACATCACGCCCAGCCCGATCACCAGCAGCGAGACGCCGTAGGCGAGCACCGAGGTGAACAGTGAGGCCCGCAGGAACGACGCGTTCATCAGGGTGTTGCGGGTCACGGTCAGTTCGTCGGCCTTCGCGTTGTCGCCGGCGTTCTTGGCCTCGGTGATCATGGTGCCGAGCTCGGCGTAGGTCTTGCCACCGCTCGCAGTCAGCGCGTGGTGGTTGATGATCTCGGCCTGCGCGTAGGCGCTGATCGGGTCCTGCACCTTGGCACCCGGAACCAGCGAGGAATCCTTGGGCACGGTGATGTTCTCAGCGGAGAGCTGAGTGGTCACCATCGCCCAGGTTGTGACGCCGCCGCCGATGGCGACGAGGCCGAAGATGATGCACAGAACGGCCACCAGACGGGCTGGGCCGGACGCTTTGGTCATGTGGGTTCTCCTGTTCTGAGGTCTTGCCCTGCGAGCTGTGGTCAGCGAGGTCTTCGCCACCACCGCGATCATTGACTGATCATCTACGACATAGTGTAGTAGCTATTTTCCGCAGCCGTCACCTCGACACAAGAAGAACTTCCTCCGCCGCCGGGCGACCAGCCCCCAGCACCCCAGGAAACCCCGGCGCAGCACCCGAACATGCACAGGCCCCCCGCCCGGATGGACGGGGGGCCAGCGGCAGCTTTACAGCGTCAGATCACTTGAGGATCTTGGTGACGCGGCCGGCGCCGACGGTGCGGCCGCCCTCGCGGATGGCGAACTTCAGGCCGTCCTCCATGGCGATCGGCTTGTTCAGGTGCACGGTCATG
>JBDHZN010000155.1:0-8724 GCA_039811845.1 Micropruina sp. | reverse complement strand
GGGTGATGAACAGCACCACCCCGAGCGGCAGCCCGAGCAGCACGGTCAGCAGGCCGGACAGGCCCACCATCTGCAGGGTCTCCAGGAAGGCCGGCCACAGCGCGGTGCTGATCGCCGGGTTCTGCGCCAGGCTGTCGAGGAAGTCGTTCATGCCGCCGACCCCGTGACCGCGGCCTGGGCGCCGTGCCCGCGTAGCGCCGCCACCGCCTGATCTGCCGTCAGCGGTGCCGGGACGAGCACCCGATGCCGCTGGAAGGTGACCCCGGCCAACGTCTCCACCGTGCCGGCGAGCACCGGCAGGTCGGTGCCGAGCTCGCGTGCGGCCAGGGCCAGCGCAGGTGCGTCCCCGGCGCTGCCCGTTTCCAGCACCTCGATGGTGGGGACGTCCTCGGGTGTGTTGTCGGCGGTCGGTGGCAGCGCCAGCAGCAGCTCGCTCAGCCGGCTGCGGAAGCGTCCCACCACATCCACCAGCGAGCCGGACTCGACCACCCGTCCGGCCTGCAGCAGCGAAACCGAGTCGCAGATCCGTTTCACCACCGTCATCTCGTGGGTGATGATCAACACCGCCAGACCGAGCCGGGCCTTGAGCGTGCCGATCAGGTCGAGGATCTCGCCGGTGGTCTTCGGGTCCAGCGCGCTGGTCGGCTCGTCACAGAGCAGCACGTCGGGGTCGGTGGCCAGCGCGCGGGCGATGCCGACCCGCTGCCGCTGGCCACCCGACAGTTGGGCCGGAAATGCCTGCCCGGCATCGCCCAGACCGACCAGTCCGAGCAGTTCGGACGCCTTCGCGGCCCGCTCGGCGCGTCCGACGCCGGCCAGTTCCAGCGGATAGGCGACGTTGCCGGCGATGGTGCGCGAGTCGAACAGGTTGGCGTGCTGGAAGACCAGGCCGAGTCGCCGGCGTGCCTTGCGCAGTTCGGCGGCGCGCACCGCGGTCAGGTCGGCACCGTTGATCTCGACGGTGCCGCTGGTCGGACGGTCGAGCAGCGCGATGCAGCGCACCAGGGTCGACTTGCCGGCGCCGGACTGGCCGATCACGCCGTGCACCGAGTTACCGGGCACCTGCAGCGTCACCCCGTCCAGGGCGCGGATTTCACGGTTGGGTTGTCGATAGACCTTCTCGAGGTCGGTGACGGCGATCACCAGGAGTCCTTTCGTGGGGCAGTGGTGTGGCGGGTGGTCGCTAGAAAACGAACGAACCGAACAGCAGCAGCGACAGGCCGAGGCCGATCACCAGATTCGCCACGGTGGCCGCGCCGAATGCGGCGACCGGACGCCAGCCGAACCGGCGAATGCTGCCGGGGTTGAACTCCAGGCCGATGCTGACGAAGGCGAGGATCAGGAACCAGGTGCGCAGATCGTTCGCCACCCCGATCGTTGCCGACGACACCGCCGCGGGAACGCTGCCGGAGTAGATGGTGGCGATCACCGAGGCGGCCAGAAAACCCAGCACGAACTTCGGGAACCGCTGCCACACCGCCGCCGGGCTCGGACGCCGTGCGCCCTCGGTGCGCTCCACCCGCAGGGTGAAGTACAGCGTGAGCAGGATCGCCGCGACGCCCAGCAGGGCGTTCTGGGTGACCTTGACGATGGTGGCGATCTGCAGCGGCTGCTCGCCGGCCAGCGTGCCGGCTGCGGTGACCGCGGCGGTGGTGTCGATGTTGCCGCCGATCCAGGCCCCGGTGACAGCAGGGCTGAGACCGAGTAGGCCGGCCAGCCAGGGCACCAGGAAGATCGCCGGCAGGGCGAACAGGATGACCAGACTGGCGGTGTAGGCGAGGTCCTCCTTCTTGGCCTTCACCGCGCCGGCCGCCGCGATCGCCGCGCTCACCCCGCAGATCGATACCGCGGTCGACAGCAGGGCGCGCAACCGGTCGTCCACCCCGAGCCGGCCGGCGACCCACCAGGTGAAGAAGAAGACGAAGGTGATCAGCAGCACCGCCTGGGCGACCGCCGGCCCGGCGGCCCGGACGATCACCGCGAAGTTGATCGATGCGCCGAGCAGCACCAGGCCGGTCTTGATGAAGAACTCGGTCCGGAAGCCGGACAGCAGCCGGTCACGCAGCCCGGTCGAACTGAGGATCAGGTTGCCGAGCAGGCCGAGGATGATCGCGTACAGCGGGAACTCGATGGATTTGGCGACCGTGCCGAACGGCGTGCCCTTGGTCCAGGCCGGGACGCCCTCGGTGAGGACGTGGGTGGCGGCGCCGAGGGCGAGCACGACCGCGAGTCCACCGGCGAAGCCGGCCCAATGGAACGGTTCGTTCGGCTGAGCTTCGTCGATCAGGGCGGCTGGGATGGGCCCCGCCCCGGCGTCGGCCGAGTGGGTCTGCGGTTGTCGGAGGCTCATGGGATCAGCCCCGCAGGGATCAGGCCGGTCAGGGCGAGGGCGAGCAGCAGCAGACCGACGACGACCGCCAGCCAGTCCTCGCTGATCGAGAACTTGCCGGCCAGGTCGGGGGCCTCCGCGGCCGTCGCGACGGTGGTTTCAGAATTGGGTGTGGGCATGGGTGAATCTCCCGGAATAGGGCATGAAAAATACGGGTATCGGAACTACTGGAATGCGCGCCGTCGCGACGTATCGCCGTATCAGGCGGCGATTATTCGGGGGGCCGGTCAGGCATCAGTTCAGTGCGTCAGAGCACTGTGCGGTCAACCGCAGACAGAGCAACAACAGCGACAACGTCCGTTGTCGCCGGGCATTCGGCGGCCCGAGTGAGGGCGCGTCGCGAGGATGCTCATGACGGGAATGCTAGCAAAGATCGCGCGTTAATGGGAATACCATTCGCAATGGCCAAGAGACTACGGGTTTCGGCCAGATCCTCAGCGTGCGTGCAGGACCAGGGACACCCGGTGGAAGCCGCCCACCGGGGGCTGCTCCCGCTCGGGAACCGCCTCGGGATCGAGGATGATCCGGTGCCGGCGCAGCATTGCCCGGACCAGCACCCGCAGCTCCAGCGTGGCCAGCGCGCGGCCGGGGCAGACGTGCGGCCCGGTTCCGTAGACCAGGTTGTGTGACGCGTTCGCCTCCGGTGCGTAGCCGTCCGGATCGGCGAACACCGCAGGGTCGCGGTTGGCCGCCGTCCAGTTGACCACCAGCTGCTCGCCGCGGGCGACCGGCTGGCCGTTCACCACCGCGTCGACGGTGGCCACCCGGCGGTTGGAGACGAACGGGTCGTCGATCCGCAGGATCTCGTCCAGTGCGGCATCGAAGACGTCGTCCGCGGCGTCGACGAGTTCGTCCTGCAGCTCGGGATGGGTGGCCAGCCAGTACAGGACGACGCCGGTGCACAACGCCAGCGAGCCCAGGTCGCCGCCGGTCCAGTTGCGCAGCACCGAGACGATCTCGTCCTCACCGAGCGGCCTGCCGTCGTGATGCTTCACCCGCATCAGCTCGTCGGTCAGATCCTCCGGCGGGCCCGGCTTGCGGATCCGCCGGAAGCTGAGCAGTCGATGGATGATCGCGTCGAAACGGTGGGCGACCGCTGCCGTGCGTTCCAGTTCGCCGGAACGGGTGGCGGCGTGGTTGTCCCCCATCCAGGCCAGCAATTCGGGTTCGATCTCGGACGGCCAACCCAGCCAGGCCGACTGCGCCCGGACGGCGTACACCGAGCCGAGCTCACCGACGGCGTCCAGCCTGCCACCGGCCGGCAAGGACGCGGCCAGCTCGTCGGCGATGCGCTCCAGCTTCGGTTCCAGGCCGGTCAACTGCCCGGGGGCCAGGAAAGGATCGAGCAGCTCGCGCGCCTCACGGTGCGCGGCGCCATCCAGCCCGTTGGGCACCTGCAGGAAACGGGAGACGTGGCTGGAGAAGGTCTCCGGATCGGTCGCCACGGCCACCGCGTCGGCATGCCGGACGACGACCCAGCGGTCGTTGCCGTCCCGGGTCAGCGGCTCGTGGTGGAGGGCGTCGTAGCGGGTCCGTGGATCGTTCGGGTACGGGCAGCCGGTCGTGGCCTGGCGCATCGTGGGTTCCCTCTCCTGGCTTTGCTCAGACGTGGCCCGCTCCGTCCAGTTGATCGATGATGTAGCCGAGCATCGGGCCGACCACGCCGAGGGCATCGCGGATGCCGCCGCGTGAGCCTGGGACCGCCAGCAGCAACACCGGCGGCCCTTGTTCTGGGCGGACGACGCCGGCGATCTCGCGGGAGACCAGAGCGACCGGCGTGTGCCCGTAGCCTTGCCTCCGGATCTCCTCGGCGATGCCGGGCATCTCGTAACTGAGCAAACCGGCGACCACATCGGTGGTGTGATCGTTGGGGCCGATGCCGGTGCCGCCGCAGGCCAGTACCACCCGTGCCCCGGCCTCGATCGCCTCGGCGACGGCCGTCCGGATTCGCGCCGGATCGTCAGGGACGGCGACCTTCGCGGCGGTCACCCCGAGATCGCGCAGCAGCGCGACCGCGACCGGGCCGCCGCGGTCGGCGTCCGTGCCCGAGGCGACCTCGTCGGAGACGACGAGCACCGCGGCGGACAGCTCCGGCAATTCAGGCACGGGCATCGCGCAGCATGCCTCCGAGCACCAGGGCGAGGGTCGCCGCGATCAGCAGCAGCCACAGGCCCAGCGAGTACGAGTTGGTGTCGGAATGGTAGGTGGCGCCCATCACCAGGGGCGGGAAGTAGCCGCCCAGGCCGCCGGCCGCGGCGACGACGCCACTGACCGCGCCGACCTTGTCCTTCGGCGTGGACGGGCCGATCCAGGCGAAGACGGCACCCATGCCCAGACCCATGAACGCCGCCATGGCCAGGAAGGTGGCCCCGGTCACGATGCCCTCCGGGGGTTGCGACCCGACCACGTAGGCCAGGATGGACACGCCGGCCAGCGAGACCAGGGCGACCACCTTGGGTCCGAACCGGTCGGCCAGGATGCCGCCGATCGGGCGGGCGATCACGGCGGCGACGGCGAAGACGGCCGTCCGGGTGCCGGCGCCGACCGGGTCGACCTCGGTGGGATAGATGGTGGTCAGGTACTTCGGCAGGTAGGTGGAGAAGGCCACGAAGCCGCCGAACACGATCGCGTACAGGAACGACATCTGCCAGGTGACGGCCAGTTTCAGGGCACCCATCACCTTCGGCACCAGCGGCTGGTGGCTGGGCGTCCAGGCCGGTGAGTCGCGCAGGAAGAACCAGACCAGGGCGGCCATGCCGACCATGGCCCCGGCGATCAGCAGATGGGTCGGGAAGAAGCCGATCGCCAGCGCCAGCCGTGGGGTGAAGAACGCGGAGACGGCGGTGCCAACCATGCCCATGCCGAAGACGCCATTGGCGAAACCGCGCCGCGACGGCTCGTACCAGGCGCTGGAGAACGGGACGCCGACGGCGAAGATCGTGCCGGCGACACCCAGGTAGAAGCCGGCGCCGATCAGCAGCGGGAAGCTCTTGATCACCCCGGCCAGGGCCACCAGCAGCACCGCCGGCGCCGAGCCGAGCAGCACCAGGGTGAACATCTTCCGGCCGCCGAACCGGTCGGTGAGGGCGCCGACGACCACCCGGCCGAGAGCGCCCACCAGCACCGGGGTGGCGAGCATCAGTGAGATCTGGCCCTCGGACAGGCCCAGTTCGGTGGCGTAGGTCTTCTGCAGCGGGGCGATGGACATCCAGGCCCAGAAGCCGATGGTGGAGGCCAGGGTGGCCAGCAGCACCTGGCCGAGTTGTCCTTTGAGCTGGGACGGGGTTGTGGTCTCAGCGGTTGTGGTCACGGGATTCCTCTCGGGGAACGGGTGATCGAGTCTCGACAAGCTCGACCGGCGATGATGCTGACTGAGCTACTTACGGGTCTTGCGCCGGTCCTCGGTGCCGATCGGATCCCACCCGGCGCGCTTCATGCCGGTGGTGTGGGTCATCGGATTGGCGTCGCGGGTGCGGTACACGATGTAGGGGCGGAACAGGTAGTGGAACGGCACGGTGAAGGCGTGCACCAGCCGGGTGAACGGCAGGATCATGAACAGGGCGAAGCCCATCAGGATGTGGATCTTGAACTGGATGGTGGACTCGGCCATGGCGTCGATGTTCGGCTGGAAGATCATCAGCGAGCGGAACCAGATCGAGACCGTCTCGCGGTAGTTGTGATGATGGCCGTCCGGGTAGTGGTCGCCGGTCAGCGTGGCCCAGATGCCCAGCACGATGGCGCCGGCCAGCACTACGTACATGAATTTGTCGTTGGCGGTGGTCGCCATGAACACCGGGCCGGTGGTCCGCCGCCGGTAGATCAGCATCGCGATGCCGATCACCGTGCCCAGCCCGGCCACACCGCCGCCGTACAGCGCGAAGGCGTGGTAGGCGTCCTGGCTGATCACCAGGTCGGTCCAGGCCTTCGGGATCAGCAGGCCGACCAGATGGCCGGCCAGCACGCCGAACAGCGAATAGTGGAACAGCGGCGACGCGATCCGCAGCAGCTTCGACTCATACAGCTGGGTCGACCGGGTCGTCCAGCCGAACTGGTCGTAGCGGTAGCGCCAGACCAGTCCGCCGATCAGCACCACCAGCGTCAGGTAGGGCAGCACGCCCCACAACAGCAGGTCCATCTCAACTCCTCTGCAGTTCGGGCGTGGGCATCGCGGGCATGCCGAGGAAAGCCGCACTGGGTTCGGCCCCGTACGGCTCGAGGCCGACGGTCTCCACCGGTTGAATGGCTTGGACGAGGGCCTGCACCTCGGCGCGGCTGGCCGGGGATTCACCAGGGAGCGTGGCGCAGATGGCCCGCAGCACGCCGGCATGCGGCAGGTCGTCCTCTTCCAGGCCGATCCGCAGCAGTTCCAGGCTGGGCCGCCACTGCTGGAGCAGCTCCGCGCCTCGTTCCGGGTCGTGGACGGCGAACTCGAGCACCATCGGCAGGTGGTCGGGCAACTCGCCGCCGGTGTCGACCAGCAACCCGGAGTCGCGGTACACCCTCTTGAACCGGGTCAGCACCTCGCCGCGGCGGCGGGTGTCGCCCTCGGTCCAGTAGGTCAGGTGCAGGGCGTGCCGGCGGGACAGGTCGAACTCCTGCACGTGGAACGACTGCAGGGTGATCAGGTCTGAGCCGCGCAGATGACCCAGCACATCCGCGAACTCCGACGCGGCCGCGGGCTCGCCGGCCAGCGCCGCCTCGATGGTGCCGAGCGCGGCCAGCAGCGACTCGTCCGGGTAGCTCAGCACCAGGGACGCGGCCTGATAGACCAGCGGCGCGCTCACGACGGTTGTCCCGTCTCGGACGAGTCATCGGCCGTCTGCCGTAGCCGGGACGCGTTGAACAGCTCCAGCGCGACCGGCACCGGGCGTCCGGACGCCTCACCGAACGGCCCGGACTCGAACATGCCCGGGCCCTCCTCGAAGTCGAGCGAGCAGCCCATCTCTTCCAGGTTGTGTGCCTGCTCGATGTGCGCCTTCGGGATCACGTACCGCTCGTCGTACTTGGCGATGGCCAGCAGCCGGTACATCCGTTCGATCTCGGCGCCGGTCATCCCGACCGCACTCGCCAGTTCCTCGTCGCGGCCCAGATCGAGGGTGACCCCGCGCATGTAGGAGCGCATCGCGGCCAGCTTCTGCAGCACCCGGGTGACCACCTCGGTGTCGCCGGCGCTGAACAGCTCGGCCAGGTATTCCACCGGAATCCGCAGCTCGTCGATCGCGCCGAACAGGTTGTTCGCCTGCTCGCCGTCGTGCCCCTGGCTCTTCAGCAGGTCGACCACCGGCGACAGCGGCGGGATGTACCAGACCATCGGCATCGTCCGGTACTCCGGATGCAGCGGCAGGGCGACCTTGTAGTCCTTGATCAGGGCATAGATCGGTGACCGCTGGGCAGCGTCGATCCAGTCCTGGGGAATGTCGGCCGCCCGGGCGGCAGCCTCGACGGCCGGGTCGTGCGGGTCGAGGATGACGTCGAGCTGTGCGGCGTAGAGGTCCTTCTCGTCCTTGGTCGCAGCGGCCGCGGTGACGGCGTCCGCGTCGTAGAGGATGATCCCGATGTACCGCAGCCGGCCCACGCAGGTCTCCGAGCAGACGGTCGGCAGCCCCACCTCGAGCCGCGGATAGCAGAAGGTGCACTTCTCGGCCTTGCCGCTGCGGTGGTTGAAGTAGATCTTCTTGTACGGGCAGCCGGTGATGCATTGCCGCCAGCCGCGGCAGCGGTCCTGGTCGACCAGCACGATGCCGTCCTCGGCCCGCTTGTAGATGGCGCCCGAGGGGCACGACGCCATGCAGGACGGGTTCAAGCAGTGCTCACAGATCCGCGGCAGGAAGAACATGAAGCTCTTCTCGTACTCGAATTTGATCTGGGCGTTTGCCTCCTCGCGCAGCTTCTCGATCACCGGGTCGACGTCGCCGGTGGCGTAGGTGCCGCCCAGCGAGTCGTCCCAGTTGGCCGACCAGTCGATGGTGGTGTTCTTGCCGGTGATCAGCGACTTCGGCCGGGCCACCGGGAAGTCATCGCCGAGCGGCGCCTTGACCAGGTTGTCGTAGTCGTAGGTCCACGGCTCGTAGTAGTCGTGCAGTTCGGGCTGGACCGGCGAGGCGAAGATGCTGAACAGCTTCTGGAACCGGCCTCCGGCCCGCAGCTTGAGCCGTCCGGACGCCGTCCGTACCCAGCCGCCGCGCCATTTCGCCTGATCCTCGTAGCGGCGCGGGTAGCCGAGCCCGGGCCGGGTCTCGACGTTGTTGAACCAGACGTATTCGGTGCCGGCCCGGTTCGTCCAGGCCTGCTTGCAGGTCACCGAACAGGTGTGACACCCGATGCACTTGTCGAGG
>JBDHZN010000154.1:0-8801 GCA_039811845.1 Micropruina sp. | reverse complement strand
AGAAGCCGATGATCAGCAGGAAGAAGCCCCAGATACCGGCCGAGAACATGTTGACCAGCATCTCCAGGCCGGCCTTGATCTTGTTCTCCCACAGGCCGTCCAGCCACTTCATCGAGTAGGCAGCCAACGGCGCCATGATCATGGCGCCGATGAACATGTGCACCTGACCCAGTTCCTTGAAGTCGGCCTCAGCGTTGCCCTGCGCGAGCCACACTTCGAGCAGCCGGATGTTCTCCTGCGCGATCAAGTAGTCCGAGCCGGCGATCGCACCGATGGTGCCGATGCCGGCCACGACGGCACCGCGGGCGCCGTAGACCATCGTTCCGCCGGTGACGGCGATGATGATCGGCAGCAGGTAATGGATCATCGGTCCGACGATGGTGGCGATGCTCTCGTTCGGGGTGAAACCGGCCGGGATGAAGAACATCGTGAGGATGCCCCAGGCGATCAGCGCCGGGATGTTGGGCATGATCATGCCGGACAGGAATGTCCCGAATTTCTGGATGTGAACCCGCACCGAGGTTCTCGGCGCGGCTGTTGTGGTCGACATACATGTCTCCTTGTGTTCGGCCCGGGACCCCCTGCGACACTGCTCTGAAGTGGTCCCGCGCACGTGATCTGAAAACCCTAGACCGCTGGCGGAGGGAGAGCTACACCCCGACCCGCCCGACACGCACAATGAGGCACTGAACACTCATCTGCACAGTGCCCCACGGCACGGAGGATGCCTCCGCCACCCCGGCCTGTCAACGGACAACAGCGTTCTGATACCGTCGTGGCTCAAATGAGTGAACCCAGCCAGCGCACCGGGGCCGGCTTCAAAGGCCCCGCCGAGCTCGTTCTCGCCGCCGAGATCGCGCACCGGTACTACCTCGACGAACGCACCAAGGTGGAGATCGCCGACGAGTTCCGGCTCAGCCGGTTCCGCGTCGCCCGGCTGCTGCAGGTCGCCAGGCAGGAAGGCGTGGTGCGGATCGAGATCCAGCAGTCCGGCGCGATCGACCTGGACCGATCGATCCGGCTGCGGGAGCGGTTCGGATTGGAACACGCCGTGGTGGTCGACTGCGCCGAGGGCGATCCGGCGCTGCTCCGCGCAGCCCTCGGACGGGCCGCCGCCGACCTGCTCGGTGAAGTGGTCAGTGCCGGCGACCTGATCGGCCTGGCCTGGGCCCGCTGCGTCCAGTCCATGGTGCGCCAGGTGCGGCGGCTGCCGCAGGCCTCCGTCGTCCAGCTCACCGGAGTGCTGCCGCGGCCGCAGGATCCGTCCGCCTCGATCGACGACGAGACCGCCGTGGACGTGGTCCGCGACCTGGCCTGGATCTGCCGCGGCCCCGCCTACCTCTACTTCGCACCGTTCCTGGTCCCGGACGCCGCGACCGCCCGCGCGCTGCGGCGCCAGCCGGAGATCGTCCGGGCCTTCGGCAAGGCCGCCTCCGCCGACGTCGCCGTGGCCGGCATCGGCCGCTGGGCGCCCGGCCTGTCGACGCTCTACCAGGCGGCCACGCCGCCGGAACGGACGGCACTGGCGCAGGCCGGCGTCTGCGCCGAGATGGCAGGCATCTGCCTCGCCGCCGACGGCGAACCGCTGCACACCCCGTTCAACGACAGGATGATCGCCGTCGAGGCGGCCCAACTGCGGGCCGCGTCTCACCGGATCGCCATCCCCTACGGAAGCGAGAAGCACCCTGCCGTGCTGGCCGCGCTGCGCAGCGGGCTGGTCACCATGCTGGTGACCCACTCCTCACTCGCCGAAGCCCTGCTCAGCCGCGACGAACCGGCCCGCCGGTGACTGGCACCGATCGCCCGGACGAGGTGGTGCTGGTCGGCGGCACCGCCAACCGTGGCCTGATCATGCGGCGCGGCGACGCCGTCCATCGACCACCCGGACCACACGCAGCCAGCGTGCACGCGTTGCTGACCTACCTGGACGAGGTCGGCTTCGACGGCTCACCCCGGTTCCTCGGCATCGATGAGCAGGGTCGTGAGGTGCTCAGCTTTATTCCGGGCGACGCGGTCGTGCCGCCCTACGCGCCGTGGATGTTCAGCGATGACACGCTGCGCAGCGTGGCCCGGCTGCTGCGCCGCTATCACGATGCGGTCGCCGGTTTCGATCTGGCGCCCTGGCGCTGGTCACGTCCTCCGCCCGAGGAGTTCCGCGGTGCCCTGGCCTGCCATTCCGACCCGAACCTGGCCAATGTGGTGTTCCGCGACCAGGTGGCGGTGGCGCTGATCGACTTCGACCTGGCCGGCCCGGGTCGTCCGATCTGGGACGTGGCGGCCGCCGCCGATTGTGGGCGCCGCTGCGGGCTGATGAGTACATCGACGACCTGCGACACGGCCGCGGCCCGGAACGACTGAGCATCTTCCTGGACGCCTACGGCGGCGATTTCGATGCCGATGAGTTCCTCGACGCGGTCAGCGCCAATCATGACTGGCTGTACCAGGTCGTCGAGGACGGCTCGGACGCCGGCATCGAGGGCTTCGTGGACTACTGGGCCGTCGTCGAGCAGCGCGCGGACCGCACCCGGGACTGGTACCGGACCCAGCGGCCGGTGCTCCGTGCGGCGGCCGACCGGACGCCGCACTAGCTCAGTTGGCTCAGTTGTTGACCTTGACCAGGGTGCGCCAGACCTGCTCAGGGGTGGCCGCCTGCTCGAGCTGGGCGACCTTCGACTCGTCGAGGAAGACCTCGGCGATCCGGCCCAGCAGTTCCAGGTGCTGGCCGTCGGCGCCGGCGATACCGATCACGAACTTCACCGGGTTGCCGTTCCACTCCAGCCCGTTCGGGTAGCGAACGACCGAGATCGCGGAAGTCCGGATCTTCGTCATGCCCTCGTTGGTGCCGTGCGGGATCGCCAGCAGGTTGACCATGTAGGTGGAGACGGAGCGCTCCCGCTCGAACATCGAATCGATGTAGCTGTCGTCGACGGCGCCGGTGGCGACCAGCAGACCGCCGGCCTCGCGGATCGCGTCGTCCTTGCTGGTGGCGGTGCCATGCAGTTCGATGGCGCGCAGCTTCAGGATGGCGTTCTCGTCGTCGATCTCACCCTGCTCGACGGACGCCGACTCGGCGGAGGCAGCCGCCGACTCGGCGAGGGCGTCGGCGGCGACGGCCGGGGCGGGCACGGTGGGCGCCGGCGGGACGGGCTGCGCCTTCGCGGTCTCGGTCGGGGCCTGCGAAGACGCCGACTGATGCTTGCGCACCAGATACATGGTCGCAATGGCCACCACGGCGACGATCAGCACGATCACCAGGGTCTGTTCCATCAAGGTTCTCCTCGTCGACGGGTGTCCGGCACGCAACAGGCGCCAGGAGGATTCTGTCACCTCACACCGACAAGGACGATCCTCGGCCCGCCATCCGGCCAGTCCGGGCGAGCGCCCAGGGAAACGCTGATCAAGTCCGGGATGACGACTGTGACGACACTGGTCACAGCCAGAAGGTCACGTCATCCCGGCGAACGCCGGGATCTCCGGCGGCCGCGATCCCGGATCAGGTCCGGGATGACGGGTGGGGCCGCGATGACGGATGGGGCCGCGATGACGGAGCATGCAGCCCGGCGATCACGCCGGGCAGCCGGGTGGCGAGTTCCTGGGGCGGGTACGGCCCGGGAGCGGACGCCGCGGTCAGCGCCTGGATCGAGGCTCCGGCCAGGGCCGCCTTCGCCGGCGGCAGTCCGGCGGCGAGCAGGCTGCCGCAGATGCCGGCCAGCACATCGCCGGAGCCGGCCTGGGCCGTCCAGTGCGGGCCGGGCACGGCGATGCTGACCCGGCCGTCGGCGCCGCAGACGTACTGAGTGGCTCCCTTGAGCAGCACCGTCGCGCCGAACCGGGCCGCGGCGGTGCGGACGGCCGCCATCGGGTCCGCGCTCACCGCGGTGCGCTCGACCTCGAGCAGCCGAGCCAGTTCACCGGCGTGCGGAGTGAGCAGCACCCGCTCCCCCAGTTCACCCTGCGGCAGAAAGCGCAGCGCATCGGCGTCCAGCACCAGCGGAAGGTCCTCGGCCAGCGCCCGTTCGACCACTGCGGCGCCGTCCGGACGCTCACCCCAGCCGCAACCCAGCACCCGGGCCTGCACCCGGCCGGTGCCGAACACCACATTGGGTGCCGCCTGCCGGATCAGCGCGACCGCCCCGTCGGCACCGGCGAACCGAATCATGCCCGCTCCGGCGTGCACGGCGCCCAGCGTGGAGAGCACGGCGGCGCCGGGATAGGCGTCCGACCCGGTGTCGAGGCCGACCACGCCCCGGGAGTATTTTTCGCTGGTGGCGTCCGGGGTCGGCCAGGCGGCCGCGACGTCCGAGCGCTCCCAGCAGCGCAGGTCCGGTGCGGGCAGGTCGAGTCCGATGTCGACCAGTTCGACGGTTCCGCACCCGGACGCCGCCGGCTCGAGCAGCTGGCACAGCTTCAGCCCGCCGAAGGTGACGGTGCGAGCGGCAGTGAAGTGCGACAGGCCCACACTGACGAGATCCCGGGGCAAGCCCGGGATGACGACGGAACCCGGTACCACGGCAGACTCCGGATGCCTCGGGGTCGCGGCGCTCGTCATCCCGGCGGACGCCGGGATCTCGGCCGCACACGAATCCGCATCCAGTCCGGACGGCAGGTCGACCGCCACCACCGGCACTTCGGCGTCCGCGCAGGCCCGGGCGAACAGGGCGACCGGTTCACGCAGGCCGGGCCGACCCCCGATGCCGAGCACACCGTCCACCACCAGATCGACCGAACCCAGGGCGGCCACGGCACCGACGGCATCCACCTCCCGGCCGCCGGCCGCGCGAAACGCGGCCCAGGCCTCCTGATGGACCCGCGTCGAGGTCCGCCAGGCCGACGCCGCCACCCCGCGCGCCGACAATCGCGCCCCGGCGTAGAGCGCATCGCCGCCGTTGTTTCCCGAACCGACCACCAGCAGCACCCGCGCGCCATAGACCGCACCGCGCAACGAGCGCAGCTCTCGCAAGACCGCCGACGCCAATCCGGACGCCGCCCGCTGCATCAACACCCCGGGCATCGACGCCAGCAGCGGCTCCTCCGCAACGCGAATGGTCTGGGCCAGGTACGCCGATCTCATGGCGTCAAGCCTCGCAGACCACCACCGCGGCGGCGATGCCGGCGTCATGGGTGATGGAGAGATGCACCGTGGCGATACCCAGCGCAGCGACCCGATCGGCGATCGTCCCGGTGTAGTGGAAGTAGGGCTTGCCGAGGTCGTCCTTGCGCACCTCGACGTCGTGCCAGGACAGCCCGGCGGGTGCGCCGAGCGCCTTGGCCAGTGCTTCCTTGGCGGCGAACCGTCCGGCCATCCGATTCATCGACGAATCCCGCTCGGCGGGCGTGAACAGCCGGGCCAGCAGCCGCTCACGGGCGGCGGCCGAGGCGAATCGTTCGACGGGGCAGACGTCGATGCCGATGCCGACGATCACTCGACAGTGACCGACTTGGCGAGGTTTCGGGGCTGGTCGACGTCGTAACCCTTCAAGGTGGCCACCTCGCAGGCGAACATCTGCAGCGGAACGGTGGCGACCAGCGGCTGCATCAGCGTCGACACCTTGGGCAGCCGGAACAGGAAGTCGGCGTACGGCGTGACCTCCTCATCGTCGTCCTCGGCGAGCACGATGGTGAACGCGCCGCGGGCCCGCACCTCCTGGATGTTGGAAACCACCTTGTCGTGCAGCTGATCGCGGCCCTGCGGCGGTACCACGACGAAGATCGGGATGCCGTCCTCGACCAGGGCGATCGGGCCGTGCTTGAGCTCGCCGGCCGGGAAGCCCTCGGCGTGCAGATAGGCGATCTCCTTCAGCTTCAGCGAGCCTTCCAGCGCGACCGGGTAGCCGACGTGCCGGCCGAGGAACAGCACCGATTTGGCGTTCACGTAGCGGGCGGCGAGGTCCTTGATCGGCTGAATCTCGTCCAGCACCCGCTGGATCAGCGGCGGGGTGGCGGCCAGCTCGCCCATGATGGCGGCGATCTCGTCACCGAACTTCGCGCCCCGCACCTGGGCCAGATACAGGCCGAGCAGGTAGCAGGCCGCCACCTGGGTGAGGAAGCCCTTGGTGGAGGCGACGCCGATCTCAGGCCCGGCGTGGGTGTAGATGACCGCGTCCGATTCACGCGGAATGGTGGCGCCGTTGGTGTTGCAGATCGCGATGACCTTGGCGCCCTGCTCGCGGGCGTGCCGGATGGCCATCAGCGTGTCGGCGGTCTCACCGGACTGGCTGAGCGTGACCACCAGGGTGCGGGGTGTGATGATCGGGTCGCGGTAGCGGAACTCGGAGGCGATCTCGACCTCGCAGGCGATCCGCGTCCAGTGCTCGATGGCGTACTTGGCGACCATGCCCGCGTAGTAGGCGGTGCCGCAGGCGACGATGATGATCTTGTCGATGGTGCGCAGTTCCGCTTCGGGAATGTGCAGTTCGTCGAGCTTCAGCGAGCCGTCGTCGTTGTACCGGCCGAGCAGGGTGTCGGCGACCGCCTGCGGCTGCTCGTAGATCTCCTTGCGCATGAACCAGTCGTAACCCTGCTTCTCAGCGGCGGAGAGATCCCAGGTCACCTCGAACGGGTGCGACTCGGCCGGGGCGCCGTCGAAGTCGGTGACGACCACACTGTCGCGGGTGACGTCGACCACCTGGTCCTGGCCCAGCTCGATGGCCTGCCGGGTGAACTCGATGAACGCCGCCACATCCGAGGCGACGAAGTTCTCGCCCTCGCCGACGCCGACCACCAGCGGCGAGTTGCGGCGGGCGGCGACCAGCCGGCCCGGCTCGGCGGTGTCGATCGCGACCAGGGTGAACGCACCGTGCAGCCGGTTGCAGACGCCGCGCATCGCGTCGGCCAGGTCGGCGCCGTCGCCGACCGCCTGACCCACCAGCTGGGCGGCCACCTCGCTGTCGGTCTCGGACCGGAACTCGACGCCCTGGGCCTGCAGTTCGGCGCGCAGCGGGGCGAAGTTCTCGATGATGCCGTTGTGGATCAACGCCACCCGGCCGTTGGCCGACACGTGCGGATGCGCGTTGTGGTCGGTCGGGCCGCCGTGGGTGGCCCACCGGGTGTGCCCGATGCCGATCTCGCTGACCGCGATCGGATCGGCCGCGATCTCGGCGTCCAGGTTTGAGATCTTGCCGGCCTTCTTGCGGAAATCGATCGTTCCGTCGGCGATCACCGCCACCCCGGCCGAGTCATAACCTCGGTACTCCATCCGGCGCAGCCCCTCGACCACCACCTTGCTGGCATCACGAGGACCGACATAACCGATGATTCCGCACATGGCGCGAACTTTACCGGGGCGGTTCGGGGCCACCGGACGATGCCCAATCGGGCGTGTGTCGTCGCGCGTTTCCCGTCCCGGCTCGCGCTGTGGCGGGCAGACTGGTGCCCCAGCCCAGCCAACGAGGTGCCATGGATCCGAAACCGCTGCTGCTTCCGCCCGGAATGCCGTTCTCGCCCGAGGACGACCCGTACGGACCCTACGTCGCACTGAGTCGCGGGCAGTGGAGCGGGCTGGCCGAGGCCGTCCCGTGGGAGCTGGACGCGGACACCTTGGCCCGGCTGCGTGGCCTCGGTGACCCGACCGACTCCGACGAGGTGCGGCAGGTCTACCACCCGCTCACCCAGCTGCTGAACCTGTACTGGGAGCGCACCGGCGCGCTGTACGGGACCACCCACGACTTTCTCGGCATCAACCACAAGCAGGTGCCGTTCGTGATCGGGGTGGCCGGTTCGGTGGCCGTCGGCAAGTCGACCACCGCGCGGTTGCTGCAGGAACTGCTGGCTCGTGGGCCGCGGCGTCCGAGAGTCGACCTGGTCACCACCGACGGCTTCCTCTACCCCAACCACATGCTCGAGGCGATGGGCATCGCGCACCGCAAGGGATTCCCGGAGTCCTACGACCGGCAGGCGCTGCTGCAGTTCGTCATCGACGTGAAGTCGGGCAAATCGGAGGTCACCGCGCCGGTCTACTCGCACCTGTCCTACGACATCGTTCCCGACGAGCGCATCGTGGTCGCCGACCCCGACATCCTGATCGTCGAGGGGCTGAACGTGCTGCAGCCCGCCCGGCGCCGCTCGGACGGCAGCACCGCCCTGGCGGTCAGCGACTTCTTCGACTTCACCGTCTACGTCGACGCCCGGACGGCGTTCATCCGGCAGTGGTACATCGACCGCTGGATGGCGCTGCGGTCCACCGCGTTCCGGAACCCGCAGTCGTACTTCCGGCGCTACGCCGACATCTCCGATGCCGAGGCATTGACCACCGCCAGCACCTTCTGGGACACCATCAACGGCCCCAACCTGGAACTCAACATCCGGCCCACCCGCGGCCGCGCCACCGCGATCCTGCGCAAGGGCGAGAACCATCAGGTCAGCTGGGTCCGGATCCGGAAGGTCTGACCACCCCGCGCTCACCTAAGGAAACGCTGATCAGCGCCCCCACCGTTGGTCGACCACCGATGATCAGCGCTCGCCTAACTATTTCCCGCTCGCTGAATTCAGCGAGCCCAAAGTAGTTAGGCGAGCGGTGGGTGGGGCGGAGGCGCCCAGGCCGTGGTCAGCGCCGCCCACACGATCGGGGACGCCTCGAGCCGGCCGTCCGCCTCCCAGGCGTCGGCCCGCTCGCGCTGCCAGGCCGCGACCGCGGCCACCGGGTCGGCGGTTGCATGCGCGCGTGCGACGGCGACCGCCGCCTCGCTGAACGGACGCCCCGCGCCGGCGAAGGCGGCATCGGTCGGCAGCGTCCAGCGGACGGCGGTGACGTGCTCGGCGCCACCCGCCACCATCGCCGTGACCAGGCCGGCCGGCTCGGCGTA
>JBDHZN010000153.1:0-8830 GCA_039811845.1 Micropruina sp. | reverse complement strand
CGCCGCTACTTCACCGAACCGCTCATCAGCCCGCTGATGAAATAGCGTCCGAGCGCGATGTAGACCAGCAGGGTCGGCAGCGACGCCACCAGCACTCCGGCCATGATCGACGGATAGTCGGGGTTCTGGCCCCCGGCCAACTCCTGCAACGCGTAGGTCACCGGACCGTTGCGCGGCGAGGTGAGGAACAGCGCGAACAGGAAGTCGTTCCAGGCCGAGGTGAACTGCCAGATCAGCGTCACCACGAAACCGGGAATCGAGACCGGCAGCACGATGGACCAATAGATGCGCAGCATGCCGGCGCCGTCCACTCGGGCCGCTTCGAGGATCTCGGTCGGTACCGCGGTGGCGTAGTAGTTGCGGAAGATCAGGGTGCAGATCGGAATGCCGTAGATGGTGTGCACTCCGATCAGCTTCGGAATGCCGTCGATCCAGGCGAACCCATGGGTCTGGATCTCGAGCAGCATCTTCTGCAGCGGAATCATCACCGCCTGATAGGGAATGAACATGCCGAACAGGAACGCGGTGAAGACGATGTCGGCGCCGGGGAACTTCCATTTGGCGAAGACGTAGCCGTTGAGCGAACCGAGAATGGACGACAACACGGCGGCCGTGATGGCCAGCACCAGCGAGCGGCCCAAGGCGGGCGCGAGCCGGGTGATGGCCGAGGACCAGCCTTCGGTGGAGAAGAGGTGCGGCAGGTCCCAGGCGGTGGCCGCCGAGACGTCCGCGCCGCCCTTGAAACTGGTCACCAGCACCACATACAGCGGAATCAAGACGGCGCAAGCGAACGCCAGCAGCAGTAGGAACTGAACCGTCTTCATCGGAGTGATCCGGCGCCGTCCGTGCCGCGGCGCCGAGACCGGGGACGCGGTGAGCGTGTCAGCGGTGGCCGTCATGCCCGTCCGTCCTTCTCGGTGTGGTTGGTGTAGATCAGGTAGGGGATCACCACGATGGCGACGATCGCCAGAATGACCGTGGCGTTGGCGGCGGCACCGGTCGGATTCGATTGCGGGAACAGCTGGATCCACATGAACGTGGCAGGGACCTCGGCGGTGTACGAGTTGGCGCCGGCGATCGAATAGATCAGGTCGAACATCTTCATCGACATGTGCCCGAGAATGATCAGGGCCGACAATGCCACTGGCGAGACCTGCGGGAACAGCACATACCGGTACAACTGCCATTCGCTCGCGCCGTCCACCCGGGCTGCCTCGCGCTGGTCGTCCGAAATTCCCCGGAACCCGGCCAGGAACAGCGCCATGATGTAGCCGGACAGCTGCCAGATCGCCGGGATCGCCATCGCCGCCATGTTGAAACTGCTGTCGCTGGACCACCAACTGCTCTGCAGCCAGGGCATGCCCAGCTTCAGGAACAGCTGGTTGAGGCCGATCGCCTGATCGGGACCCTGCGCCGGCGACAACAACCAGCGCCAGGCCACGCCGGCGGCGACGAACGAGATCGCCATCGGGAACAGGTAGATCGACCGGAACGCCCCCTCACCGGTCACCCCCCGCTCCAGCAGCACCGCCCACAGCAGGCCGAACAGCATGGTGCCCACCATGAACACCACGGTGAGCACCAGTAGGTTCCACAGCGCGTGCTGGTAGCGGTCGTCGCCGAGCAGATTGAGGTAGTTGGCCACGCCGCCGGGATTGGTGACTCGGTTGGTGATCCGGTCACGAGTCTCGGCCAGCGAGGTCTGCACGTTCAGCCCGATCAGCCCGTACACGAAGATGCCGACCAGGATGATCGAGGGGCTGACCAGCAGCAGTCCGGGGCCCCAGGTACGCAGCCGTCGCATCCGACCTCCTCACATTGTGGTGGGGTGCGTCCGGCGAACCGGACGCACCCCGTGGTCACATCGGGATCAGACCGCGTTCTTCTTGGCGGCCGCAACCAGGTCGCTGACCAGCCCCGCCTGATCCTTCGAACGGTAGAACTTCGAGATCGCCGTGCTCATGTCGGAGTTCCAGGCCTGGCTGACCGCCGCGCCGTGCGCGATCGAGGGCGCGATCTTGTCCGACTTGAAGGAGGCCATTGCCGTCTTCTGGTACGCCGGGAAGTCGTCGGACGGCACATCGGTCCGCGCCGGGATCGAACCCTTGGCCAGGTTGAACGCCTTCTGGCCCTCAGGGGACCCGATCAGCGACAGCCAGTCCTTCGAGCCGCCGGGGTTCTTGGCGTTCTTGGGCAGGGTGAACGAGTCGGCGAGGAAGTCGAAGACACCCTTGGTGCCGGGCACCGGGAAGTAGGTGTAGTCGACGCCGTCCTTCTTGTTCTTGAGTGTGAACTGCGCGACTGCCCAGTCGCCCATGACGTTGTAGGCGGCCTTGCCGTTGATCACGGCGTCCGTGGCGCCCGGCCAGTCGTCGCCGTCGGAGGCTGTGGTGGCGTAGCTGAGCAGCTTGGCGTAGTGCGCCACCGCCTTCTTCACACCGTCGGAGCCCCAGTCGCCCTGGGCGGTGAACAGCTGGGTGTAGCCGTCGACACCCAGGTCGGCGATCAGTACGGTCTCGAACAGCTGCAGCTGGGTCCAGGTGCCGCCCACGCTCAGCGGGGTGGCGACGCCGGCGTCCTTCAGCTTCTGCATGTCGGCCAGCCAGGCGTCGATGTCCGCCGGTTCAGCGGAAGCCCCGGCCTTCTTCAACACGTCGGGGTTCGCCCAGACCACGTTCGCGCGGTGGATGTTGGACGGCACCGAATAGATGTTGCCCTGCACGGTCAGCAGGTCGAGCAGGTTCTGCGGGAAGACGCTGGCCCCACCCAGTGTGGTGATGACGTCGTTGACCGGCTCGATCTGATCGGCGCGGATGTAGTCCTGCAACTCGGCGCCGGCGTGACCCTGGAAGGAGTCGGGCGGGTTGCCGTTCTGCAGGTCGGCAGCCAGCTTCGCCTTCGCGTTGCTGCCGGCGCCACCGGCGACGGCGAGGTTGACGAAGGTGTCGTTGGGGTACTTCTCCTTGAACAGCTTCTCCAGGGCCTCCAGGCCCACCTTTTCGGAGCCGTCCGCCCACCAGGTGAAGACGCCGACGTCGCCGCCCGCGCCACCGGCCGGTGCCGAGGTGGCGGAGCTTGGGGATTCGCTGGCTGTCGGCGCGCCGGAGCTGCAGCCGACCAGCGTGAGTGCGGCCGCGAATGCCACGGCCACGAGTGGTTGAGCACGCATGGAGATCCTCCGTTGGATCGCTCGTGGGAGCCCAGCTTCTCGGGCCCCGTTGCTTGTCAAGCTAGGCTCGCGCGCGATCCAGCGTCAAGGAGAACCCCCCCTAGTCGTTGCCGGGTTGTTATGGAAGCTGTGTGTGCGACACAAGGATTGGTTCAGTGACCCGGAATCGCCGGTTCGGACACCCATCGCCACAGCCAGCCGGCACCGACCAGACCGACCGCGCCGATGGTCACCGCGGCAGCTCCGAGCGGCGCCACGGCCGCGATCGCGGTGATCAACAACGGTCCGGCGGCTTGTCCCAGGCCGGTGGTCAGCCGCCAGCCGGCCAGGAACTGCGGACGGCCGACGGTGGGGGAGGCGTCCGAGCCGATGGTCATCACCACACCGGCGGAGATCCCGTTGCCCAGGCCGAGGACGGCGGCGAACAGGGCCACGGCGGCAACCGAATGCGCGAACGGCAGCAGGGCGAAGCAGAGACCCATGATCACCATGGACGGCACCGAGACCCAGCGCCGTCCGAACCGGTCCATCACCGAGCCGCCCACGTAGAACAGGGTCATGTCGATCGCCGACGAGAGCGCGAACACCAGGCTGGTGGCGGCCGCGTCCAGGCCGATCTGCTCGCACCAGAGGGGCAACAGGGCATCACGGGCCGTCCGGACCAGCATCAGGGCCGCGGCGCTCGTCCCGGCGGTAGCGAAAGTGCGGGCGTGCTGACGCAGTACGCGCAGCATCTGCACCGGCTCATCCGGCTGGTGCTCGGGCATCGGCAGGTCGGGCAGCGCCAGCGTGACCGTGGCGGCGAGCAGGCTGGTGCCGGCCGCCACCAGGTAGGCCGCCTGCAACCCCCAGACGCTGACCACGGCCGCACCCATCAACGGACCGAGCAGCGACCCGATCCGGAATACTCCGCCCAGGGTGGATAGAGCGCGAGCCCGGTACTCCAGCCCGACAGCGACGGTGAGGTACGACTGCCGGGCGAGGCTCAGCATCGCCCCGGACAGCCCGGTCACGAACACCGCGCCGGCCAGCACCCAGGTGTTCGGGGCGAAAGCGCAGGTCAGCAGGCAGGCGATGTCGACACAGAGTGCGCCGACCAGGGATTTCTTCTCACCGAACCGGTCGGCGATCACCCCGGCGGGCAGCGCACCGACGAGGTTGCCGATGCCCATCAAGGCCACCACCAGCGCCGCCTCCGGCACCGAGGCGCCCAGTGCGCGAGCAGTCAGGGGCACCAGCGGAATGATCGCGCCGAAGCCGATGAACGACACTGCGGTCGGCAGGTAGATGACGACGGCGAGGCGCCGCCAGGGCGCACCGTGATTGCCGTCGAAAGCCACCACCGCAACATATCCGGCGCCTGTGGGCGGCGGTTGCTCGGGATCGCTCTGCGACCGCCGGTGATCCGCTGGTCGAGCTTGTCGCGACCTCACAACCTGATGGTGAAATAGGGTTTCGACAAGCGCGACCCGCGGGTGCCTGTGCGCTTGATCACGGATTCCAGGAGAAGCGTGGCGACCTATACGCTGGGGTTCGGGCCAGGCGCCCGTAGCTCAGCGGATAGAGCAGGAGCCTTCTAATCTCTTGGTCGCAGGTTCGATTCCTGCCGGGCGCGCCGTCTCCATTCGGTTGCTTCAGTTGCTCTTCCGGATCGCCCGGACGCCGACCAGCAGTCCCACGGCGGCCAGCGCGAGGGCGGCGACCCAGCCCCAGGACACCGCGAGGTTCCCGAGTTCGCCGGCGAGCAGGGCACGCTCAGCCTGCACCACCCAGTTGATCGGATTGACCGCGGAGACCGCACGCATCCAGCCCGGAGCGGTGTCGAGGGGCAGCAACATGCCGGACAGGATCAGCAGCGGGAAGATCAGCGTCTGCTGCACTCCCCAGAACAGCCATTCCCGGTCCTTGGTCTTGAGCGCCAGGGTGTAGGAGAGCGCTCCCAGGCCGACGCCGAACACCGCCAACAGAGCGAGCCCGATCAGCAGCCCCAGCGGGTGGATGGTGAAGCCGAACGGCCAGGCGATCAGCACGATGATCACTGCCTGCGCCACGATCGGCGCGATCTCCTTCAGGGCCCGGCCGATCAGCAGCGACGAGCGGGCCAGCGGCGCCACCAGGGTGCGTTCGTGTGAGCCGGTCATCATCTCGTACTGCAGATTCGAGCCGGTCGCGCCGGTGCCGAACAGCACGATCATCACCAGGACGCCCGGCACGAACCATTGCAGCGTCTCGCCGACCGGTTGCCCGGACGTGCCGATCAGCAGCGGCCCGAACAGGCCGAGAAAGACCAGCGGCTGCACCAGGCTGAAGATCAGCGTGAACGGGTCACGGACGACGGGTTTCAGCTCCCGGATCAGCACGTTCCAGGTGTCCCGTGCCGGATTGGCGCGTACCGCGGTGTCGAGGTTCTCAGGTCGCACGGTGGTCATCGGCTCACTCCCGCCTTCTCTTCGAGTTTCTCGGATTGGTCGTCTTGGTCGGCGTCCGCGCCCTCGCCGGCTTCGCGCAACGTCCGTCCGGTCAGTGCCAGGAACACGTCGTCGAGCGTGGGCGGTACGCCGGTGGCGGAGCGGACGACAATGCCCGCCGCGTCCAGGGCACGCACCATCGCGGGGAGTAGTGCGTCGCCTTCGGGTGCCGTGACGGTGATGGACGCCTCGCCCGAGCGGGCGACCTCACGATCGGTCAGCCCTTGGACGACGGCGACGGCCGCCGCGGCGTCCGATTCGTTGGCGAGGCCGAGGGTGACCACGTCACCGGCCAGATTCGCCTTGAGCCGTGCCGCGGTGTCGTCGGCGATCACCCGGCCCTTGTCCATCACCATCACCCGCTCGGCGTACCGGTCGGCCTCTTCCAGGTAGTGCGTGGTAAGGAAGATCGTCGTGCCATGACTGGCCCGCAACTCGAGGATGTGCTGCCACAGATTGGCCCGGCTCTGCGGATCGAGACCGGTGGAAGGCTCATCGAGGAACAACAACGGCGGTGCGTGCATCAGGCCCAGGGCGACATCGAGCCGGCGCTTCTGCCCGCCGGACAGCTGCTGCACCGAACGATTCGCGAAACCGGCGAGGTCGAGCGATTCGATGAGGTCGTCGGCGCGAGTCTTCGAGGCCGCCTTCGACATGCCGTAGAAGGCACCTTGGCTAAGCAGCTCGTCGCGGGTCCGTTGCGCGAAGCTGCCGCTGGTGAGCTGACCCACGTAGCCGATCCGGGCGCGGACTTCGGCCGGCCGGGTCAGGATGTCGAAGCCGACCACGCGTGCGGTGCCCGAGGTCGGTGGGATGAGGGTGGTGAGCATGCGCAGGCTGGTGGATTTGCCGGCGCCGTTGGGTCCGAGGAACGCAACGAGTTCGCCGCGGCTGACTTCGAAGCTGAGGTCGGTGACCGCCTCGACGGTCCGTTTCCTGACGGTGAAGCGCTTGGTCAAACCCTGCGCTTCGATGATCGATTCATTCGCCATGGCTTCACGCTAGATTCCAATGCGGACAGACCCGGTCCGCGATTTGCGGCAATCTTGGCACATGGCCGATACGACGACCCGGGCCCTGGCGCTACTGAACCTGCTGCAGGCGCATCGCCACTGGCCGGGCGCCGAGCTTGCCGAGCGGCTCGGCGTGACCGAACGGACGGTGCGGCGCGACGTCGAACGACTGCGCGAACTCGGCTATCGCATCGAGTCGACACCCGGGGTCGCCGGCGGGTACCGGCTGGAGGCGGGCAGCGCAGTCCCGCCGCTGCTGCTCACCGACGAGGAGGCGGTGGCGATGGCGATCGGGCTGCGGGTCGCGGCGTCCCAACGCCTGGTCAGCGGGCCGGAAACCACCATCACGGCGCTGGCCAAACTGGAACAGGTGCTGCCCGCGCCGCTGCGCCGCCGGGTCAAGGCGCTCGCCGAAACCGTCCAGCCCGCTGGTATCAACGCCGGGGCTGCCGTCTCCAGCGATGTGCTGGGCGAGTTGGCGCTGGCGATCCGCGATCACGAACGGGTGCGTTTCGGCTACACCTCGGCGTCCGGGCAGCAGACCCGCCGCCGGGTCGAACCGCATGCCCTGGCGCCTGCAGAGAGGCATTGGTACCTGCTCTGCTGGGACCTCGACAAGGACGACTGGCGCACCTTCCGCGTCGACCGGCTCGCCGAGGTCGAGCACACCACCGTGCTGTTCAGGCCGAAGCCGCTGACTCCGGAAGAGATTGAGGAGTTCATCCTGGTGGCCCGCTCGTGGGTGCGGCAGGCGGTTGAGGCGGACGCCGTGATGGCCCTGCCGTACGACGAGATGCGGCGCTACTTCGGCCAATGGGGCCAGGGGGCGCAGGCTGAGGACGAGACGCACACCCGGTGGCCGATCGGCGGCAGCGACTTCCGCGAAACCATGTACGGACTCTCCTGGATCCCTACCGGCGTCGAATATGTAACCGATCTCGCCGAACCGGCCCGTGGTGAGCTGCGCGAGACGCTGGAGCGAATGCTGCGAGCGCTGGACGCCGCACCGCCGGCGCCAGGTCCGGACGGGGCGGAGTTGAGCCGGACGCGGGTGTAGCCGTTCTTCTCGGCGGAACCTCTACCGACAGTTGCCCGGACGTGCTGGGCTGGTGGGATGGAGCTTCTGGTACTCGGCGGAACTGCCTTCCTCGGGCGTGAGATCGCGATCGGCCTCGACGACGCCGACCACCACGAACTGGTTCAAGCACTGTCCGCGGACATCGAGACTCGGCCATGATCCCGGCCGCGAGCAGGTGGGCGGGGTTGCTCGCCGGACCGATCTTCGTCGTCTCCTTCCTGATCCAGGGTGCGGTGCGGCCCGACTACGATCCGCTGCGGCATCCGGTCAGTGCACTCAGCCTCGGACCCGGCGGCTGGGTGCAGATGGTCACTTTCTGGCTGTCCGGTCTGCTGGTGGTCGGTTTCGCGGTCGGTCTCGGCCGCACCGGCATCGGCCGGGCGACACCGATCCTGCTGGCCGTGGTCGGCGCGGGGATTCTCGCGGCGGGGTTCTTCGCCTGCGATCCGATCAGCGGCTATCCGCCCGGCTCGCCGATCCCGGCCCCGCGGACGGCCCATGGCATCGTGCATGACATCGTCTCCACCCCGGTGTTCACCGTGCTGCCCGCGGCGATGATCGTGTTGACGCGCCGCTGGGCGCGGAGCGGACGGCGGGCGCTGGCGATCGTCTCGGGTGTGGCCGCGCCGGCGCTGTTCGCCTGCTTCGTGCTCGCCGCGACCGGTTTCGCCCAGAACCCGGCGGTGCTGCCGTACGCCGGACTGTGGCAGCGGGCCTCGCTGATCATCGGGTTCGGCTGGATCACTCTGCTGGCGACGGTGTACCGCGGAGATGGTGACGAAATCGCTGTCCCCGACGCCCGGTAGTCTTGCCGGCATGTCGACGGACACCATCGCCCGGCACCGCCGGTTGCTCAACGGGATCCCGTCACAACCCGACCTTTCAGCACCGCTGCCCAAACGGATCCTGACCAATCCGTGGACCTGGATCGGTGTCGTGCTCACCGGCATCTATGCGGCCTGCCTGTGGTCGCAGTACGCACTGATGACCGCCGACACCCCGGTCCGGGGTGGTGTCGTGCCCGGCATCAACCACTCCGCCATCCGCGACTCGTTCTGGTTCGCGATGCCCACCCTGCTGTTCTGGATCGTGCTCTTCGTGA
>JBDHZN010000152.1:0-8841 GCA_039811845.1 Micropruina sp. | reverse complement strand
CTGGTCGAGGGCGGTTGGTGGCCGCCGATCGCGACCACCGCTGGTTGAGCTTGTCGAACCTCTAGCGAGGGAGGCGCAGATCATTCACGTCATCCCGGGCTCCGACCCGGGATCTCAGGCGGGAGAGATCCCGGATCAAGTCCGGGATGACGAGGGAGTGGCCTTGAGCGGCGCTTTCCCCAAGGATCACAACTCGATCAACGGTGCTCACTCCAGTTCTCGTCCGATCTGCTCGAGGTGGCCCACGACAGCACGGACGGCGCGGCGCGCGTAGTGATCCGGACGCGCCAACGCCACCAGCGCCCGCCGTGCGTTCACCCCGCGCAGCGGACGCAGCACCGTCCCGGGATGGGGCCTGGTGGTGAATCGAGGCAGCAACGCCAGCCCCTCCCCCACGGCGACGAACGATTCGACCAGCCGATTGTCGATCAGTCGCAGCCGCCGATGCAACGGCGAGCCGGTGACCGCCTCGATGGCCAGCAACACGCTGTCGAACGGGAAGCCCTGCGGCACCGCGATCCAGGTGGTGCCGACCAGGTCCTGCGGTGATAGCTCGGCCCTCGCCGCGAGCGGGTGCCCGATGGGCAGGGCGACGTCGAGCGGCTCGTGGGCGAGCACCCGGGCGACCAGCCCTTCGGCACCGGACGGCACGTCGCCGGCGGCGCTGTGCGCGATCACCAGATCGTGGTCGAGGGTGCGGGCGGCGAACCCCTCCTCGGCCAGGTCGAAGTCCTGCACCTCGATCGTGATCGGCGAACCGCGCAGCCGCTCGACCAGGCCCGGCAACAGCGCCTCACCGGCACTGGGCAGTGTGCCGATCGAGACCGTCCCGCCGGGCTGACCCATCCGCTCCCCCAGCCGAGCCTCCACCTCGGCGAGCACCCGCGCCACCTCGTCCGCACTCTCGGCGAGCAGCTGCCCCTCGGCGGTGAGCCGCAGGCCGCGCGAGACCGGCTCGACCAGCTTGACGCCCAGCTCGCGCTCGGCGGTGCGCAGCTGCTGCGAGACCGCGCTCGGCGTCCGGTGTGTGGCTGCGGCGACCGCGGCCAGCGTGCCGCGTCCGGCGATCTCGCGGAGCAACATCAGATGACGCACTTCCATGAAGGAAACCTACATGTTTGCTTCAGCAAATCTTGCTTGTCCTTCACTGTTACCTGCTCCAGGCTGGACCCGTGCCACCTCGTCATGTCCTGCTCGCCGTCGGCGTCGCCGTGGTCTGGGGAATCAACTTCCTGGCGATCCACGCCTCGTTGGAGCAGTTTCCGCCGTTGTTCCTGGTCGCGCTGCGGTTCGGCGTGATGGCCATTCCGACCCTGCTGTTCGTACCGCGCCCGAAGGTGCGGCTGCGCTGGCTGATCGGCTACGGGCTGGGCTTCGGCACGCTGCAGTTCATCGGGCTCTACCTCGGCATGGCCGCCGGCTTCCCGGCCGGCCTGGCCTCGCTGGTGCTGCAGTCGTCCGCACCGTTCACGGTGCTGCTCGGGGCGCTGCTGCTGCGAGAGCGGGTCAGCGGCCGCGCGGCGCTCGGGGTCGCCATCGCCGTGATGGGGTTGGTGCTGGTGGGAGTGACCCGGGCGACCGGCGGCTCCTGGTGGCCGTTCCTGCTGGTGGTTCTCGGCGGGCTGGGCTGGTCGCTGGGCAACCTCGCCGCCCGGCAGGCCGCGGCACCCAACCCGCTGCACCTCACCATGTGGATGTCGGTAGTGCCGCCGCTGCCGATGCTCGCACTCTCACTGGCCTTCGAAGGCCCCGATCGGATCGCCTCGTCGCTGGCCACCTCGCTGACCGCGGCGGCGGTGCCGGCCTGGATCGGTCTCGGCTACACCGTGCTCATCGGCACTGTGCTGGGCTCCGGGGTGTGGGTCTGGTTGATGAGCCGCCATCCAGCCGGACGGGTGGCGCCGTTCTCGATGCTGGTGCCGGTGTCCGGGCTGACCACCGCCTGGTTGGTGCTGGGCGAGACTCCCCTGCCGCTCGAACTGCTCGGCGGCGCCTTGGTGATCGGCGGCGTGCTGTGGGCCAGCCTGCGAAAGGCCCCGGCTCCCGAGCTTCAGCCCGAGATCGTGCGGGCCTGAGCGAGAAACCCACATTGCCGGTTTCCGCTGGTCGAGCTTGTCGAGACCCATACCCGCGGCGTCCTGCCAAGGGGCTTCCACAGGCTCAACCCGCAAGCGCCGACAGACTCTCTCACCGCTGGTTGAGCTTGTCGAAACCAAGATCTCGACAAGCTCGACCACCGGTGGTCCCGTTCTACCGGGGAACTCCCAGCCCACCACGCAGCGCGAAGAACCTTCGCGAACCATTGACCGACCGCGGCGTCCGGACGTACCGTTCTGGGTAGTTCTCACGCGAGAGGAGGTCACCCGATGATGAATAGGCATACCGTCCGGTTCACGCCCACCGCTTTCGACGCGGCGGTCACGTTCGTGGTGGCCGGCGCCCTCGCGATGCAGCAGAACGGCGCCGGGCACACGGACCACTGATCCCGTCAAGGGAGAAGTCCGCCCAGTTGCGGGTCGCAGCCTCACGTCGTTCTGACTGACCGACCGTCGACACCGCTCGCGGCTTCGCAGCTACGCCCAAGCTCAGTTGAGCCCATCGCACCACCGTGGAGAACGCGCCACCGACGACGGCGAGCGTGAACCTGAAAGAGAACAACCATGACCATCACTGCCGACATCCACACCACGATCGCGGAACTCGTGTTCCGCCCCTTGACGATTCCGGCGTCCATCGAGGCCCCGGACGCGGCCGACTTCCTCACCATGACCGAGGTACGCAACCAGGTGTACCGCGCGATCAGCGGCCACGACGACGACCATCACGCGCCCGAGGCGCTATTGCCCCACTATCTGCCCAATGACTACGAGTTACGCCATATGTGGCTCGCCGTCCTCAACGGCACGATCGTCGGGCGGATCGGCGTCGACATTCCGCTCGAAGCCGGCTCTCGATCCGCCTACTGGCTGATCGAACTGCTGCCCGAGGTCTGGGGCCGCGGCATCGGAACCTCCGCCTACCAGCTGGTCGAGCAGACCGCTCATGCCTACGGACGGACCGTGCTGCAGTCCTGGGCGCAGCATCCGGACGCCCCCGGCGAGCGCCTGATGCCGCCCACCGGGTTCGGGTCGGTCCCGCGCGACCATGCGGCCCGGTTCTTCCTGCGGCATGGCTACACCCTGGAGCAGATCGAGCGGTGCAGCCGACTCGACCTGAACGGCTCCTTCGACGAGATCGAGCGGCTGCTCGCCGAGGCACGCCAGGCGTCCACCGACTACCGGTTGGTGCAGTGGACGCTGCCGACACCGAGCGAGTACGTCGGCGGCTACGCCTGGATGAAGTCACGGATGTCCACCGATGTGCCGGCCGGCGATCTCGAGTTCGACGAGGAGGCCTGGGACGCGGCGCGGATCGCGCTCCACGACGCTCGCTATCTCGACGGTGGCCAAACCGTGCAGGTGACCGCCGCCCAGCACATCGCCAGCGGCGAGCTGTGCGGCTTCAACGAGCTGGTGATCGGGCCCGACCTGACTCGCGCCACCCATCAGGAGGACACGTTGGTGCTGACCCAGCATCGCGGTCACCGGCTGGGTCTGCTGGTCAAATGCGCCGGGCTGCTCTCCTGGCGTCAGCTGGCTCCGGAGTCGCCTCGGGTGATCACCTACAACGCCGAGGAGAACAGGCCGATGCTGGACATCAACGAGGCCATCGGCTTCGTCCCCGTCATCTACGAGGGCGCTTGGAAGAAGGTGGTGCCGTCCGATTCGGACGAGCCGGACGCCTGATCGCGGACCGATAGGGAATCGCTGATCAATCGCTGATCGAGGCCCTCCATCGTCATCCCGGACTTTGATCCGGGATCTCTCCGGGATCTCTCCCGCCTGAGATCCCGGGTCGGAGCCCGGGATGACGTGAATGGTTCTGCGCCCCCCCTGGGGAATCGGCGATCCGGAATCAACGTTGACTGAGCTGTCGACGCTCGCGGGTTGAGCTTGTCGAAACCCTTTCCGACCCTCGGCCCTGGGTCTCGACAAGCTCGACCAGCGGTGACGACCGGCACTTCAGGAGCCAGTCATCCAAGCATCCAGCTCGGCGGTGACCGGGCCGATCGGCTCGACATATTTATAGTTGTAGTGACTAGAATGGGATCGATGACTTCTTCGACGCGACGCGGTTCCGCCACCGCAGCCCTTCTCGCTCTCGCGATCGGCAGCTTCGGCATCGGCATGACCGAGTTCGTGGTGATGGGGCTGCTGCCCGATCTGGCTCGTGACCTGCTGCCCACCGCGTGGGCGGCGGATCGCGAGGCGACGATCGCTCAGACCGGCGTGCTGATCTCGCTGTACGCGCTGGGCGTGGTGATCGGCGCACCGACCATCGCCGGCTCGGTGGCGCGCTTCCCGCGGCACCGGGTGATGATCGTGCTCGCCCTGGCCCTGACCGTGTTCAACGCGCTCACCTTCCTCGCCCCGAGCTTCGAGTGGATGGCCGTGTCGCGGCTGCTGGCCGGCCTGCCGCACGGCGCCTACTTCGGCATCGGCGCACTGGTCGCCTCCGACGTGTTGGGTCCCGGACGCCGCGCGCAGGGCGTCGCCTTCGTGCTGACCGGACTGACCGTCGCGAACGTGGTCGGCGTGCCGCTGGGCACATTCCTCGGCCAGAACTACGGCTGGCGAGTCACCTTCATGGCCGTCGCAGCCGTCTTCGCGCTGGCCACCGTCTGCATCGCGGCCTTCGTGCCGCATCACGAGGGCAGCCCGGAACGCACCCTGCGGGCCGAGTTGCGAGTGTTCCGGATCGGCCAGGTGTGGCTGACCCTGGCCATCGGCGCCATCGGTTTCGGCGGCTTCTTCGCTGTCAACAGCTATGTGGCATCAATGGTCACCGACGTCGCCCACGCACCGGCCTGGGCGGTTCCGGTGGTGCTGGTGACCAGCGGCGTCGGCATGACCATCGGCAACCTGGTCGGCGGACGGCTCGCCGACCGCGACCTGCGACGCACCCTGCTGGGAGCATTCGTAAGCACCGCCACAGTGCTGGCCCTGATCGGGCTCACCGCGCAGTGGATCATCGCGCTGGCCGTCCTGCTGTTCGCGCTCGGCTTTTGCGGCTCGATCCTGGCGCCGTCGATCCAGACCCGGCTGATGGACGTCGCCGAGGACAACCAGTCGATCGCGGCCGCACTGAACCACTCGTCACTGAACGTCGGCAACAGCCTGGGCGCCTTCTTCGGCGGCACCGTGATCGCCGCCGGCTGGGGCTTCGTCGCCCCCGCCTGGGTCGGTGTCGCGATGGCGCTGATCGGGCTCGCGCTCACCGCGGTCGGCTTCGGCCTGGTCCGCCGCCGCGGGCGCGAACTGGCCCCCGCCTGCTGAGCCCGCAACGGCCGTCCCCCCTTTCGATCGACGTTGCCCCCTTTCGAGGTCATTGCCCCTGTTTGAACGGGTGCGATCACCCCGAAAGAGGGCAATGTCGGACGAGGGCGCGACTCTGGAGCGATCAGCGGGCGGCGGCTCGCAGGGCGGAAGTATGCCGGGAACGCTGCAGCCAATCCCGCAGGGCGGTGGCCTGGAACCGTTGGAACTCCCGCAGGGTGGGCAGTCCGGGCGGATCGGGCTGCCGTCCGGAGTGCTCGAAGAAGCTGAGGATCCCGACCAGTACCTGCACGATGCGATCGATGCTGATGCCGTAGTCGTCCGCGATCCACCTGACCCAGGCGTCGGCGTCCACCTCCGGTGCGGCGCTGGAGATGAACTCGATCGCCAGCAGCGCCGGATCGAGCCACGCAGGCCCGCACACCGCCCAGGCCCAATCGACGACGATCAGCCGGCCGTCGGTGCGCAGCATCAGATTGTCGGCGCGCAGGTCGAGGTGCACCAGGGTGTCCCCGGCCAGCTCGGCCAGGGCTTCGTCCGCTGCTGCGGCGAGTGCGTGCCGCCGCTCGGCCAGCCAGGGATCCAGGTCGACGGCGTCGGCAAGTTGCGGCCAGTGGCTGAACATGTCGCGTAGCGCGTCGGCCGCGTCGTCCCACTGCCCCGGCGGCGCAGGCGTGAGGGGACCACGCAGGTCGGCCAGGCTGGCCAGCACGGCCTCGATCGTGGCATTCGTCCAGGGCAGCGGCGCCTGACGTCCGGGCACGTGTTTCAGCACGAGTGCGACCCAGCCGTCCGGGCCCTCATCGAGCGCGTCGATCAGTTCGGCGATCGGCAGTCCGGACGGCATGCCTCGCAGCGTCCGCAGTTCGGAGCGCAGCAAGGCGGGCGAATCGGGGTTGCGGCTCGGATGTCCCGCTTTGAGGAACACCGCCGAGCCATCCGCCGCGAAGAGCCCCTCGGCCACGCCTGGTGAGTAGCCGCCGGAAGCCGGCTCGGTGCGGACGACCGGCGCGCCGAGCACCCCCTCAACCCACTCGTGGACATGGCCGGGCAACTCCGCGAAAGTCAGCCGAGTACGGGTCTGCATGGCGTCGATCATGGTCCATTCCGGGTACGCACGCGAACAGACCAACGCGACATCGTTTCGTTGAATACACACGCACGTCTGGTCGATACGCAACGATATGTGCCAGTGTGGACGTCATGGGCTCGTCCGCACCCACTCCCGCCGGTCATCCGCACCGGACCATGCTGGTCAACGCCACCGCCGCGCTGCTGCTGGGCAGCGCGCTGATGGTCATCGTCCACGAGTGTTGCCACTGGATCGCCGGGGCGTTGATCGGTCATCGCAGCACGCTGTACGCGTTCGGCGTCGAATACACCCCGCCGACCGAAGGTGGTCAGGCGGCCTTCACCGCGCTCGCCGGGGTCATCGGATCGCTGCTGATCGGCGCACTCTGCACCAACTGGCAGCCGTTCCGGCGCAGCAACGGCTTCGGGCACCTGCTGTGGCTGTGGTTCGGGTTCTGCCAACTCCAGGAGGCCGTCACCTACTTCGTGATCACGCCGTTCGGCGCGGGCGACACCGCTGTCGCGCTGCGCGGGCTGGGCTGGCCGGACGCCGTCGGCTGGGTGATGGCGGTGCTCGGGGTGGGCGGCATGTTCCTCACTGCCCGGATGTGGGCGCCGCATATGCGTCGCGCGGTCGGCGAGGACCTGCTGCTCGCCCGTTGCTTCAGCTTCTTCCCCTGGCTGATCTCGATCCCGGTCGGGGCGGTGCTCACCTGGGCGCAACTGGCCGGTGCCGGCATGGACGTCTCGATCGGTGAGGCGACCGTCATCATGCTCGCCGGCGTGGCCGCGACCGTGTTCGCCCCGATGGGCTTCATCTTCTTCCGACGGACCACCGGCCTGAAGCATCGCCCGCTGCGGCTGCCGTCCGTGCCCGTCGTCGCGATCATCATCTTCGTGCTGCTCGAGGTGCTGAACCTGACGGTCCTGATGGCCGGCATCTCGATCGGCTGAACCCCTCCCCCACCTGGCTCCCGGTACCAAGGGAACTGTCCCTCCGTACTGGGTTAGCGGTGGGCGGGCTCGACCAGGTCGGCATATCCCAGTTGCTCGGCGAGTTCGGTGATCCAGCGGACGGCTGCGGGGCCGAGCCGGGCGCCGACCGACCCGATCGCACGGCCGAGCGCACCGGCGCCGACGTCGTCGGCCAACAGCTCTCGCGGAAGACCCAGGTCGGCGAGCAGCAGGACGTACGCGGGGGCCAGCCACTCGTATTCCAGGACGAGGGCGGCTCGTCCGTCAGTGGGCAGCGGACCTGCGGCGCACCGCTCCAGCTCGGATGCCATGGCGGTACGGTCGGCCCGCAGCCGCTCGACCTCCCAGGCCCGCTCGACCATGGCGCGCGCGTCGTCCGGATCGACCTCCAACCAGCCGGTGACCAGGCCGGAGACACTCAGCTCGGGTAGAAATGCCGACGAGGTGTCGCGTGGGGCAGCCAATACTCCCGGCCGCAGACCGCGGTAGCCGTGGGCCGCGGCGGCTGTGCGCAAGGCGTCACGGCTGCGGCGTCGTTGCTCGCCGATGGTGTAGATGAGCAGGTGGAACCGACCGTCCCAGCCAGGTGTGCTACCTCCGCCCACCACCTCGCGGTAGCCGGACGCCATCTGTCCCGACAGCCGGTACACCCCGACCCGGCCCCGGCGTTCGAGTTCCAGCTGCCCCCAGCGAACCAGCCGGTTCAGCAGTCCCTTGGCCGCCGGCACAGTGGCGCCCAGCTCGGTGAGCACGGCGACCAAGACCGGTCCGGGCAGCGCGGACGCCTGGGCCGCGCCGAAGACGAACGGCACGGCCGACGCATCGACGGCCGGCGGCATGCCCTCACAGTAGCGATTGCCCGCTGCTTGAGCTGGGTGATGCGAGGACGTCCGGGATGAGCCAGCACCGCTTGGAGATCCCGGCGTTCGCCGGGATGACGATGGGCCGCCCTCCCCCCGTCGACCGGGCGTCGGTCAGCCGCGTTTGGCCGTCCAGGCGGCGATGATCCGGTCGTTGAGGCCGAACATCACCTTCTTCTCCTCGGGCTCCGCGTGGTCGTAGCCGAGCAGGTGCAGTAGCCCGTGGATCAGCAGGTAGTCGGCCTCCTGCTCAGGCGTCCGGTTCGAATCGGACGCCTGCGCGGCGGTCACCTCCGGGCACAGCACGATGTCGCCGAGCAGGCCCAGCGGCGACTCCTCGCCGTCCTTGGGCGGGCGGAGTTCGTCCATCGGGAAGCTCAGGACGTCGGTCGGGCCCGGTTCGTCCATGTACTTCTCGTGGTAGGCGGCCATCGTGTCCGTGTCGACCAGCAGGATGGACAGCTCGGTCTGCGGATGGATGCGCAGGCTGTCCAGGGCGAAGATGGCCAGCGCCACCAGCCGCTGCTCGTCGACCTCGACGCCGGACTCGTTGTTGATCT
>JBDHZN010000151.1:0-8871 GCA_039811845.1 Micropruina sp. | reverse complement strand
CTGAAGCTGCCGATGGAGACCACGATGGCCGACCGGGTGCGGCTGAACACGCTCTGCCTGGCGCTCGCCACTCTCGGTCAGGGCCCGGTGATGTGGCATGCCGGCACCGACATCCTGCGCAGCAAGAGCCTCGACCGGAACTCCTACAACTCCGGCGACTGGTTCAACTTCCTGGACTGGACGATGACCGACAACGGCTTCGGTGCCGGGCTGCCGCCCGAGGTCGACAACGGTCCGAAGTGGGACTTCTTCCGGCCGTTCCTGGCCGATGTGGCGCTCAAACCGAGTCCCGAGGACATTGCCGAGGCGCACGCCCAGGCGCTCGACCTGCTGCGGCTGCGGGCCTCGACCAGGCTGTTCCGGCTGGCGTCCGGACACGAGATTCGCACCAAGCTGACCTTCCCGGTCTCGAACACCGCCCACCAGATTCCCGGCGTGATCGTGATGCGGATCGACGACAGCCTCGGCGAGCCGAGCCAGGACGAATGGTCCAGCCTGGTCGCCGTGTTCAACGCCACCCCGCTGCCGGCACGGCTGCCGGTGCCCGGGCTGGACCGTCGGCACGTGCTGCATCCGGTGCAGGCCCGCGGACACGATGTGGTTGTCAAGGGCGCCCGGGTGGACGGCGAATGGGTCCGGGTGCCGGCGCGCAGCTACGCCGTCTTCGTCCGACCCTGGTAGTTGGATCGGCCCTTCGCGCTGCTACGTTTGCGGCCATGTCCTGGCCCGTGCGGATTGTCTCGGTGGGCACTCACACCCCCTCGCGGCGGGTCACCTCCACCGACCTGGACGCCGCCCACGGCCGGGCCCCCGGCCTCACCTTCACCCGCTCCGGGGTCGCGGCGCGGCACTGGATAGGACCCGGTGAAACCAGCGTCAGCATGACCGTCGGCGCACTCAGCCAGGCGCTGGATCGGGCCGATTGGGACGTCGATGAACTGGATGCGCTGATCGTCGCCTCGGTGCTTCCCGAACAGCCGATGCCGACCACAGCGATCCTGACCGCCGCCCAACTCGGGGTGACCGGTGGCAGGCTCGAGGCCTTCGATGTGAACGCGTCCTGCCTCGGCTTCCTGACCGCATTGCAGCAGGCGTCTTTCGGGATCGCGATGGGACGCTGGAAGCGGGTTGCCGTGGCAGCCGTGGACATCGCGTCAAAAGGCCTCAACCATGCCGATCTGGAATCCAGCGCGCTGTTCGGGGACGGGGCCGCCGCCGTCCTGCTGGAGGGGTCGCCGATCGAGCCCCCACCGTTGGTCGAGCTTGTCGAGACCCCTGCGACTGGTTTCGACAAGTTCAACCAGCGGGGAGACAAGCTCAACCAGCGGCCGTCCGAGATTCTGGCGCTGCGGTTGACCAGCTACCCGAGCGCGTCCGAGCTGTGCCGGATCGCCGCGGGCGGCACCCGGTGGAACCAGGTCACCCCGCCCCCGTCCGCCATCGACTACCTGTTCGCCATGGACGGCCTGGGCATGATGAAACTGGTCGCCCGCGAGATGCCCGGCTTCCTCGGCGGGCTGCTCGCCGAGGCGGGCGTGGACGCCGACGCGATCGATGTCGTGGTGCCGCACCAGGCATCCGGGCTGGGACTGCGCTTCCTGCGCGAGCGATTGCCGGTACGGTCCGAGAGCGTGGTCGACATCCTCGCCGAACACGGCAACCAGGTGTCCGCGTCGATGCCGACCGCTCTGGCACACGCCGTCGAGACCGGACGCCTCGAGCGCGGCGGCCTGTGTCTGCTGATCGGGACCGGCGCCGGATTGTTGTTCGGCGGGGCAGTCCTGCGGTACTGATGCTGGGGCGCCGAAGTGGCGCAGGCTGTCGACGCAAGAAGCCGACGTGGTGCGGCGGGGTGAAACGGGGATCGCGATGCGTGAATGGGAGGTGCTCGTCGCCGGGCACTGCGTCCAGCTGGAGCGGTTCGTCCGCGACGGCGGGGCGTGGCGTCCGATCGAGTTCCCGTCCGCGGTGGCGGTCATTCCGCACCCGGACGGTGGGGTCGCCCTGTTCGACACCGGCTACGCGCCCCGCTTCCACACCGCGACGGCGCGGCTGCCGTACCGGCTGTACGGGGCGCTGCTGCCGGTGACCTGCGGCGAATCGGACGCTGTGGTGACGCAGCTGCGCGACCGCGGCATCGGCCCCGAACAGGTCCGGCTGATCGTGCTCTCCCACCTGCACGGCGACCACGTCGCCGGACTACGCGACTTCCCGGACGCCCGAGTGGTCGTCGGTGACGGCGCGCTGGCACCCGGCTGGCGCGACCGGTCGGCCTGGGCGAACACCGCACACGGTTTCGTGCCCGACCTGCTGCCCGACGACCTCGATGGACGGCTGCTGCCGCTGGCCGAGCTGACTGTCGGGCCCACCGGCCTCGGTGAGCGGCTGCGCAACGGCTACGACCTGTTCGGCGACGGAACCGCGTTCGTGCTGCCGTTGCCCGGCCACACCGACGGGCACCTCGGCCTGTGGCTCCCGGACGCCGGAGTTGACGGCGTCCTGCTGGTCGGGGACGCCGTCTGGAACGAACGTGCCTTCACCCACGGCGAACTGCCGCTGCCGCCGCTACGCGGTGACCGGGAGGCGTACGAGGGCGTCGTCCGCGAGCTGGCGCGGCTGCATCAAGAACGCCCCGACCTCGCGATCGTGCCGTCGCACTGCACAGCCAGCCTCGATCGGGTCGGTGGCCGTGGCTGAGCAGCTGCAGGTCGACCGGTGGCAGGTGCTGCGCGCGGTGCTCGGCACCCGGCTGCGCCGTTTCGGCAGCCGGGAGGCGTTGGACCGGTACCAGCGCCGCCGGCTGCGGAAGGTGCTGGGTCGCGCCCGCCGGGTGTTTCCGTACTACGCCCAGGTGGAGAGCGCCGAGTTGGATGCGTTTCCGGTCCTCGACAAGACCGAATGGCTGGAGCACTTCGACGGCCTCAACGATCGCGGGCTGAGCCTCGACGACTGCTTGGCTGCGGCGCGCGAGGCCGAGGCGCGGCGCAGCTTCGACGCCACGCTGGCCGGGGTCAGCGTCGGGCTCTCCTCGGGCACATCCGGACGCCAAGGGGTCTTCCTGACCTCACCCGCCGAACGTGCTTGCTGGGCCGGCACCGTCCTGGCCAAGGCGCTGCCCAGCCTGCGCGAACCGGCCCGGGTAGCGCTGGTGCTGCGCTCCGGCGGCCCGCTCTACCAGGCGGTCGACGGCGGACGCATCGCCTTCCGCTACGTCGACCTGGCCCTCGACCCGGACGCCATCGCCGCGCAGCTGACCGACTTCGCGCCCACCGTGCTGGCCGCCCCGCCGCAGGTGCTGGACGACCTCGCCGGTCGTCCCTCGGTGGGCTCAGGACAGCTCCGACCCCAGGTCGTCTACTCGATCGCCGACGTTCTCGACGACGACGTCGCGGCCCGGGTCGAGGCCGGTTTCGGCGTCCAGTTGCGGCAGGTCTACCAGGCCACCGAGGGCTTCCTCGGGATCAGCTGCGCCCACGGCACGCTGCACCTCAACGAGGACCTGGTGCACGTCGAGCGTGAGGTGATCGACGAAGCCAGCGGCCGGTTCGCGCCGATCATCACCGACCTGTACCGAACCAGCCAGGCGATCATCCGCTACCGGCTGGGCGACGTGCTGGTACCGGGTGCGGCGAACTGCCCGTGCGGTTCGGTGTTCACCGCGATCGACCGGATCGAGGGCCGCGCCGACGACGTGCTGCAGTTCACCGCCGCGACGGGGGAGACCCAGCCGCTGTTCGCGGACTTCGTCCGGGCCGCCGTCCTGGGTGCCCCGGCGGTGGCCGACTTCCGGCTGGTGCAACGCGCCGACGGCAGCCTGCGGCTGGCTGTGCGCCCCGAGCGCGCCCAGGCGTCCGCACATCTCGCGCTGCAGGCGCTGCTGCGTTCACGAGGGCTGCGTGTCCCGCAGATCTTCGGCATGCCCTGGCCGGTGGAGGTTCCGACCGCGAAACGTCGCCGGGTCCGCCGGGAGGGTTAGAGCCTGGCATCGATGACGTCGGGACGTCCCAATCCCAGCAGGATCCGATCTGAGGTCAGCAGCGTGAGTTGCTCGGCGGCCGCCTGGGCCAGCAGCATCCGGTCGAACGGATCCTTGTGCGGCAGGTCGATCAGTCCGATCGCGCTGGCGTGAGCGGCGGTGACCGGTAGTTCGGTGAGTCCGGTCTCTGTGCCGATGGCGTCGAAGGGCTTGTCGCGCGGGATGCGGCCGATCAGTCGTTTGATCTCGAGCTCCCAGATCGAGGCCGCCGAGTAGGCGACTCTGGAGGCCGCGGCGATGCGTGTGCGGGTAGCGGCACCCATCGCGGGATCGTCGGTCATCAGCCAGTAGAGAGCATTGGTGTCGAGCAGGTAGCCGCTCATGCGTCCTCGAACATCTCGATGATCTCGGGGTCGACCTCATCGAAATCGTCGGGTAGCGGCGGGACGTCAACCCAGGAGCCCCACACGAGGTCGACCCGCTTGTGCGGAACCAGGTCGGCGATGGGCTTGCCGGCCCGGGCGATCGTCACCACGCCGCCGGCTTCGACCGTCTCCAGCAGCCGCGAGAGATGTGTCTTCGCCTCGTGAATGTTCACCGTCGTCACGCGGTCGACCTTACCAGGATAAACTAGACTAAGTCTAGTCCAGTAAGGCTATTGCTGCTGCCACCACTCGACCAGCGCTCGCCGGCCGTCCTCGACACTGAGCGGCGGGTCGCCGAGCAGGGTGCGGCAGCGGGTCACGTCGAAGGTCTTGGAGTGGGCGAACATCGATACGCCGAACGTGGTGATCGGTGGTTCGCGGTAGCCGAGCACGGTTGCCGAGGCGATCTCGGACGCCCGAGCCAGCGCCATCGCTGCGCCGACCGGCACTCGTCGGGTCGGCCGCGGCAGGTCCAGGTCGTCCAGCAGGTCGAACAGGAACGGGTACAGCTCGACCGGTGCACCGTTGGTCAGGTTGACCGGGCCGGTCACTCCGCGGGCGACAGCCTCGACGACGTAATGCGCCACCACGTCCACGTGAGTCAGGTCGGTCAGCACCGGCTCGCGCTCGCGACGCACCAGCAGCGGCAGCCGTCCGGCTCGAGCGGCGGCGACCACGCGGGGCAGCAGCACTGTGTCGCCGGGCCCGAACACCGCCCGCGGCCGCAGAATGCTCCACTCGCCCACATACGCCTCAACCAACCGTTCACCGGCGAGCTTGCTGCGCGAGTAGATGTTGATCTGGTCGGTGGGCGCGGGAATGGGCGAGCGTTCGGTGATGCCCAGCTGATCGGCGCGCGTGTAAAAGACGCTGGACGACGACACGTAGTGCACCGGTGGCGTGCCGTGGGTCCGAGCCCACTCCAGAACGTGCCGGGTGCCGTCCACGTTGGCCCGCCGATAGGCCTCCGGCCGCGCCCACGGTGAGGCCAGCGCCGCACAGTGCACCACCGCGTCCACGGTCTCGTCGAGACGCAGTGGATCGGCCAGGTCGTGCCGGTGATAGCCGTCCACTTCGACTGCCGAATGCGGTTGCCGGCCCAACCCGACCGCCTGGCAGCCACGCTCCCGGGCCGCCGCGACCACCCGGCCACCCACAAACCCGTTGCTGCCAGTGACCAGGATCCGCATCCGTTCACCGTAGCCGGGCATTCGGTGACCAAGGGAACCGTCCCTGGTGACCGGGAAAATCGTCCCCGGTGACCGGGGTTCGATGGGACGGTTCCGTCGCCGGGGCATCGTCACTAAACTGAGGCCGGCTTATTGGCAGGGAGGACAAATAATGTCTGACGCCGTCACCGAGACTTCGCTGACCCGCTCGGAGCGCCTTGACCGGCTGCCGTTCACCCGCAAGCACGGGAAGCTGCTGGTCGGCTCGGGGGTGGGCTGGGCCCTCGACGCGATGGACGTCGGGTTGATCTCGTTCGTGATGGCGGCGCTGGCCACGCAGTGGAAGCTGGGTGCCGGCACGCTGTCCTGGATCGGGTCGATCGGCTTCGTCGGAATGGCCATCGGCGCCTCGCTGGGTGGGTTGCTCGCCGACCGGATCGGACGCCGCCAGGTCTTCGCGCTCACCCTGCTGATCTACGGCATCGCCACCGGCGCCTCGGCCCTGGTCGGCAGCGTGGCGATGCTGATCGTGCTGCGCTTCATCGTCGGCATCGGCCTGGGCGCCGAACTGCCGGTGGCCTCCACCCTGGTCAGCGAGTACGCGCCGAAGGCGATCCGGGGCCGGGTGGTGGTCGCCCTCGAAGCATTCTGGGCGCTGGGCTGGATCCTGGCCGCGCTGATCGGCTACCTGGTCGTCCCCGCCTCCCCGGACGGCTGGCGCTGGGCCCTGGCGGTCGGCATCGTGCCCACCATCTACGCCGCCGCGATCCGCTGGGGGCTGCCGGAATCCGTCCGCTTCCTGGAGTCCAAGGGGCGCATCGCCGAGGCCGAGGACGCCGTCCGCAGCTTCGAGGAGTCGGCCGGCGTCGCCCCCGTCCCCAGCCCGGACGCCCCGGCGGCCGCAGCCGAACCCACCCACTCGATCTGGTCGCCCGCCTACCGGGTGCGGACCACCGCGCTGTGGGCGGTGTGGTTCTGCATCAACCTGTCCTACTACGGCGCCTTCATCTGGATTCCGACGCTGCTGGTGCAGCGCGGCTTCCCGCTGGTGCGTTCGTTCGAGTTCACCCTGATCATCACCCTCGCCCAGGTGCCCGGCTACGCGGTCGCCGCCTGGCTGATCGAGAAGTGGGGACGCCGGGCCACGCTGGCGGTCTTCCTGGCCGGCTCGGCCATCGCGGCGGCAGCCTTCGGGTTCGCCACCACCGAGACGATGATCATCGTCACCGGCTGCGCGCTGTCCTTCTTCAACCTGGGCGCCTGGGGTGCGCTGTACGCCGTCGGCCCTGAGATCTACCCGACCGGGGTCCGGGGCAAGGGCACCGGCGCGGCCGCAGCCTTCGGCCGGATCGCGTCGATGATCGCGCCACTCAGCGTTCCGGTGCTGCTGGGGGCGGGCGGATCGGTGCTGGTCTTCGGTGTCTTCGGGATCGCCTTCCTGCTCGCGGCCGGGGCTTCGCTGGCGTTGCCCGAGCAGGCCGGACGCGCGCTGGAGTCCTGACCTCCAGCAGAGTTCCCCGCCGACGACGCCGGCCGTCCGTTCCGTGGCTACTCGCGTGACTTTCCACACAGAATGCGAGACTGCCGCGGGCGACTCCCCAAGCAGGTCAACAAGCCAATAGTGTGGGTGTGTTCGTTCTCCATCGTCTCCCGCGCAGTGAGGCGCGACATCCGAGAGGAATACTCAATGAGCAATCTGACGTGGACGGAGCAGGACGCGAAGGCCGTCGACATCGCTCGCGTGCTGGCTGCCGATGCCGTCGAGAAGGTCGGCAACGGTCACCCGGGCACGGCGGTTTCGCTGGCTCCGATCGCCTACCTGCTGTACGCGAAGCTGATGAAGTCGGATCCGTCCGATCCCCGTTGGCTGGGTCGTGACCGCTTCGTCATGTCCGCGGGTCACTCATCGCTCACCCAGTACACGCAGCTGTACCTGAACGGTTTCGGCCTCGAACTCGACGACATCGCGAGCCTGCGTACCTGGGAGTCGCTGACCCCGGGCCACCCCGAGTTCGGCCTGACCAAGGGCATCGAGTGCACCACCGGCCCGCTGGGTGCCGGTGTGGCCAACGCGGTCGGCTTCGCGATGAGCGCCCGCCGCTCGCGCGAGCTCTACGATCCGCAGGCCACCCCCGGCGAGTCGGTGTTCGATCACAACGTGTACTGCATCGCCGGTGACGGCTGCATGCAGGAGGGCGTCTCGGGTGAGGCGTCGTCGCTGGCCGCCACTCAAGACCTGGGCAACCTGTTCCTGATCTACGACGACAACCGGATCTCGATCGAGGGCGACACCAAGATCGCCTTCTCCGAGGACGTCCAGGCCCGCTATGCCGCGTACGGCTGGGACACCTACCACGTCGACTTCACCAACGGGTTCACCACCTACGAGGAGAAGGTCGCCGAGCTGTACGACATTCTCGAGCGGGCCAAGCAGGTCACCGACAAGCCGCACTTCATCAAGGTGACCACGATCATCGGCTGGCCGCTGCCGACCAAGCAGGGCGATCACAGCGTGCACGGCTCCAAGCTGGGTGGCGCCGAGATCAGCGCGCTGAAGGCCAAGCTCGGTTTCGAGGACAAGCCGTTCGCCGTCGACACCACGGTGGTGGACGCCACCCGGGCCAACGCCGCCGCTCGCGCCAAGGAGTTGCGCGCCGAGTGGGATCCGCGGTTCGAGGCGTGGCGTGCCGCCAACCCCGGGCAGGCCGAACTGCTGGACCGGGTGCTCGCCAAGGAGGCGCCGGCCGATCTGGACGCCGCACTGCCGGTCTTCGAGCCGGGTTCGATGGCCACCCGCGCCGCGTCCGGCAAGGTGCTGTCGGCGCTGGCCGACGCGGTGCCCGAGCTGTGGGGCGGCTCGGCCGACCTGGCCGGTTCGAACAACACCACGATGGCCGGGACGAATTCGTTCATTCCCGCCGAGCGGTCCAGCCACGAGTTCACCGGTGCCCCCGGTGGCCGCACGCTGCACTTCGGCATCCGCGAGCACGCCATGGGCAACATCGCCAACGGCATCACCATGGACGGCCTGTCCCGGGTCTACTGCGCCACCTTCCTGGTGTTCTCCGACTACATGCGGACGACGCCGCGACTGGCCGCGTTGTCGCACGTGCCGACCACATTCGTGTGGACCCACGACTCGGTGGGTGTGGGCGAAGACGGCCCGACCCATCAGCCGATCGAGCACGTGATGAGCCTGCGGCTGATGCCGAACATCGACGTGGTGCGCCCCGGTGACGCCAACGAGACCGCGCACGCCTGGGCGCAGATCCTGCGCACCAAGAACCACCCGGCGGCGCTG
>JBDHZN010000150.1:0-8898 GCA_039811845.1 Micropruina sp. | reverse complement strand
AGCAGACCGACCACGATTTGCGGATCGACGCGACGTTCTTTGGAGTAGCCCACTTTCCTTAGCCCGTCTTCTTTCTCGGCCTCGAAATAGAGTGTGGTGGTGTCGTAAAGCAAGAGGCTCACGTCCCCGCCGGCGTCGCTCCAGACATGCCGGAAACAGGCAGCGGCGAGTTGTGCTCGGTATTCCTGGGTGGCGCACCGTTTCAGGCATCGCTTCACCGTCGACGGATGCACCGGAACAAGACCGAGCTCGGCGATCACGCGGAGGCTGTCGAGTTTCGAGGTGGGCTCGACCAGCCGGGCCAGCACCAACTGGAAGAACGCCTCATCGTCGATCACGCCGAACCCGAGCCGCTCCCACGACCCACGAATCACCTCGATCAGCAGCGTCGAGCGTGACGACTCCACGACCGCTGCCCCGGCCGGTGCTCCGCGCTCGTCCAGCCCGAGATCCAGCTGCTCCTGGCCGGCGTTGAGCTTCTGGGTGCCGATCTCGACCAGCGCGGCCAGTTCGGCCTGGCTGTGAGCAGAGCCGAGATGCTCCACGATCCGCCGCTGACCGTGCTTCTTCTCCACGATCTGCACCGCCACCGCACCCGAAGCGGTCCTCACCTTCCGCAGAAACGGGCTCACAACCGCGATCCTACCGACCGATTAGTGCCCCACACACCCCACCCGAACAGCTCTGACAAGGCACAACGCCACCGAAATACGACAAATCAGGTCGAGAGGTCCAACTCAGGAGGGGACGGTTCTTCTTCGTGCGAATTTCGAACGAGAAAGAACCGTCCCCCAATGTTCGAGCCGCGCTGCCGCAGCCAACTGACGCGGGATCTGCACAAGCGCTCGCCGGAGCACCCTGGCACCTCGGCAACAGACGCAAGTAGGGTGCGGCCATGAAACGCCTGCTGACGCTGCTGTCCCTGATGGTTCTGAGTGCCTGCACGATCGGACAGCCTAACGCCACGACGGCGGCCACGCCGGTGGAAACACCCAGCGTCAGCGAGTCCGTGTCCCCTTCACCCAGCGGCAGCCCCGAGTCGCCAGATCCCGACGATTCGGCCTCGCCCTCCCCCGAACCCAGCGAACAGTCCACCAGCCCGCAGCCGAGCGAATCGGCGGCCTCGGAGCCGGATCCGAATGCCACCCCCTCCCCCAGTACCTCGACCGCCGGTTCCGCGGGCGCCTTCCGGGCTCCGGGCGAAGTGCTTGACCTGGGTGGCGAGGTGACCCTGACGGTCCTGGACAGCAAGCGGGCGAAGGTCTCCGGCCATCGCGGCAATCAGGTGCTGGTGATGGTCAAGAGCTGCAACGTCGCAGCCGCCGCCGGCATCGAACTCAGCTGGGACACCTGGGTGCTGCTTGGACCCGACAGCGAGGAGTACCCGGCCAGCACCACGCACGGCACCGCCGAGCCCGCGCCGGTCTACCCCAACGGCAGCGGACGGCTCTACAAGCCGGGCCAGTGCGCCAAGGGCTGGATCGTGTTCGACGTTCCCGGCGGCGCGAAGCTCTCCGGCGTCCGGTATATGAACAGCAGCGGTGATTCGGGCCAGTGGCGGCTGAACGCCAACGTCTGAGCCGTTGACAGCAGAGATCCCGGCGTCCGCCGTGCTGGCGGACGCCGGGATCTCGACAAGCAATCAGGCTCGCGCCTGGTATTCCTCCAACAGGCAGTTCATCAGCTGCCAGGACGACTGCGAACCGGGATCACGATGGCCCACGGAGCGCTCGCCCAGCCGCATCGCACGACCCTTCCTGGCGACCAGCGGAATGGTGTCGTCGGAGCCCTGGCGCATCCGCGCGACGAAAGCCTCGAGCGCCGCACCGGGATCGCCGGCGTCCGCCGCTTCGAGCACGTCGAGCCCGGGCAGGTAGCTGTCCAGCATCGTCTTGTCGCCCAGTTCGGCCTTGCCGCGCTGCTGGATCGAGGTCACCCCGGCCCGCAGCATGCGCCGGACGTCGTCGAAGGAGACCTCCGACTGGCCCGCCACCTCGGCGCCGGCCTTCATGAAGAAGCTGCCGTACAACGGCCCCGACGCCCCACCCACCTTGCGCAGCAGCGTCATGCCGACCAGCTTGAACAGTCCGGCCACGTCGGTGTCGTCGGGCAACGCGTCGAGTTGCTTGACGACCTCACGGAAGCCGATGCTCATGTTGATGCCGTGGTCGCCGTCGCCGATGTCGCCGTCGAGCTTGGTCCACTCGTCACGGTTGATTTCGGCGGTCTCAGCCATCCGACGGAAGGCGGCGACGAAATAGTCACGATCGAAGTCAGCCATCGATGACCGCCCTCACTGCTTCAGGTAGGGGGTGTCGAAGGAGGCGTTCAGCCAGCCCTTGAGCTCGTCGTCCAGCCGGACCAGGGTCACGCCCATCCCGATCATGTCCATGCTGGTCGCGTAGTTGCCCACCATCGACTTCGCGATCGAGACACCCTTGGAGCTGAGCACGTCGTGCACCCGGCGGTAGCAGATGTACTGGTCCATCAACGGCAGGCCGCCCAGACCGTTGATCAGCACCGCCACCTCTTCGCCGGCCTTCAGATCCATGTCGGGCAGCACGATGCCGAGGATCTCGTCCATCACCGAGTCGGCGGACGCGATCTTCTTGCGTTCGATGCCGGGCTCGCCATGGATGCCCATGCCGACCTCCATCTCGTCGGCACCGATGTCGAAGATCGGCTTCCCGGTGACCGGCAGCGTGGACGATGACAGCGCGACACCCATCGAGTAGGTGTTGTCGTTGGCCTTCTCGGCGGCGGCCTTGACCGCGTCCAGATCGGCACCGGTGTTGGCCACCGCACAGGCAGCCATCAGCACGATCACGTCGCCGGCGACGCCGCGTCGGTCGGCCTTGTCCTTGGCCGAGTAGACATCGTCGGTGACCAGCACCGTCTCGACCCGGACGTCGTCCTCGGCGGCCATCTCGGCACCCATGTCGAAGTTCAGCACGTCGCCCTGGTAGTTGCCGTACAGGTACAGACAGCCCTTGCCCTGATCCACCGCGGTCACCGCGTCGTAGCAGGCCATCGGGTCGGGCGAAGTGTTGACGTTGCCGATCACAGCGGCGTCGGCCAAGCCGGGGCCGACGTAGCCGAGGAACAGCGGCTCGTGCCCGCTGCCGCCGCCGAAGATGATGCCGACCTTGGGCTCGGCACTCAGTTCGGTGCGGACGACGACGCGCTCGTTGTCGGCCAGTTTGACCACGTCTCCGTGAGCCTTCACGTAGCCGTCGAGCAGCTCCTCGACAGCGTCGTAGCCGTCGTTGAGTAGGCGTTTCATCGATTGGTCCCTCTCGCTCGGGGGTGCGTCGTGCGCACCGATGTCGGTCGACGCAATGGTTCCGCCAAGGAGGCACTGCATCGGGCCGGTGAACCTCGTATGCACCGCTGACAACGGCTTCTACGCCGTGCGGTGCATACCTTCAGTATCGCATGGGCTTCACGCAACCGACGAGAGGTGTGCCCACAAATCCACACCAAAACCTCACAATCCCACAGTGCGCCGCTTGGGCGGCAACGGGGATCAGGAGGGTAGACCGAACAGCAGAATCGCCAGGGAGAGCAGTGCGCCGAGCAGGATGCCGCCGCGCAGCAGGACGGATGAGTGCATCGGTAGCGTCATTGGGATCACTCCTGGATAGGGGGCCGTTCCCCTGCCATGAGCAGCCTCGGCGGTGGCTGATACATCCACCCCGCGCTATTTACGCAAGGCTCGGCGCGCATAATCTGCAAAGAGGCCTAGGCTGAGCACCGACGGGAGGTGCGGTCATGTCAGGACACACTCATCAGCACGGCCACACCGGTGCCGTGCATCGCTGGCGACTTCAGGTGGCACTGGCACTCACCGGTGCCTTCTTCGTGCTGGAACTGGCCGCCGGCATCTGGTCGGGCTCGTTGAGCGTGCTCTCCGACGCCGGCCATATGGCCGCTGACACGGTGGGGCTGACCGTCGCACTGACCGCCTCTCATTGGGCGACCCGACCCGACCGCACTGGACGCCGCACCTACGGCCGCTACCGGGTCGAGATCTTCGCTGCCGGGTTGAGCGTGCTACTGATGCTGGTCGTCTGCGGCTATGTGCTGATCAATGCGGTGCAGCGGATCGGTACTCCGGTGAGCGTGCCCGCCGGCGTGCTGGCGGTGGTCGGTATCGCCGGACTGGTGGTCAACCTGATCGCGCTGGCACTGCTGCGCGGCGGCTCGACCGAGAACCTGAACGTGAAGGGTGCCTACCTGGAGGTGCTGGCCGACGCACTCGGCTCGGTCGGTGTGCTGCTGGCCGGAGTGGGCACCTGGTTGACCGGATCGCCGCTGTGGGACCCGATCCTGGCGCTCGCGCTGGCCGTCTTCGTCGGCGTCCGGGCCGTCCGACTCGGACGTGAGGTGATCGGGGTGCTCGGTCAGTCTGCGCCGCCCGGTATCGACCCGGACGACGCCAGGGTCCGGCTGGCCGGAGTCCCCGGGGTGGTCGAGGTGCATGATCTGCACCTGTGGACCCTGACGTCGGGCATGAACGTCGCAACCGCACACCTGGTCAGCGCCCAGGACGTCGACACTGCCGAGGTACTGGTCGCGGCCAGCACCGTGCTGCGTGACGGCTTCGGCATCGACCACGCGACTCTGCAGGTGGAGCCGGCCGGCTCGAACGCCTGCCAGGGCACCGCCTGGTGAACGGCGTCGATGACGCTTCGGCCCGCCAAGTATGGTGAGGCTAACCTAACTTTCCTGGAGCGAGGGGTTGTGAGCGACTTTCCGCGGCTGATGCCGGCCAATCCGCGCATGTTCCATGCCCGCGTCGCGGGTACTCGGCGGATGTCTCCTTCGTTCCAGCGGATCACCCTCGAATCGACCGACCTCGCCGAATTCCACTGGCGCGGGCTCGACCACTGGTTCCGGCTGTTCTTCCCGCTGGCCAGCGACGGTGGCCTCCGGCTACCGGAGGTGCGCGGACGGCTCTGGTGGAAGTCGTATCTCGCCATCCCCGAGGAGCAGCGGCCGCACTGCAGCAACTACACCGTCGCCGGCTACCGCCGATTCGATGGTCGCGCCGAGCTGGACATCGACGTGGTGCTGCACTGGCACCAGGGGAAGCTGGCTCGGGTGGCGTCCTGGGCGGTGTCGGCGGTGCCTGGCAGCCCGGCGGCCCTGCTCGACCAGGGCGTCCTGTTCGACCCGCCCGACGACACCACGAACTACCTGCTGGTCTCGGACGAGAGCGGCCTGCCCGCACTCCGGGGCATCCTGCGCGATCTGCCCGCCGACGCGGTGGGCACCGCGATCATCGAGGTGCCGGCGCACGATGATGTGCTGCCGGTCGAAGCGCCCGAGGGCGTCAACGTCCGGTGGATGCCGCGCGACGAGCCCGGGAGCCACGCCGGCGTCGCAGCCCTGCGCGCCCTTGAGGCGGTCGAGGTGCCGTGCCCGGCGTCCTACGCGTTCGTGGTCGGCGAGTCGACCCTGGCCACCGAGGGCCGCCGGAGGCTGCAGCGCGCCGGGTTGGCCAAGGAGCGGATCACCTTCTCGGGGTTCTGGAAGGCCTGAGGTTCGGTCGACGGGGTTTCGACAAGCTCAACCAACGACAGGCTCAGTCGAAGTTCTGCAGTTTGTAGCCGTGTGCGGTGCAACCGTCGCGGATCATCTTCTTGTTCTCGTCGCTGACCTTCTCGGGGTTGGCCAGGAACTCGATGGCGACGTCGAGCCACTGCTTGCTCTCCCCCGTCACTGAGCCCGAGTCGCGCAGCTGTTCCATGCCGCTCAACGCGACCTTTCCGACCGCCGATCCGGAGGCGGCCACGGCGTCCAGCGCCGGGCAGCCGACCTTGTAGGCGTCGTCGACACTCAGCCCGGCCTGGCTGCAGCCGGACAGGAGGACGATGCCGGCGGCACCGGCCAGCAGGGAACGAGCGAGCATGCGGATCAGTCTAGGAGGGTGCCGAAGGCGGAGGTTCGGGGCCTGACCCACTACGGTCAGGGGGTGGCCACCACAGAATCAGCTTCCGACGAGTCCGCACCCGACTTCACCGACCTCGGTCTCGACGACCGGCTGCTCCGCACGCTGCGCCAACTCGGCTACGAGAGCCCCACCCCGATCCAGGCCGCGACCATCCCGCTGCTGCTGAGCGGCAAGGACGTCGTCGGCCTGGCCCAGACCGGCACCGGCAAGACCGCCGCGTTCGCCCTGCCTGCCCTGCAACTGGTCGACCCCAAGCGTGGCCGGGCACCGCAGGCGCTGGTGCTGGCACCGACCCGTGAGTTGGCCGTCCAGGTTTGTGAGGCGTTTCAGGCCTATGCCGCGGGGATGCCCGGCGTGCACGTGCTGCCGGTCTACGGCGGCCAGGGCTACGGCGTGCAGCTGAGCGCACTCGCCCGCGGCGTGCAGGTCGTGGTCGGTACCCCGGGCCGGATCATGGACCACCTCGACAAGGGCACCCTGGACCTTTCCGAGCTGCGGCTGCTGGTGCTCGACGAGGCTGACGAGATGCTCAGCATGGGTTTCGCCGAGGATGTCGAGACCATCCTGTCCGCGGCACCGGCCGAGAAGCAGGTGGCCCTGTTCTCGGCCACCATGCCGCCGGCGATCAGGCGGCTCTCCGGCACCTACCTGCGCGATCCCGAAGAGATCATCCTGCGCGGCCGCACCACCACCGCGACCAACGTGCGGCACCGGCACCTGATGGTCTCCTACCCGCAGAAGGTCGACGCCCTCACCCGCATCCTGGAGACCGAGAACTTCGAAGGCATGATCGTCTTCGTTCGCACCAAGAACGAGACCGAGACCTTGGCCGAGAAGCTGCAGGCGCGCGGCTTCTCGGCGTCCGCGATCAACGGCGACATGGCCCAGCCCCAGCGGGAACGGACGATCGGCCAGCTCAAGTCGGGCAAGCTCGACATCCTGGTGGCCACCGACGTCGCCGCCCGCGGCCTGGACGTCGACCGGATCAGTCACGTGGTCAACTTCGACATTCCCACCGACACCGAGTCCTACGTGCACCGGATCGGACGGACCGGACGCGCCGGACGCAGCGGCGAAGCCATCTCGTTCGTCACGCCCCGGGAACGACATCTGCTCGCCAGCATCCAACGGGCCACCGGGCAGACCCTGGACCCGATGCCGATCCCCAGCGCCGACGACGTCAACGCCACCCGGCTGAGCCGGTTCGACGACGCGATCACCGCCGCGCTCGGTTCGGAGCGGTTGGACCTGTTCCGGCAGGTGGTGGCGCACTACGTCAACGAGTACGACGTCCCCGAGCTGGACGTCGCCGCCGCGCTCGCGTTGCAGGCGCAGGGTGAGTCGCCGCTGCTGCTGGAGCCCGATCCCGAGGTGCGGCCCGAGCGCCGGCCCCGCGAGTTCGTCGAGGGCGGCCCGCGTCCGCGTCGTGAAGGCCCGCCGCTGGCGACCTATCGAATCGCGGTCGGCAAGCGGCAACGGATCACGCCGCGGCACATCGTGGGCGCGCTGGCCAACGAGGGCGGCCTGCGGCGTTCCGACTTCGGGCACATCGACATTCGCGCCGACCATTCGTTGGTCGAACTGCCGGCGTCGCTGCCTCGCGAGACCTGGGAGGCGCTGCGCGACACCCGGATCTCGGGCAAGCTGATCGAGCTGGCGCCGGCGTCCCCGCGCTCACGCGACCGGGATCGTGATTCGGGTTGGAAGCCGCGCAAGGGCCAGAGCAAAGGCAAGGGCGAGAAGAAGTTCCGCCGGTTCAACCAGGGGTGACCAGGGGCGGCACCAGCACGCCGCCCGCCGTGGGTTCGCCGACACCCAGCCCCGCCAGCAGCAGCGCAACCACCTGATCGGTGCTGCCGCCGGCCGGTGACCACGGATCGACGAAGTCATGCGTCCAATGCAACTCCGGGTCGATGGTGGCTCGACCCAGGTAGTCCGCCGCGGCACCGAAGACCCGGTTGGTGAAGGCGACCGCGGCGTCCTGCCGGACGGCGAGGTCGCCGGCGTTGGTGACCAGCACCACCCGCTCGAGCTGGTGGCCGACGGGCACCGAGCCGTCGAACAGTGATTCCGACAGGTGCAGGAACGGCATCACACCCGGCAGCGGAAACCCGGGATAGGCATAGGGGCTGTTGTTCGGCATCGCATCCTTCACCCGCGGATCCCACCACATGTAGTAGCTCGGCACGATCCGCGGGAACTTCACACACAAGCGCACCGCGGGCATCGGGAAGCCCTTCGGTGCCACCAGCGGGGCCGCCAGCAGCGCCCGGCTCGCCTCGGCGCGGGTCGCCGCCGCCCAGGCCGCCATGATGCCGCCGGCCGACAGGCCCACCACCCACACCTCATCGCCCAACCCGGCGGCGATGTCGATGCAGGTATCGACGTGGGCGACGAGTTCAGCCTCGGTGAGGCTTGCCAGCTCGCGATTGAGCAGGTCCGGCAGGCCGTGGCGAGGCATCCGGGGCAGCATCACGCGGTAACCCGCGTCGCGCAGCCGTTCGGCCGCGGCAATGAACTGGGAGGGCGCATTGGTGAATCCGTGCCAGATGACGATGGTGACCGGCGCCTCGGCGCTCGGTTCGAGCAGCCGGGTGTGTGTCGCCTGAGGAAGACCGGCGTCGAGCCCGGTCAGCTCGGCCAACCGCGCCAGTGCGGTCGGCCGGTCGGCAGCGGGATCGACCATGGACGCCGTGGGCGCGGTCACCGAGAGGCGCCGGCGATACCAGGACGCACGCACACGCTTGTGCTGAGCCGCCATCTCGCACTCCATTCCACGCCGCTTTCCCGCATGATTCGACCACGTTCTACCATGCCCCCTGGCTAGTGGCTCGTAGTTGAGACATGTTTACGTTTTCGCTCGATCTTTGCGAGGACCTGGTCGGCTGGTTTGGTCCAGATGAACGGGTGTTTGCGGTGGTTCCAACCGGTGATGAACTCGC
>JBDHZN010000149.1:0-8927 GCA_039811845.1 Micropruina sp. | reverse complement strand
AGCCCATCTGTCGGTCGATTCGATAGGAGAACTCTGCCATGACAGAATCGCCGCCATGGTGATGCGTTTCCTGTTCAGCGCTGCCGCCCTCGCGTTCGCCACCTGGGTGGTGCCGGGGATCAGGATGGACAGTGACCAGCCGCAGAACAACCTGATCGTGATCATCGGGGTGGCGATCATCTTCGGTGTGGTGAACGCGATCGTGAAACCGCTGTTCAAATTCGCCTCGGCCCCGCTGCTGCTGATCACCCTGGGCCTGTTCCTGCTGGTCATCAACGCCCTGCTGCTGTGGCTCACCGCCTGGGTCGCCGGCCAGTTGCACCTGGGGTGGCATGTGGACGGCTTCTGGTCCGCCTTCTGGGGAGCGCTGATCGTGTCGCTGGTGTCGTTCATTCTGAACTCGTCGTTCACCTCCAAGAGCGACGTGAACCGCTGACGTGATCGACGTCATCTTCGTCTGCTGGGGCAACATCTGCCGCTCACCGATGGCTGAACGGGTGGCCCGTGGCTGGGCCGAACGGGAAGGCCTCGAAGGGGTGCGGTTCAGCTCAGCCGGCACGTCCAGTGAAGAACTCGGCGAACCCATCGACTCGCGGGCGCAGCGCGTCCTAGCCCAGGCCGGCTACTCCACGGGCGGCCATCGAGCCCACCAGATCACCGCCGGCGAGATCCGCGACGCCGACCTGGTGATCGCCATGGAAGACCTGCATCTGTCCCGGATGCGCCGGCTCGTCCCGGACGCCGACAACCTCGTCCTGCTCACCGACTTCGATCCGGACGCGGCACCCGGTTCCGGCGTGCCCGACCCCTGGTACGGCTCGGCCGACGGTTTCCGCGGCACGCTGGCCGCCGTCGAGGCCGCGATGCCGGGTGTGCTGGAGCGAGTCCGAGAGCTCGTCGGATAGCATCGGGCCGGTCGCCACACCCCACGGCGGCCCTACATGGCAGGCTGAACCCTATGCACATCCTCGTTGTCGACGACGATCAGGCCGTCCGGGACTCATTGGCCCGCTCGCTGCAGTACTCGGGCTACGAGGTGACCGCGGCGAGCGACGGCCTGGAGGCGCTGGCCCGGCTCTCCGCGTTGCGTCCGGACGCCGTGATCATGGACGTGATGATGCCCCGGCTGGACGGCCTGGAGACCACCCGGATGCTGCGTTCCACGGGAAACGATGTGCCGATCCTGGTGCTCACCGCCCGTGATGCGGTCAACGACCGGGTCGACGGCCTGGACGCCGGCGCCGACGACTACATGGCGAAACCGTTCGCCCTGGACGAGCTGCTGGCCCGGCTGCGGGCCCTCACCCGGCGGTCCAAGCCGGCCGAACAGGAGCATGCCGACAGCGAGGTGCTGACCTTCGCCGATCTGTCGCTCGATCCGCAGACCCGCGAGGTGCAGCGCGCCGGACGCCGGATCAGCCTGACCCGCACCGAGTTCGCCCTGCTGCAGACCTTCCTGGAGCACCCGCGCAAGGTGCTCGAGCGTGGCTGGCTGCTCAACGAGGTGTGGGGCTTCGACTTCCCGACCACCGCGAACTCGCTCGAGGTCTACATCGGCTATCTGCGACGCAAGACCGAAGGGGAGGGTGAAAGCCGGCTGATCCACACCGTCCGCGGCATCGGATACGTGCTGCGCGAGACCCCCCCGTGACAGGTCGGCTGAACCGGCTGCTCGCCGCCCGCGACTGGCCGCTGCGTGACCGGCTCGCCGTCCTGGTGGCTCTCGCGGTGGCAACCGCCGTCGCACTCACCGGTGTGGCCGCCTGGCTGATCACCCGGGTGACCGTCTACAACCAGCTCGACAGTGAGCTGGTCGACGTCGCGGCAGTGACCGCGAACTGGGTGGCGGTCGACATCGAGGGCATGGGCGGCCTGGACACCAACGCCCTGAAAGCGGCCAACGTGACCGTCATGCTGGTCCGCGCCGACAACCGGGTGAGTACCCTGCCGGGTGCCACGGTGAGCCTGGTTCCCGGCGTCGAGGAGCTCTCGGTGGCGCGCCGCCAGCAGGGTTCGTCGGCACGCACCGGCGAGGCGTCCAATGGTCAGCCGTACCGGATCGTCGCAGTGCCGCTGAAGGCCGGCACCGAGAACTACGCGCTGGTGCTGGGGCGTCCGCTGGAGGCCACCAACAACATCATGGCGACGCTCGGCTGGTCGCTGGCCATCTTCGGCTTCCTCGGCGTCGGCGTCTCCAGCGCAATCGGGTTCGTCATCGCCCGCTCGGCGATCCGGCCGATCCGGCGGCTGAACGAAGCCGTCACCCACGTCACCGACACCAGCGAACTGACCCCGATCGCCATTGAGGGCGGTGGCGGCGAATTGGCGGACCTGGGCCGTTCGTTCAACACCATGCTCGGCACGCTGCAGTCCTCGCGGGAGCGGCAGCGGCGGCTGATCGCGGACGCCGGCCACGAGCTGCGCACCCCGCTCACCTCGCTGCGCACCAATGTCGAACTGCTGGTCGCCGACGAACGCAGCCGGATGCTGCCCGAGGGTGCGCGGGCGGACATCCTGCGCGACATCGCCGCCCAGCTCGGCGAGTTCACCACCCTGGTCGGCGACCTCGTCCAGCTCAGTCGTGAGGACGTCGTGCAGCCGCATCCCGAGCCGATCGACCTGCGCGACGTGGTGCGGAGCGCGATCGCCCGCGCGAAGCGGCGCGGCCCGTCGTTGACCTTCGACGTCGAACTCAACCCGCTGTACCTGATCGGCGAACCGGACACCCTGGAGCGGGCGATCACCAACCTGCTCGACAACGCGGTCAAATTCTCGCCCCAGGGCGGCACCATTCACGTGCTGCTGGAGGGTGACCGGCTGCGGATCTCCGATCAGGGTCCCGGTATCGCCGAAGACGACCTGCCGCACGTGTTCGACCGGTTCTGGCGCTCGCCCAGCGCCCGGAACACTCCCGGTTCGGGTTTGGGCCTGTCCATCGTGGCGCAGACCATCAAGGCGCACGGCGGCTGGGTGAAGGCCGGCCGCTCAGCCGAGGGCGGCGCCGAGTTCATCGTCCGGCTACCCGGCAGCGCGACCCCGCCCGAGGACGAGGCGGACGAGGAACCGACCGCGCTGTTGCCGAAACTGACTTCGTAGCCGCTGGTCGAGCTTGTCGAGACCCCGACCCCCGGGTCGAGCCCTCTCCGCTGGTCGACCGCCCTCTCCGCTGGTCGAGCTTGTCGAGACCCCAACCGACCAGAGCTCTCGCCACACCACCCACGACTCAGGGCGCTTTGGGCAGCGCGGTCGCGTTGTGCGAGATGCGCCGGTTCTCGCAGTTGTTCGAGACATAGTCCCAGCCGACCGCGTCGATTCGCCCCGCGAAACCGCCACACCGCCGCAACCAGCGACGCAGCCGGGCGGGGCTCCTGGTCATTGGTCCGTGCTGTCCGGACGGCGCGGGGCGCCGAAGGTGAAGGTGCGGACGGTGACCGCCGGCGAACTCTCGGGCTCAGCCTTCGCGGTCTTCTCAGTCGGATCCGGTCGGCCGCCCGGCGCCACCGGACGGACGCTCTCGCCCAGCGCCGCACGCACCGCGTCCCCGACGAGGCTGCCGGACGGACGGTATTTGCGGGTCTCGGCCATGGGCCGGATTCTACTGCGAAGTCGGCGTTACGGCCGCAGCGCCCGGCGCATCATGTCGAGCACAGCCGCGACCACGCCGGGCAATTGGGCGTCATCGATCGGACGCGCGATCAGCCAGGCGTCCAGGGCGCGTCCCATGCCGAACGCGACGGCGAGCAGCAGATCGTCGGGAAGATCGTCGCGGATGGCACCGATGCGCTGTCCTGCCGCCATCGTCTCCCGTAGCCACGGCATGGTTGCCTGCGTCGCCTGGCGTTCCGCTTCACTCGGGCTGGGGCTGCCCGCCCCGGCGAATGAGTCACGCAGCAGCGCAGCCGTGTCGGGATCACGCGCGAGTAGGCCCAGCATGCGCTCGGCATACTCGGTGAGGGTCGCCCAGAACTCGTCCGCGTCCGACGCGTGAGGAACGGGCAGGGCACCGGCCGAAGCGGCGAAGTGCTCCAACTGCCGGCGGATCACGTCGGCATACAGGTCGTCCTTGCCGTCGAAGTAGTAGTACATGGTGCCCTTGGAGACGCCCGCGGCCTGGATGATCCGGTTCAGCGAGGCTGCGGCGAAACCGTGTGTCACGAACTCCCGCCGTGCGGCGTCGAGCACCGCGTCCTGTTGTTCGGCGGGGAATCTGTCGAAACGCGGACGGGCCATGAGGACATTCAACCTGTCCGGACGGCTGCCGCGCCGAATTCCGGCGGTAGCCGGATCGGGTCGCGCAGGCTGCGTCCGACCAGCAGCTTGGCGATCGGCGTGATCCCGAGGACGCCCATCGCCGCCGTGCGCGCCAGCAGCCGCCAGCGATCACGGGGTGCGAAGAAGTCCCCCAGCCCGATGGCGGCGTCTTGCTTCGCGCGCACCATCGGCAGCAGTTGCCGCTCGTAGCCGGCGAACGCGGCACGGTGATCGCCACTGCTCCGGGCGAGCTCGGACGCCAGAACGTAAGCCTCGATCATCGCCATGGCCGAACCCTGGCCGGCCAGGAAGGACGGGGCCGCGCCGGCGTCGCCGACCAGGCCGATCCGGCCACGCCACCACGACGGCATCCGGACTTGGATGGCACGGTCGAGGAAGAAGGTGCGCGCGTGCGGCATCTGCTCCAGGATCGCCGGGATCTCTCCTCCGGATCGGCTCAGCCGGTCGCGCAGCAGCTGTTCGCCACCCGTCCGGTCCCGGGGCAGTTCGCCGTCGTAGCGAAAGGTGAAGCACAGCATGGTGTTGTCGTCGCGCAACGCGACCCGCAGCATCTGGACCCCGACCTGGGTGTGCATGACGGCGACCAGCTCGTCGCGCGGTCGATAGCCCGCCACATCGAAGACGGCGATCGCCACGCCCAGGTCGCGTTCGAACTCAGGCTCCGGGCCGAACGCCAGTGACCTGACCCGCGAGTGCAGGCCGTCGGCACCGACGACCAGGTCGAACTCACGCTCGGCACCACTGGTGAACTGCACCAGCACCCGGTCACCTTCATCGGTGAGTGCCTCGACGGTGTGGCCGAAGATGGTTTCCACCTCCCCGTCGATCGCCTGGTAGATCGCCGCCGCCAGGTCGGAGCGGGTGATGCTGACGTAGCGGCCACCCATGGCATCCATCAGCCGGAGGCTGTCGAAGCCGGCCAGTCGACGGCCGCCCGACGAGATCTCGCGCGCCTCGGCGACCCGGTAGCCCTGCTCGACCAGCCGCGGGACGATGCCCATCCGGTCGGCGACCTCGAACCCGGCGCCCCAGAAATCGACCAGGTAGCCACCCTCGCGCAGTCGCGGTGCGTGCTCCAGCAGCGTCGGCTGATGACCACTGTGGCGCAGCCAGTAGGCCAGCGTCGTGCCGGCGATACCCGCGCCCACAATCAAGATTCTCATTCGCCCCCACCCTCTTAGACCGATGGTTAGACCAATGGTCTAATCGTAGCGCGCGACCCCATAGAAGCCGTTGCTGTTGGGTCGGGATTGTCGAGACCTCGGACGGCGGTGTCCGGACAAGGGCTGGTTTCGACAAGCTCAACCAGCGACCGACCGGCTCAGCCAGCGAGTGGCCCTCCTAGAGATCGAAACCGACCCCGGTGAGCTCGGTGGAGAGTTCCCACAGGCGTCGGCCGACTCCGGGATCGAGAGCCGGGCCGGACAGTTCCACCACCCCCGCCGGACCCGCCGAGCCGCGATGCTCCAGCGGGCCGTAGTAGGCGCCCGGACGCGGCACCGTGGCGGCGAGCAACACCGGATGCGCGCCATCGGCAGGCGTCTGAATGGCGCCGGTGACTCTGCCGATCACGCTGACGAAAGCGGGCGGGCCGCCAATAGCGAAGATCGCCGTGTCGCACCAGCCTGGATGGGCCGGTACCGCGACGACGTCGGCGTGCGCCTCGGCGGCTCGCCGCCGAAGCTCGGTCGCGAAGACGACCGCGGCCAGTTTGGAGTCACAGTAGGAGCGGACGGTGGAGCCGGTCGGGCGGCCGAAGTCTGCCCCGATCCGGCCGCGTTCAGACATGGTCGAGCCGAGCGTGACGACCCGGGCGCCGCCCGATTCCTTGAGCACCGGGAACAGCCGGGCGGTCAACGCCCAGGCGCCGAGGTGGTTCACCCCGATCTGGAGATCGAAGCCGTCCTCGGTGAGCGCAGCGGGATCGCTGCTGCCCAGGCCCGCGTTGTTCACCAGCAGATGGACGGGGTGGGCTCCGATCCGCTGCGCGGCCTCGGCGATGCTGGCCAATGATCCGAGTTCCACGAGCTCCACGGTCAGATCGGCGGCCGGGCAACGGCGTCGGATCAAGTCCGCCGCGTCGTCACCGCGTTGCCGGCTACGGACGGCGAGCACGACCGTGGCTCCGGCACCGGCCAACGCGGTGGCGGTGGCGAGCCCGATGCCGGCGCTCGCGCCGGTGACGACCGCGCGACGCCCGGTGAGATCCGGCAGCGGCAACGGCGCCAGCCGGTCGCGGATCTTCCCGAGCCTCATCTGCCTCGCTCTCCCGTTCGGGCGTCCAGCTCCAGGTAGGCCATCGAGCCGCGGCGGCGGACCGGGACACCGAACAGGTCGGCCAACTCGTCCGCCGTCCTCGGCGTGGCCATCTCGCCGAGGCGATGCAAGAGCCGGATGTACCGCGTGCCGCCCGGCGTCGCCGCGACCAGGGAACTCACGAACAGCCGGCCGCCGGGCCGGAGCTGGGCGCGCAGGCCGTCCACGAACGGCACGATGTCGTCGACCAGGTGCAGGAAGCCCAGGCAGAGCACCGTCTCGAAGCCACCCGGAGGAAACGGCAACGCGAAAGCGTCCGCCTGAACGAAGCGAGTGTCGGGGCGCAGGCGAGTGTCAACGGTCAGCCGGCGGGCGGCGAGTTCGAGCATGCCGGTGGACCGGTCGGTGAGCACCACCGGCCGGGCACTCGCCAGATAGGCGCCTGCCGTTGCTGTCGCGGTGCCGGCCGCCACGTCGAGCAGCGGACCTTCACCCGACTCGACCGCCTCGCGCGCGAAGGCGGCATAGTCGGCGGGGTCGGTCCCCCAGGCCAGCCGGTTGTACAGCCGCGAACTCACCATCGCGTCATAGGTGGCCGCGCGCCGGTCGTAGACCGATTCGGGAGCGTCCCAGGCCGACTCGATGACCGCTTCCGTACCCATCGCTGCTCCCTTCCCTGCACCGTGCGCCAGCCCATGCCGCGGACGCGTGTCGTGGTTTCACCGACGGCGGACAACTGATGCTTCGTCATCGCAACTGCCAGTCCATTCCGTCGGCCAACTCACGCTCGATCCGCTCGATGGTCGGCAGGCTGGCCCGCAATTGCTCAGGCAACGCCTCCGCGAGTTGAAACTCAGAAATCCCCAAGGGGCGAGCGCTGTCGAGAAATGCATACTCGGCCACCACCTCGTTCTTGATCCTGCAGAGAAGCAGGCCAATCGTCGGACCTGGATCGCGCCACCGAGGTGTGTCACGATCCAGGCCAAACTGAGTGCCCAAGATAGCCGACGTCTCGCCTCCTCCGGCAGCAAGGCCGATTCTTGCCGACGTCTCTGAAATGCAAAATATAGGACAGCGAGGTCATGTGGACCGTAGTGACGAAGCCACTGAAAGTCAGAGGACGCCGGGCGTTAATCCGCTATTCTCGCCCGCGACACTTGACTAGCAGATCCAGCTAAAGCAAAGAAAGAGTTTCCTCCTGACTCAGCCTGCGGACAGCACCCAGCATTGCGCCCAAGGAGCTTGCAACCACGACTGAAATATAGACAGGTAACAGCCACCACTGCCCCCATTCGATGGTGAAAGCCGTCGGGGCACGAACGTAGAGGGACGCCAGCACCGCCAGGACGGCAGCCGAGGCGAGCGCAAGGCTCGAACCCGTAACGATTACGGCGACCCTAGCCAGAACTGCGCGCCCAAATCCAGACTGCGCGCCCACCGCGCGGAGCGTCGACAGAGCGGGCCTCATCGTCACCGCCAGTTCCGAAAGCACCGTACGCGTGATCAACAATGATGCGCCCCCCAGGAGCACTAAAGCTGCCAAGGCACTAATGGGAGCAACGAACCAATCCACACCGTAATGCGCCTCAACTTGTATGTTTGCGTAACCGCGTTGTCGAAGCCAATCACGTGCAAGAGCGTCCTGAGAGGGGGTCAGCCCCCCGTAGACCCGCCACGCGAATACCGGTTGCAAGTGTCCTGCACTCGCAGGTTGCCCCAAAGACTTTTGCAAGACGAATCCGGGCACGTCCGGCGCATCAATACTCGAGTCAATTTGGCGGGCAGGTAAACTAAGTTCGCCGCCATCCGCGACACGGGTTGCCTCAATACGATCGCCCACGGCGCTTGTAGTCAAGACTCCTCCCCGCACCAAGAAAGCTTCCTCATCCGCCGAGAGTCCATGAATAATATTGACAACGTCCCCAGGGCTTTCAAACGCCCATAAAACCCCGCCATAGCGCGTGTTCGCGAGAGCTGCTTCCAGGACGACGGTTGAATGCGAAACACCGACATCATGCTCGAATTGCTGGATGACCCACGAAGGATAATTCACACCGTTTTCGTCATTGAGTGAAATTCGAGCTAAGCCGGCCGGCATGTTGGCCTGCATTAGAAGTCGCTGCGAAGCAGAATTTGTGATCAGAAGCATCAAGAAGTACGACCATAGGCCGAATATGAGCGTCAACACGATACCGCCAGCGGCCACCTTGCGCGACATATCTGATAAAAGTCGACTGGCCACCAGAGCTGCGCCGACTGGTTTCAAATCCCACCCTCCGGCCATACGCTTGGCAACCGCAGGAAAGCAAAGGCATGCACCGATCACAGCAACGATGCCGGATGGGAGTAGTAACCATAGAGACTCGCCGCCGCCGAATACCATGCCGAGGGCCAAAACC
>JBDHZN010000148.1:0-8964 GCA_039811845.1 Micropruina sp. | reverse complement strand
GCGGCCGAACCGGCGCCGCGTCCGACGAGCCCGTCGAATGTCCCTGCCTCGGGCATCTGCGCGCACTCGTCGAGCAGTCGCCGCAGCCCGGCCTGGTCACCGCGACCCGCCGGACGCCGCCCGGCCCAGGCGCGCGCGATCGACCGGCACACCCGCTCATGCACCTGCGGGTCGGCCAAGTAGGCGCGCAGCGCGGCCGGGGTGAGCCGACGCTCGCCGTGCACCTCGTCGACAACCGCGCGGGCCCGGTCGGCGGCGTCCGGGCCGGGCAGGCCGTAGCGGTGGGCGAGTTCGAAACAGCGCTGGAAGTACAGATCCTGCGGATGCCCCTCGGTGATGCCGGCCGCCCGCCGAGCCTGCTTGACCCGGCCGAACCAGGCGCCGGTCGCGGTGAGCACGGGTCCGGCGTCCGTTATCCGCCGCCGGAGCTCGGCCGCGGCCTCGATCGTGACGATCGCCACGCCGAGGTGGGGATGCGCGGCGGGCCGGAGCACCAGCGGGTCGAGCAACAGCTTGATGGTGCGGGCCAGCGGCAGCCCGCTCGCGTTGCTCAACGGCTCGACGCCGTCCAGGCCGCGCCAAGCCTGCGCGATCACCAGGCCGCGGGGCAGTCCGTCCGGCCCCGGCCCGGCCGGCTGCCCAGGCGTGCTCATCCGCTGAGTGTAGGCCCGCCGAAACCTGTGACCGGGAGGCGTCTGGGCATTCCTAGCGTGAGCGTGAACGAAGGGAGACGACCATGAAGAACCCGAGTGTGCGGCTCGTCATGATGAGCGCGGCGTCCGTGCTGGGCATGGCCATCATCGTCCTGGTGGTGACCTGGCGCGACCAGCCCGAATGGGTCATCGTCGCCGGGACGGGGCTGCTGATCCTGGTCGGGTTCGGTCCGCCCGTGGTGAGCCTGCTCGGGGGGCCGCGCCGTTCGGCGTTCCGCAAGGGTGAACTCGGCCTCGGCACCCTGCAGCGGCTGCGGCAGACCGGGGTGCAGATCAACGACCAGCCGCAGGTGGAGATGTTCTTCGACGTGGAGACCGCCGACGGGCAACGGTTCGACGGACGGGCCCGCCAGGTGGTCTCGCTCACCGATCTGCCGGGCCTGGTGCCGGGCGCCGTGCTGCCGGTGCGCTACCTGCCGGGCCGGACCGACGGACGGGTGTTGGTCGACGGTGACACCACCCCCGAGCAGCTGGAGGACCTGCTGCTGCGCCGCCAGCTGGCGCTCGGCCGGATCACGCCTCGGCAGTTCGAGGCCGCCCAGCACGGGGTCGGGGCCCGGGCGGTCGTGCTGGCGATGACGCCGACCGGTGAGGTCCGGGGCGACCTCGCGGTGATCGAACTCACGCTGAGGGTGACCCGTCCGGACGGCACCCGGTTCGACACCGTGGTCAGCAAGGCGCTGCCCGCGATCGCGCTGCCCGGCCTGCAGCCGGGCGCGGTGATCGGCGTGAAATACCTGCCCTCCGACGAGCAGGACGTGCTCGTCCAGGCCCGGGCGCTCTGAAGGGAGACCGACGATGAGCACCATCGACCCGGCCATTGCCCCACTCCGCCGCCGGCGGCCCCCCTCGTCCGTCGTCGTGACGGTCCTACTGGCCGCGAGGCTCGCCGGCGGCTTCGGGCTCGGCCTCGGCTGGGGCGGAATGTCGATGACGTCCGGCGACGAGACCGACCTGCTCTGGCAGTACCCGGTGGGCATCCTCGCCGGGATGATCCTCACCATCGGCGGCGAGATCGCCTGGATGCTCGTGGTGATGAAGAACGCGCACCTCGGGTTCGGCTACGGCTGGGCGGCGTCCCTGTTCGGCGGGGGCGTCGGCCTGTGGCTGATCGCGACCAGATTCGGCAGCCCCGCCCCGGCGATGCTGATCGCGGCCGGGCTGCTCGCACTCGGGACGGCGTTCCTGGTCCTCGGCGTCGCCGCGGCCGCCAGCAGGCGCCGGCAGGCCCGCCGCGAGGAGGAGATCATCCGCACCGGCACGGTGACCACCGCGACCGTGAGCAACCAGGGCTACGACTTCTTCCACACCTCGGCGAAGATCCTCACCACCGTCACCTTCGCCTTCACCGACCGGTTCGGGCAGCAGCGCTGGGTGCAACGGCTGTGCCTGATCCAGCAATCCGATCCGCTGGTGAACGGCCAGGCCACCCGGCTCTGGTACGACCCGAACGACCCGGGCAACGACCGGGCGATCGTGGTCGAGGCCGCACGCCAGCGTCCGCTGCGCCCGATGACGCGCTGAACAGCCCGTGACGCCAGTCAGCCTCCCGGCAGCTCCAAGGACCGCCATTCCCCGTCGACCAGTGCCCGGTGACAGGGATCGATGCCCACCAGGCGACCGCCCGGCAAGGTGATCGCCACGTGTTTGGCCGGCCGGTCCAGCACCGTCGCCGGCCGCAGGGCCTCGTCCAGCTGCCACCGGCCGGTGTCCCAGTGGTAGGCGGAGCTGTGGCCGTGCACCTGACTGAACGGCAACGCGTGCCCCGACCAGCTGGCCGCCACCTCGCTGCCGGCCGCCGCCCAGATCGGACCCGCGCCCAGATCCGGACGCCGCCAGCCCACCATGGTGCCCGGCTTGAACAGCGCGCGGGCGTTGCTGCGGGCCAGCGCATTGATCGCCGCCGCGGCGACGACGGCATCCGGGGGTGCGTCGAGCACGTCCTGCCAGAATCTCCTGGTCAAGCCGGCATGGGTGACCAACAGGTCCTCCGCCGGCGTCCGGATCGCCACCGCCGGCCGCATGCTGCCCGTGGACCACCAGCGCCGCAGCGTCGAGGCCGTCCGGCGGGGCACCCGCTCGTCCCAGCTGAACTGCCGCCGGCGCAGGTAGAAGGCCTCATGGTTGCCGACCAACTGGATCCAGCGGCCCGGGGTGCCCCGCAGGTGCCGATCAACCAGCGCGACCACGCCGGCCGAGTCGGGGCCGCGGTGGATCAGGTCACCGACCTGGACGACCAACAGGTCCGGCGGCAGCGGACCGTCCCCTCCGTCCGGGACGCCCAGCCGGGCCAGTTCGGAGCGCAGGGCGTCCGCATGGCCGCCGACATCCCCGATCACCGCGACCCGCTGCCCCGGCGGCACCCGTAGCAGGCTCATCGCCAGTCGTCGGCGTCCGGTTGCGGATCGGGCCGCCCCCAGTCCTCCGGGTTCTCGTAGCGGGACAGGTTGGCCATCCGCTGCTGCACCGTCGCGATCTCCCGGACGGCGCGCGCGATGATGCTGCGGTCGATCGCCGAGATCCGGTCCAGCCGCAGCCGGTCGGTGGCGGGCCGTCCGCGTTTCACCTGTTTGAGTTGCCGGCGCAGCCGGATCGCCTGCAGCACCTCGAACACCTCGACCAGGGTCGCGGCCTGCCGCGCCGGCAGGATCGACGAGCCGGCCGCGGCCCGCAGCCGTTCGGTGGTCGGCAACACCGTGGCGCCGACCGTGAGAGCCGCCCAGCGGGCCAGGTTGACGATCGGCAGCAGGGCGTGACGTTTGATGTCGAACGCCTCGCGGCCGGGAAAGACGCGCAGCAGCGGACGCAGCCGGGCGCGCTTGGCCAGCGACTCCTCCAGCAACATCCGCATGCTGGCCGGATGGGCCCGCAGTTCGGTGACCATGCGAGCCACCGCCGGCACGTCGTGGGCCCCCATGATCGGCCGGGCGTCGAGCAGCAGCGAGACCATCATCGCGGCATTGTTGCGGCTCGGGTCGTCCAGCCATTCCCGGGCGATCTCCTCCCAGGAGGCGCTGCTGCGGGCGAACAGCTTGTGCGCGGCGGTGGCGCCGTGCCCGTCGCCGGTCAGCCCGGCCTGGGCCAGCGAGCCGATCACCTCCAGGAAGACCTCCCGGTAGCGGTCGATCTCGTCCTGCGGCAGCGGCTCATGGAACGCCACGGCACAGTCGACGTCCGAACTCAGCGTCGACTCGCGCCGTCCGTTGCTGCCCAGCGACAGCCAGGTGAAGGCGTCCAGCGACACCTCGGGATGCGCCGCGAAGGTCAACTCGAGCATCCGCCGGGTGACCGCGTCGACCAGCGCCGAGTAGACGCTGAGCACGCCGGCGGCCCCGAGGCCGCCGGCCAGCAGGTCGGCGAGCAGCCCGGGCAGTCGGCGGGCATGCTGCACCAGAGTCGCCACGTCGTGGGCCCGTTGGATGCGTTCGTGCACCACCAGGCCGGGGGTGACCGGCGAACCGAGGAAGTCGCGGGCCTCGACCGCCCCCGTCACCCGGGCGTCCGGACCGGTCACCAGCACATGGTCGGATCGGACGTCGTCGAGCAGCAGGATCAGCGCCTCCGCCGCGGAGGCGTCCCCGGGCAGTCGGGGCAGATCGGTGGCGGCCACCCCGCCGACCGGCAACTCGGTGGACAACCCGGCCGCCAGCACCCGCTCCCGCAGCGTCCGGTCGGTGACCACGCCGAGGTCGCCGCCGGCCAGCCGGACGCCGGCCAGGCCCGTCCGCGCCATCGCCAGCGCCGCCTCGCGCACGCTGATCGTGCCGGGCACGATCACCAGCGGCGCCATCGCCAGTTCGTCGACCCGCAACCGCTCCCCCGGTTCGGACAACTCCGCAGGTGCCAGCAGGCCGCGGGTGGGCACGGTTCCCACCGCGGTCTCCGGCAGTACCGCGGCCACCCGGTCGGCCGGCATCCGCACCACCCGGACGGGCCCGTCGGCGACCGCCAGCGGACCGATCGCCTTCCCGGTCAGGGTGGCGTCGAGGCCGAACACCTCTCCGGCGCCGCAGATCATGTCGGGCGCCTCCGGATCGTGCGGTCGCGCCGCGTCCCGCCAGACCCGGACGCGGCCGGCGACCACCACGAGCACCTCGCTGGGCGGTGCCCGGAAGGCGTCCAGGATCAACTCACCGGCCCGGTACTCGGCGACCCGGGCCTGCCCGGCCAACGCCTCGATGGTGTGGGTGTCGAGGTCGGCGAACGGCGGCGTCGCGGCGAGCGCCGCCATCGCCCGGACGAGGACGACGCGTGCGTCGTCGCGTCGGGTCTCGGTCACTTCCCAGGCGTCGGCGGATCGGGGAGCTTGTAGCCGGACGGCCCCACGTTGCGCTCCAACGACGCCTTCCACGAGCCGTCGGCGATGTAGTTGGTGAGCGCCTGGTTGACCTGGGTCACCAGCTGCCCTGAGCCCTTGGGCATCCCGATGCCGTACGGCTCGTCCGAGAAGCCCTGGTTGAGCACCCGCAGCACGCCCTTATTGGCCGGCAGCGCCGCGAACCCGGCCAGGATGATGTCGTCGGTGGTCACCGCGTCGACATCACCGGTGGTCAGCCGCTTGACGCATTCCGAGAACGTGTTGGGCTGCACCAGCGCGACATCGCCCTGGTACCGGTTCAGCACGTTCTGCGCCGAGGTGGTGTTGGCCGCCGCGCACAGGGTGCGGCCCTTCAGCCGGTCCGGCCCGGTCAACTCCTCGTCGTTGCGCCGGACCAGCAGGTCCTGGTGGGCCACGAAGTACGGACCGGCGAAGTCCACCCGCCGCTTCCGATCCTCGGTGATCGTGTAGCTGGACAGCACCAGATCGACCTTGCCGTCCTCGATCAGCCGCTCGCGATCGACCGGGTCGGCCTTCACCCAGGTGATCGACTCGGCGGGCACGCCGAGAGCTTTGGCGACGTAGGTGGCGGTATCGACGTCGAAGCCCTTGGCGTCCTTGCCCACGGTTACCCCGTCGGCTTCGCCGGCCTCGGTCGCGGTGCCCACGCCGGGCTGATCGAACGAGATGCCGATCCGCAGTTTGCTGAACGTGGTCGCCCCGGCGATCGGGGTGGGGTCCTTGATCTCACCCGGGCTGGAACAGCCGGCCAGGACCAGGCCGAGGGTCGCCACGGCGCCGAACCACCGGGCCAGGGGGGAAAGCCTGCTACGCATCTGTCGGAACTCCTTCCGGCCTCAGTGGCTCGGGGTGTCGGCGTCGGGGTCGGCGACGGTGGCGTCGCCGTAGCGGGGTCCGGTGTCGGTCCAGACCGACTCGATCCGGCCACCGGTGTTGGCGATCACCCGAGGCTTCACCAGCCGCCAGCCGAGCGCCAGCAGCGCACTCAGCACCGGGATGCCGAAGACCACCACCAGGAAGTTGATCTTGTGCAGCAGGTCGGGGGCGCTCTGCCAGCCGGAGACCGCGATGCCTATGATGACGAACACCAGGAAGCCCAGACCGATGTACGAGGTGTACGGCGAGCCGGGCGCCGGGAACGGTGTCGGTGGCACCACGCCCTTGTCGATCAGCTGTCTCAGCCTGATCTGGCAGCTGAAGATCGTCGCCCAGGTGAACACGATCATGATCGCGGTGGCCTCCAGGGCCAGTTCGAAGGCGTTCGGCACGAAGGCGTTCAACACCGCACCCAGGGCCATCACGGCCGCGGTCATCACGATGCCGGCCCACGGCACGCCGGACTTGCTCATCTTCAGCGTGAACGCCGGGGCCTGCTTCGACATGCCGAGGCTGCGCAGCACCCGGCCGGTGGAGTACATGCCGGCGTTCAGGCTGGACATCGCAGCGACGATCAGGATGGCCTGGATCGCTGCGCTCATCCAGTCCATGCCGAGTCGCTCGAAGACGGTGACGAATGGACTGATGCCGGGCTTGTAGTCCTCGGTGGGCAGCATCGACACCAGCAGCAGCAGCGAGCCGACGTAGAAGACGGCGATCCGCATGATGACGGCGTTGACGGCCTTGGGCACCTCGCGGGCCGGGTTCTGCATCTCGCCGGCGGCCACGCCGACCATCTCGATCGCGGCGTAGGCGAACACCACGCCCGACATCACCAGCAGCGGGCCGTACCAGACGTAGGGCGCCTCGGTCGGCCAGAAGCCGCCCGGGTTGGTCCACAGGTTCTGGAATCCGGCCTTATGCCCGCCGATGTCGAACTGGCCGACGACCACGACGGTGCCGACCACCAAGAAGACGCCGATGGCGCCCACCTTGAGGATGGCGGCCCAGAACTCGAACTCGCCGAACGCCTTGGCCGACATCAGGTTCACCGCCAGCACCACGACCAGCCCGATCAGCACGGTGATCCAGGTGTCCAGCGTCGGGAACCAGAACTGCATGTAGAGCCCGACCGCGGACAGATCGGCGATGCCGGTCAGCGCCCAGTTCATCCAGTAGATCCAGCCCGTGGTGAACGCCCACTTCTCGCCGAAGAACTCCCGCATGTACGACACGAACGCCCCGGACGTGGGCCGGTGCAGCACCAGCTCACCCAGCGCCCGCATCAGGAAGTAGGCGATCAGACCGACGAACGCGTAGCTCAGCACCAGCGCCGGGCCGGTGTTGTGCAGCCGCGAGGCCGATCCGAGGAACAGGCCGGTGCCGATGGCACCGCCGATCGCGATCATCTGGACGTGGCGGCGTCCGAGGGTCTGCTTATAGCCGACCTGCTCGGCGTCGAGCGCCGAGAGTTGCGGCGACTTGGTGTCGGTCATCTGACTCATTCCTCGGAGAAGAACAGCGATCCGTTGAGCCACCGACCGAGGGTGAAAGCCGTGGGGACGGCCGGGGGCGCTTTCGGTTCCTGGCACTCTGCCAGCCGAGCGGGCGCGCCCGCAAGCACTTCTGTGGAGAATTCTGGCCCGGACGCGAAAACGTAACTTTTCGCGCGCGCTCGCCTAACTATTTTGCGCTCGCCGAATTCGGCGAGCGCAAAATAGTTAGGCGAGCGGTGGGTGAGCCGGAGGAGCTACAGCGCGAGCCGGTCGCGCACCACGCCGACCAGGCGTTCGGCGATCTGCTGGGCCTGATCGTGGCTGGCCGCCTCGACCATCACCCGGACCAGGGGTTCTGTCCCGGACGGCCGCAGCAGCACGCGTCCGGTCTCGCCCAGCTCACGTCCGGCGGCGGTGACGGCCTGCTGCAGCACCGGGTCGAGCCCGGCGCGCACCTTGTTCACGTTCGGCACGTTGATCATCACCTGTGGCAGCCGGGTCATCACCGACGCCAGCTCGGCGAGCGACTTGCCGGTGCGGGCCATCCGGGCGGCCAGGTGCAGCGCGGTCAGCACGCCGTCGCCGGTGGTGGCGAATTCGCTCATGATCACGTGACCGGACTGCTCACCGCCCAGGGTGAAGCCGTTGGCATTCATCGACTCGAGCACGTAGCGGTCGCCCACCTTGGTCTGATCGACCCGGACGCCGTGCGCCCGCATCGCCAGAATGAAGCCGAGGTTGCTCATCACGGTGGCCACCACGGTGTCGCTGTGCAGCCCGTGGTCCTCTTTCATGGCCAGCGCCAGGATCGCCAGGATCTGGTCACCGTCGACGATCGCGCCGTCGGCGTCGACCGCCAGGCAGCGGTCGGCGTCGCCGTCCAGGCCGATGCCGAGATCGGCGCCGTGGGCCAGCACCGCCTCCTGCAGCGAGCCCAGATGGGTCGAGCCGCAGTTGTCGTTGATGTTCAGGCCGTCGGGATCGGCGTGCAGCGGGATCACCGTCGCACCCTGGGCGTCGAAAGCGGCCAGGGCGGTCAGCGAAGCGGCGCCGTTGGCGGTGTCGATGACCACCTTGAGGGGCGCCAGCGAGGCGTCCTGACCGAGGCTGGAGACCAGGTGGGCCACGTAGCCCTCGACCGCGCCCAGGTCGTCGCGGACGCGTCCGACATCGGCACCGGTGGGCCGGGTCCAGGATTCGCCGAGCCGCTGCTCGATGGCGTCCTCGACGGTGTCGTCGAGTTTCACACCGCCGCGGGAGAAGAATTTGATGCCGTTGTCGGGCATCGGGTTATGGCTGGCCGACAGCATCACGCCGAGGTCGGCGTCCAGCGCACCGGTCAGGTAGGCCACCCCGGGGGTGGGAACCACGCCGAGCCGGATCACGTCCACCCCGGCCGAGGCCAGGCCCGCGACCACTGCCGCCTCGAGGAATTCTCCCGAAGCCCGGGTGTCGCGGCCCACCACAGCGAACGGCCGACGGCCCTCGAACACGCCCGCCTCGCCCAGCACGTGGGCGGCAGCGACGGCGAGGTCGAGGG
>JBDHZN010000147.1:0-9073 GCA_039811845.1 Micropruina sp. | reverse complement strand
CATCTCGATGGGTGTGATCGGCGTCCTGTGGGTGCTGTTCGGCTACAGCATGGCGTTCGGCAACTCCGTCGGGGGTGCCGGCATCATCGGCAACCCGTTCGAGTTCGCCGGACTCGAGAGCTTGCTCACCAACGATCCCGAAGCCAGCTACCCGGCGCTGGCGTTCGTCGCCTTCCAGGCCTGCTTCGCCATCATCACCGTCGCACTCGTCTCTGGCGCCATCGCCGACCGGGCCTCGTTCGGCGGCTGGACGCTGTTCGCCATCTTGTGGGGGACGCTGGTCTACTTTCCGGCCGCACACTGGGTGTTCGCCTTCAGCAATGAGGACACCGGGGTGGTCGGCGGCTGGATCGCCAATCAGATCAAGGCCATCGACTTCGCCGGCGGTACCGCCATCCATATCAATGCCGGTACGGCGGCCCTGGCCCTGGCCCTGGTCGTCGGCCCACGGATCGGCTTCGGCAGCAAACCGATGCGGCCGCACAACATGACCCTGGTGATGCTCGGCGCCGCCCTGCTGTGGTTCGGCTGGTTCGGCTTCAACGCCGGGTCGGCGGTCGCCGCCAACGGCCTGGCCAGCCTGGCCTGGGTGAACACCCTCGCCGCCACGGCCGCCGCGATGCTCGGCTGGCTGATCGTGGAGAAACTCCGGGACGGTCATCCCACCTCGCTGGGTGCGGCGTCCGGAATCGTGGCCGGCCTGGTCGGGATCACTCCGGCCGCAGGCGCGGTCAGCCCGATCGGCGCGATCATCCTCGGCCTGGTGGCCGGCGTGGCCTGCGCCTACGCGGTCGGCCTCAAGTTCAAATTCGGCTTCGACGATTCGCTCGACGTGGTCGGCGTCCACCTGGTCGGTGGCCTGGTCGGCACCTTGCTGATCGGCCTGCTGGCCGATCCGGCCACCTCTGGTGACCCGGCCGAGCCGGCGGTCGCCGGGCTGTTCTACGGCGGCGGCTTCGATCAGCTGTGGCGGCAGGCTGTGGGTGCCTTCGCAGTGATGGCCTTCTCGTTCGTGATGAGCTACCTGATCGCCCTGATCGTCAAGCACACGGTCGGCTGGCGGGTCTCCACCTCCGAGGAGCTCGGTGGCATCGACCTGGCCGAGCACAGCGAGGCCGGCTACGACCTGAGCCCGGTGTACTACTCCAGCCGGGTGGGGCACACGCTGGTGCTGACCAAGGACGACTTCCCCGAGACCAACAAGACGGGAGCCTCGAAGTGAAGCTGGTCACCGCAATCATCCAGCCCGAGATGCTGGAACAGACCCAGAAGGCCCTCGTTCGGCACGGCGTCGGTGGCATGACCATCAGCGAGGTGTCCGGCTACGGACGTCAGCAGGGCCACGTCGAGGTCTACCGCGGCGAGGAGTACACCATCGACTTCATCGTCAAGGTGCGCCTCGAGATCCTGGTCGACGACCCGGAGGTCGAGGAGGTCGTCCAGGTGATCGCCGGCGCCGCCCGCACCGGATCGGTCGGCGACGGCAAGGTCTGGGTCGTCCCGGTCGAGAACGTCGTCCGCGTCCGCACCGGCGAAAGCGGCCTCGCGGCCGTCTGATCAACCGTCACTACAAGACCTGGGGGGACCCGCAACAGCGTGGTGGAAGGACGGGGCTCCGAGTTCGCTCGGAGCCCCGTTTCCGCGTCCCGGTACGCGGGGACGGTTCTTTTCGTCCCGCTTCCGGTACGGAGGGACGGTTCTTTTCGTTCCGCTTCCGGTACGGAGGGACGGTTCTTTTCGTTCCGCTTCTGGGACGGAGGGACGGTTCTTTTCGTCCCACTTCGGACGAGATCGGACTCCATGCCGACGTCGACCCGACCGATCGCCGAAGGAGTTATCCACAGGGCAGCAGAAAGATCGTCCCAACCGTCGCGTTCGCTCTTAGGCTCAGGGCGAGCACCGAAGAGGCGGAGGTACCCGATGACTCGTCAACCCAGAAGACCGTCCGAGACCGGCGTGCACCACGTCATGCTGCGCGGAGTGAATCGCGACGTCATCTTCCTGGAGGACGAGGACTTCGAGCACTTCCTGCGGGCCCTACAAGACACGAAAACCGTCTCGGGCATTGCCGTCCTGGCGTACTGCCTGATGACGAATCACGTCCACTTGGTGCTGCGTACAGAGCGGGAGCCGATCGGTGTCGTGATGAAGCGACTCGGCGTCCGCTACGCGAGTTGGTTCAATCGCAAGTACGGACGCGTTGGGCACGTCTTTCAGGATCGCTTCGTCAGCAAGCCCATCGAAGATGATGCCTATCTGAGCGCCGTGCTGCCCTACATCTGGAACAACCCGGTAGCGGCGGGCATGGCGACTCGGCCCGAGGACTACCGGTGGAGCAGCCGGCGTTGGCTCAGCCATGAGTCGCCGCTGCTCGACCACGACCTCCTGGGCAAGCTGCTGTCGGTGGACGCCGAGGAGTTGGCGGACGTACATGCAGCGGACGGCGTCGAACTCGACTTACTCAAGCCTCTCCGCTACACACAGGCTGACGCAGTGGAGCTACTGCATGCGGTGGCCGGAGTCAGGACGCCGCAGGACTTCCGCACGCTCTCCCGGCAAGCTCAGCGCCTCGTGGTGCGGGAGCTCAGAACTCGCGGAGTCTCCTATTCCCTGATCGCGCGGATCGTAGGAACGTCGAAGTCGACGGTGGCGCGCATGCAGGTTGCGTGACTCGGACTGCGAAGATCACGCCGTGCGGTGAGACGAAGAGAACCGTCCCTTCGTGCCGGGGGTGGGACGAAAAGAACCGTCCCTTCGTACCGCTTCGTACCGGGAGTGGGACGAAAAGAACCGTCCCCTCGTGCCGGACGCGGGCGCGGAGAATCTGTCGGAGGGGCTGGATAGCATGCGGGCCATGCCGACGTTCAGCATCGCCCAGGCGCGCCGGATCGCGCTGGCCGCCCAGGGTTTCGGACGGCCGCGACCGTCCGGGCCTGTGACCATGCGGCAGGTGCAACAGGTGATCGACCGGGTGGCGCAGTTCCAGATCGACTCGGTGAACGTGGCGGTCCGCGCGCACTACATGCCGTTGTTCAGCCGGCTGGGTGACTACGATCGGGGCCTCCTCGACCGGGCTGCCGGACGGGCGCCGCGACGGCTGTTCGAGTACTGGGGGCATGCCGCCTGCCTGATCGACGTCGGCCTGCAACCGGCACTACGGATGGCGATGCGGCGGCGCGCTGCGGGAGAGCGGAGGGCGCTGACCCGCATCCTGCAGGCCAAGCCTGATCTGGTCGACCGGGTGCTCGCCGACGTCGCCCAGGGCGGACCGCTGTCCGCCCGGCAGATCGAGAACGCCGAGGAACGCCGCAAGGAGCACTGGGGCTGGAACTGGTCCGAGGCGAAACACGTGCTGGAGTATCTGTTCGACAGCGGCACCGTCGGCGTCGCCGATCGCAACAGCGCCTTCGAACGGCGTTACGACCTGGCTGCGCGGGTCTTGCCACCCGCGGTGCTGGCCCAGGAAGACCCGAGTGACGAAGAGTCCTACGACATGCTGCTGGCCAGGGCGGCGAACGCCCTGGGTATCGCCGACCTCAAGACGCTCACGGAGTACTTCTATCTGCGCGGGACCGCAGTGCGGGCGTCCCTCGCGCGGCTGGAGTCGGCGGGACTTCTCGAACCGGTCCGGGTGGCGGGGCTACCGCAACAGTTCTGGTTGGCGACCGATGCGCGGCGTCCGCGAAGACTTCAGGGACAGGCGTTGATCGCGCCGTTCGACACGCTGGTGCATCACCGGCCGCGGGTCCTGGAGCTGTTCGGGGTCCACTACCGGATCGGCATCTACACCCCTGCCGCCCAGCGCGACTACGGCTACTACGTGTATCTGTTCCTCGCCGACGACGAACTGGTGGCCCGCGTCGACCTCAAGGCTGAGCGGGCGCTCGGCGTCCTACAGGTGCAATCCGCCTGGTTGGAGCCGGACGCCGAACCACGGCGACCCGAAGTGGCGTCGCGATTGCGGGACGAGCTGCGCCTGCTGGCAGGGTGGCTGGGATTGGACACCGTCGCGGTAGCGGATCGCGGCACCCTGGCTCGCGGTCTCGCGTCCGTCTTCTGAACTTCCGTTGGTCGAGCTTGTCGAGACCCTTCTGTGGTCGGGTCTTGATGGGTCGCGTTCTGCTCCGCGGAGTGGGCTGCACCCACGTTGGTCGAGCTTCGAGACCTCGCTTTGGTTTCGACAAGCTCAACCAGCGGGAGGGTGGTGGGTTCAGTCGGTGACGGCGAGGGCGTCGATCTCCACGAGCATCACTTCATGGGGGAGGTCGACGAAGACCGTCGTCCGGCCGGGCAGTTGGCCGCTGGGGCAGTTCTCGCCGACGAACTCGCCGTACACCTCGTTCATCGCGGGGAAGTCCTCGCGCTTGGTCAGGTAGACGCGGAACATGATGACGTCTTCGACCGACGAGCCGCCGGCGAGCAGGATCGCCTTCACGTTCTCCAGTGTCTGCCGGGTCTGCACCCGGACGTCGCCGGCGCCGATGTAGGTGTTGCTCACCGGGTCCATCGGGCCCTGGCCCGAGACCTGGAACAGGCCGCCCTTCTTCACCCCCTGGGAGAAGACGTGGGCCGGCGCGGGGGCGTCGGTGGTGAGGACGATTTCCTTGGTCATGATTCGGTCCTTTCGATGGGGATCCAGCCGAGATCGGTGGAGATCGCCTCGGCACAGTCTTTGATGTCGGGAATCAGGTCGTGAATATCGCGTCCGCCCTCGAGCAGCACCGCCGGCACCGAGCAGGACACGGCGGCCACCACGCTGCCACGAGCGTCACGCACCCCGACGGCGGCACAGTGCACGAACTCCTCGTGTTCGGCGAGGTCCACGGCCCAGCCCTGAGCCGCCACCCGGTCGAGTTCGGCGAGCAGCACGGCCGGGTCGGTGATGGTCCGTGTCGTCAGCGGACGATAGGCGAGGCCGGCCACCACGCTCTCCCGGCGCTGCGGGGGCAGGCCGGCCAGCAACACCTTCGACACCGCGGCGGCATGCAGCGCCGCAGTCAGGCCGATCCTGGAATACATCCGGACCGGTTGCCGTGACTCGATCTTGTCCAGGTAGGCCACGTCCGGGCCCTCGAATGCGGCCAGGTGCACGGTGTGCCCGGTCCGGGCCGCCAGTTGGGTGAGGTGGGGCCGGGCGATGGTCCGGATGTCGCGCTGCTCCAACGCCAGCGTCGACAACTCGAAGAACCGCGGGCCGAGGGTGTATCGCTGCTGGGAGTCGCGGACGACGAAGCCCTTCTCGGCGAGGCTGTGCAGCAGCCGCATCACCGTGGTTTTGTGCACCGGCGCGTCGCGGGCGAGGTCGTCGAGCGAGGCGGGTCCGAACGCGAGTTGGGCGAGCAGGTCAAGGGCGCGTCGCACGCTCTGACTCATCAGGACTCCGCTCGGCCGCGCCAGAACGTCTCTATTGACGCTGGACGAGCCCAATGCTAGACATGGCCGAACGAAAAATGCAATCAAGATTGCAACATACGCAACATATAGCGGATCTGGACAACGTGGTCTGAGAGAAGGGTGAAGCAGTCATGGGCGAGGGTCAATCCCGACGGCTCGGAATCGATGCGGACGCAGTGGCGCAGCTCGGCGGCGAAGTGCTCGACTGGCGGCACAAGGCCGTCCCTGCCGCCCTGCACGGCCGGACGGCGTCCGAGTTCAGCTCGGGCTCGGTTCGGCTGAGTGACCTGCAAACTCCCTTGCTCACCCTGGACGACGCCGCGCTGCGCGGGAACGTCGCCAAGCTGGCGGCCTGGTGTGCCGCGCACGGCGTCGGATTGGCGCCCCACGGTAAGACCACGATGGCGCCCGCGCTCTGGGCCCAGCAGCTCGCGGCCGGGGCGTGGGGAATCACCCTGGCCAACGCGGCCCAACTCCGGGTGGCGCGTCGGTTCGGGGTCGAGACGTTGATGCTGGCCAACAGCGTCACCGACCCCCACGCGATCCGCTGGGTGGCCGAACAGGTTGCCGGCGGTGCCCGCATCATCTCCTGGGTTGATTCCGTCGCCGGCGTCGAGCACCTGCAGAGCGTGCTGGACGCCGCCGGGGCCGGCCCGCTGGAGGTGCTGGTGGAGATCGGCGGCCACGGCGGCCGGACCGGTGCCCGGGGCGCGGACGCCGCGCTCGAGGTCGCCCGCGCCATCAAGGCGGCCTCGCGGCTCCGGTTGGGCGGGGTGAGCGGTTACGAGGGCGCGCTCTCGCACACCTGGGACGAGGCCGGCCTGGCGCCCGTCCGCGCTTACCTCACCGATTTCCGGCGGTTGCACGAGACCCTCGCCGCTCAGGACGCCTACGAGACCGACGAGGTGATCCTGACCGCCGGCGGCAGCGCCTACTTCGACGATGTGGTCGAGATCCTCGGCCCGCTGGCCGCGCCCCGCGTCCAGGTGCTGCTGCGCAGCGGCGCCTACGTGATCCACGACGACGGCTTCTACCGGGGCATCTCCCCGTTCTCCCGCAAGAACCCGGACGCCGACGCCGCGTTCGTCTCGGCGATGCACGGCTGGGCACGGGTCGTCTCGCGCACCGAGCCCGGGCTGGCGATCCTCGAGGGCGGCAAGCGTGACCTTCCCGTCGACGAGGGCCTGCCCATCCCGCAGGGCATCGCCCGCGACCTGGGCCAGCCATTGCAACCACTGACCGGCGCCCGAATCACCCAGGTCAACGACCAGCACGCCTTCATGACCTACCCGGCCGAGTTGGACGTCCGGCCCGGCGATGTGGTGCGTCTCGGCTTGTCGCACCCTTGTACCGCGCTCGACAAGTGGACACTGATGCCGGTGCTCGACACTGCAGTCGACCCCGACAACCCCGTCGTCGCCGGCACGGTCCGCACCTTCTTCTAAGGGAGAGAGAAATGACCAGCACGCTGATCCGCAACGTCACCGTCGTCGACGGCACCGGTGATCCCCGCTACCTGGCCGACATCGAGATCGCCGACGGCCGCATCGCCCGCATCGCAGACCCCGGCACGCCGGCCGACGCCGACACGGTGATCGACGGCACGGGACTGGTGCTCAGCCCGGGTTTCATCGACATGCACGCGCACTCCGACCTGCAGCTGCTGGTCAACCCCGACCACTACGCCAAGCTCAGCCAGGGCGTCACCACCGAGCTGCTCGGCCAGGACGGCCTGTCCTACGCACCGGTCGACGACCGCACCCTGGACGGCGTCCGCAAACAGATCGCCGGCTGGAACTCCAACCCGGACGACTTCGACTGGGACTGGCGAAGCGTGGGGGAGTATCTCGACCGGCTCGACCGCCCGGACGCCGACGGCAACCGGATCGCCACCAACGCCGCCTACCTGATCCCGCAGGGCACCCTGCGCGGACTCGTGGTCGGCTTCGACGAACGACCGGCCACCCCCGAGGAGATCGCGCGACAACAGCAGGTCATCCGCGACAGCATGGACGAGGGCGCGATCGGCATGTCGTCCGGCCTCACCTACACCCCCGGCATGTACGCCGACACCGCAGAACTCGAGGCGCTGCTCACCACCGTCGGTGAGCTGGGCGGCTTCTATGACCCGCACCAGCGCTCCTACGGCAAGGGTGCGCTGGAGGCCTACGCCGAGATGATCGAGTTGAGCCGGGCGACCGGCTGCCCGCTGCATCTGGCCCACGCGACGATGAACTTCGGGGTCAACAAGGGCCGTGCCCCCGAGTTGTTGGCGCTGATCGACGCCGCCCGCGCCGACGGTGTCGACATCACCCTGGACACCTACCCCTACCTGCCGGGCGCCACCACGCTGGCCGCGGTGTTGCCCAGCTGGAGCGCGTCCGGTGGCATCGACGCCACCCTGGATCGGCTGCAGAACCCGGAGACGCTGGCCCGGATCCGCCAAGCCCTCGAGGTCGATGGCTCGGACGGCTGCCACGGCGTGGTTGCCGAATGGGAGACCCTCGAGATCAGCGGCGTCCAGAACCCAGAGCTGGCCGACATCGTCGGCAAGACCGTCGAGCAGATCGCCGCCGAGCGGGGTGCCGAGCCGTTCGACACCTTCGTCGACATCCTGGTCCGCGACCGCTGCGGCACCGGCATCCTGCAGCACGTCGGCCATGAGGAGAACGTGCGGGCGATCATGGTGCACCCGGTGCACACCGGCGGCAGCGACGGGCTGCTCGTCGGCGGCAAGCCGCACCCGCGCGCCTGGGGCACCTTCCCGCGCTACCTGGGCCACTACTGCCGCGAGCTGGGACTGATGAGCCTGGAGGAGACCGTCAATCACCTCACCGGACGCCCCGCGGCCCGGCTCAAGCTGGTCGATCGCGGCCTGGTCCGCGAAGGCTACGCGGCCGATCTGGTGCTCTTCGACCCGGACACCATCGCCGACACGGCGACCTTCCCCGAGCCGCGACAGCCCGCGGCCGGCATCAGCCACGTATTCGTCAACGGTGTCGCCGCCATCGCCGCTGGCGCGCCGACCGGTGCCCGGGCCGGACGAGCCCTGCGCCGCACCGCGAAGGGGACGGCAATCGTCGACGGCTGACCCCACCCCCCGATGTCCGGACGTCTCAGCCGCGCTGACCCTGCCCGGTCACCCCAACCATTGAATGGAGAAACATGGACGCCTTCCTCACCTGGCTCCGCCAGGACACGGCAGGTCTGCTGACCCTGGCCGGGCTCGGCATCGCGCTGCTGCTGTTCCTGATCATCAAGTTGAAGGTCGAACCCTTCATCGCACTCGTGGGCGTCGGCGTGCTGGTGGCGCTGGCCGGCGGCGTGAGCATTCCCGACCTGGTCGGTACCCCGATCAAGAGTTCCGACGCCCTGATCGAGAAGGGCTTCGCCGGCATCCTCGGCCACATCACCTTGATTATCGGCCTCGGTACGGTGCTCGGCGCGATCCTGGAACGATCAGGTGGCGCCGAGGTGCTGCTCGGGAAGCTGGTGGGCATCTTCGGCGAGAAGGGCACACCGCTCGCCATGGGCATCACCGGCTTCGTGCTGGGCATTCCGGTCTTCTTCGACATCGGCATCTTCGTGCTGGCGCCGCTGATCTACGTCGCCGCCGTCCGGGGCGGGAAGTCGCTGGTGCTGTACGCGCTGCCGCTGCTGGCCGGCCTGTCGATCACCC
>JBDHZN010000146.1:0-9110 GCA_039811845.1 Micropruina sp. | reverse complement strand
GCCACATAGCCGCCGTCGGCGTCCCGGAAGAGCAGATCGACCGGACCGATCGGGGTCAGGTATTCGCGCTGCACCAGGTTCCAGCCCTGGCCGAACGTCTCCGGATGCTCGGCCAGCAGGGCCTGCAGGTGGGCCTCCACGCCGTCCTTGACCAGGCCTGGGTCGACGCCGAGTTCGTGGGACGAGTCGTGCAGCACTTCGGCGATCGAGATCACCAGAGTGTCGGCGTCTTTGTTGCGGATCTCCCACACCTCGGCGAAATCGGAATCCTCCGGAGTTGTGACGGTCAACGTGCAGGGCGGGTTCATCCAGTTCAGCGGCTTGTAGGCGCGGTCGTCGGCATGGATCGAGACCGAGCCGTCCGCCTTGGAAAGGATCAGCCGGGTCGCCAGCGGCAGATGCGCCGTCAGGCGTCCGGCGTAGTCGACCTGGCAACGGGCAACGAGCAGACGCACCCGGCCACCGTAGCGCCTGGGGCACTACGCTTGCCCTCGTGCCCAAACGACCCAGCAAACACCTGCGCCCGCCGCGTCCGCTGTCGTCGTCGTTCGCCTCGGCGGTCGACAAGGCGGACGGCCGCTGGATGACCCAGACGATGTCGGGTCAGGCCGCCGTGAAGCAGTACCGCTGCCCCGGTTGCGAGCAGTTCATCGCGGTCGGGACGCCGCATGTGGTGGTCTGGCCGCACGTTCCGACGGTGGGCTCCAACCGGGCGGTCGACGAACGCCGGCATTGGCACAACTCCTGCTGGAACCGGAGGCGTTGATGGCCCTGTTCACCCAACTGGTCGGCGACGGACGTCCCGACGTGGTGTTTCTGCACGGATTGTTCGGACGCGGCAAGAACTGGGCCGGCATCGCCCGGTCGCTGGCCGAGCACGAGCATGCCAGCGTGCTCTTCGACCTGCCCAACCACGGCCGCTCGCATTGGAGCGACACCTTCGACTACCCCGGTATGGCGACCGAAGTGGCCGACGAGTTGCGGCTGCGGCTGGGCACCGCCGCGTCGGTCACCCTGGTCGGGCATTCGATGGGCGGCAAGGTCGCCATGCTGCTCGCCCTGCAGTACCCCGAGTTGGTCCGGCGGCTGGTGGTGGTCGACATCGCGCCCGACATCTCCTACCAGGTGCGCACCTCGGTGCCGCTGGTGGCGGCGATGCGCGAGCTCGACCTGGACGCGCTGAACAGCCGGCGCGACGCCGAACGCGCGCTGGCGCAGGACGTCGACGACCCCGCCGTCCGCCAGTTCCTGCTGCAGAACCTGAAGCACACCCGGACGCCGGAACAGCGCAACGGCTGGCGCTGGGAGCTCAATCTCGACCTGCTCGGCGACCACTTGGACGAGGTCGCCGCCTGGCCCGCCGTCGGCGACGTCAGCTACACCGGGCCTGTGTTGTGGGTGTCCGGCGCCGAGTCGCCCTACATCCGCCCCGAGCACCGGCCGGAGATGCTGAGGCTCTTCCCCCACACCCGCCTGGTCAGCATTCCCGGCGCCGGCCACTGGGTGCACGCGGACGCCCCGGCGGAGTTGACCGCCGAACTGTTGCAGTTCCTCGCGGCCCCCACGTCATCCCAGACTTGATCCGGGATCTCTGCACGTGAGTGCCCGGGCTAGGACGGAGATCCCGGCGTTCGCCGGGATGACGAAGGGGCAGACGACGGCGCCCGGACCCCGTGCGGAGTCCGGGCGCCGATGTCCGGTCAGACCCGGGCGGCGGCGATCCTCAGCAACTCGAGGTAGCCGTCGACCTGCCAGGCCGAACGGCCGACGAACAGGCCGTTGACGCCCTTGACCTGCAGGGTCTCCTCAGCGTTGCCCTGGTTCACCGAGCCGCCGTAGAGGATGCACTCGACCTTGTCGCCATACTCGGCATCGAGAGCCGTGAAGACGCCCTCGATATCCTCCGGACGCGCCTCGCGGCCGTGCTCGCCGATCGCCCAGATGGGCTCGTAGGCGATCAGCACCCGGCTGACGTCGTCGACGCCGTCCAGGCCCGCGGCGACCTGCGCCATGATGTGATCCACGCTGCCGCCGGCCTCGAAGACCTCGCCCGGCTCGCCGCAGCACAGCAACGGACGCAGGCCGTGGTTGAGGCTGGCCTTCACCTTCAGGTTGACGGTGCGATCGGTCTCGGCGAAAAACTCCCGCCGCTCGGAATGACCGATCTCGACCAGGGTCGCACCGGCGTCCGCGGCCTGGGGAACCGAGATCTCCCCCGTCCACGCCCCGGCGTCGGCCCAGTGCGCGTTCTGGATGCCCAGCTCGACCGGCGAGTCGGAACCCAGGATCGCGCGCACCGTGGTCAGCGCCGTCGCCGGCGGAATGATGAACGGCTGGACACCAGTCGGTGCGCCGTCGGACAGAGCCGCGGCGAGCCGGGTCGCATAGTCGCTGGCTTCAGCCAGCGACTTGTTCATCTTCCAACTGGTGCCCACCCACAACATCAGTCGCCCTCGTAGCTGCAGATCGCGTCCACCTTGGGCGCCGAAGCCGACGCCGGATCGAAGGTGTAGTTGAAGAACTCCTTCGCCAGCCGGCGAGCGAGCTCGATGCCGATCACCCGGGCGCCCAGGCAGAGCACCTGGCCGTTGTTGGACAGCACCAGACGCTCCACCGAGAAGCTGTCGTGCGCGGTGCTGGCCCGGATGCCCTTGACCTTGTTCGCCGCGATCGCGACCCCCATTCCGGTGCCGCAGACCAGGATCGCCCGATCGGCCTGGCCGTCGGCGACCAGACGGGCCACCCCGACCGCGGTGTGCGGGTAAGCGGTCTGATCCTCGGTGTTGCCGACGCCCAGATCGATCACCTTCTCGATCCGCGGATCGGCCTCCAGATCGGCCTTGATCTTGTTCTTGTACTCAACGCCGGCGTTGTCCGCGCCGACGGCTACTACGAAGCCCATCGTGTCCCTTTCGTCGTTCCTGCTCCGGGGCCGGGGTGGCCCCGAACTCTCATTCTTCATGCTGTACCAAAGCTCCCGCCGGGGCTACCCACGCATCCACCGTGCGGAGCCTGGCACGAGCAAAGTCGGTCGGCGTCCAGTCCCGGACGCCGACCGACCGCTGCTCAGGCCGAGGCCGCCAGCTTCTGCTGGTGCGCCATCTTGAGGCCAGCGTAGTAGGCCGCCACGCGGGTCGACTCCACCATGCTGCCGCCGTTGGCGATGCCCTTGCCGGCGATGTCGAAGGCGGTGCCGTGATCGACCGAGCTGCGCATGAACGGCAGGCCCATGGTGATCGTGACGGCCTTCTCGAAGTCCAGCGTCTTGCAGGCGATGTGACCCTGGTCGTGGTAAAGCGACAGGATGCAGTCGTGATGCCCGTCCAGGGCGAAGGCGAAGATCGAGTCGCCGGGCAGCGGGCCACGGGCGTTGATGCCCATCGCCTTCGCCTCTTCGACGGCCGGGATCAGGTGCTCGATCTCCTCGGTGCCGAACAGGCCGCCGTCGCCGCCGTGCGGATTCAGCGCTGCCACCGCGATCGAGGGGTTCTCGAAGCCGTAGGTGCGCATCTCACGGTCGATGTCCTTGAGATAGGCGAGCGTCCGCTCCTTGGTGATCTGGTCGCAGGCCTTCCGCACCGACACGTGCCGGGTGAGGAAGAACACCCGCAGCTTGTGCACGTTGAACATGGTCAGCGCGTACGGCGAGTTCGTCAGGGCCTCGAAGATCTCGGTGTGCCCGATGTGGTCCACGCCTGCTTCCTTCAGCGCCACCTTGTGGATCGGCGCGGTGGAGACCGCGTCCAGCCGTCCGGCCAGGCCGAGCTCGATGGACTTCTCCAGGTAGGAGTACGCGCGCAGCGCCGCGTCGGACTGCACCTCGCCGTAGACGATCTTGGCGCCGGGGGCGGCACCGGTGTCGAGCAGGTCGACCGTCCCGAACTCGTACTTGGCCTCTTCTGGCTCACTGATCTCGTTGAACTTCAGCGTGACGCCCTTGATCGCGGCCGCCTCTTCGAGGTGTTCGCGCGCGCCGATCACGAACGGCTTGCAGACCTCGTAGATCATTTCCGACTGGACGGTGTCCACGACGATCTCGGGTCCGACTCCGGCGGGGTCGCCGATCGTGATCGCGGTGACCGGCCTAATTTGGGTATCTGACATTGTCTGTTTCACTCCATCTTTTCGTCGAAGATCCGATTGACACATTGAATTGCGGTTTGTTCGTTGCCGGTGAGTCCGCCCTTGCAGATGACCGGCAGGCCGGCCCACGGGCCTCCCACCAGCACGCCCTGATCCGCCTGAGGGATGACGTAGTCGACCAGGCCGATGCCGTTGGCGTCCAGGGCGGCGCAGGTGTTGACCATGATGTCACCGCCGGTGAGGTACAGGCCCGCGACGGCGTCGCCGAGGGTCTCCACGACACGCCGTGCCAGCACTCCGAAGCGGCCCGGGATCTGGCCCGGCCCCTCCCCCGGCTGCAGGCCGGCCCGGCGTTCCATGGCAGCCATGTCACCGAGGTCGCCACTGATCGTGGAGTCCAAGGCCAGCATGATCACCCGGGGTTGCTTGGGAAGCACGCGTTCCACCTCGTCCAGGACCCGCTGGGTCTCGCGCAGGTAGTGCCGCTCGTCGGCGATCAGGTCGCCGACGTCCACGCCGATCACTTCGGTACCGGGCACCTTGGAGAGTTCCACCATCTGCAGGTGGGTGACCCGCATGGCGCTGCCGGCCACCACCAGCGCGGTGCCGGTGTCGAACTCGGACGGCTCGAGCCGCAGCGTGCGCTCCTTCACCGGACGGGTGTCGACCACGCCGCTGCGGATCGCCAGCCGTTCGGTGAACGGGCCCGGGTCGACGCAGACCACCTTCCAGCCGAGGCCGGCCACCACGGTGGCGATCAGGTCGACATCCTCCAACGAGGCGGCGTCGACCACGATCACCCGGTCCCCTGCCTCACGGCATGCGACCAGTCCGGCCCGGATCTCTTCGGCCCCGTCGATGACCGCACCGATCGGCACATGGCCGACCGGCACGGTGCACTGGCCCGCCATCAGGGTGGGCAGATGCGACTGCTTCACCGGGGTCCGGACATCCTGGGCGACCGGGGTGCGAGAGAGCAGCACCGAGTCGATCACCGAGTAGCCACCCACCACGATCCGCTTCGATTGCGGCATGGCCGGCACCATGATCGCGATGTAGTCGTCCGGCAACGCGCTGAGCATGCCCTCTACCTCGGGGCCGATCCCACCGCGACAGGTGGTGTCGATCCGCTTGGTGAACTGGCGTGCCCCTGCTGTGACCAACTCCTGCGTGGCCTGCCGGACCCGCTCGTAGGCGTCAGCAGCCGGCAGCGGCCGGGAGTCCGAGTTGAGGATCAGCGCCTCGTGATCGGAGGTCAGCGCCGAGACGTCGGTCGGTGAAAACAGCACCGCGGTGTCGACGCCCACCCTGGCCAGCAGGGCGCCGATCGTGGTGCAGCCGGTCAGGTCGTCGGCGACGATACCTAGCTTGGGCATCCCCACACCGCCTTCCGGGTCATTGGACAGCCGCTCACTTGGCCACTGCCTCTGCCTCGACCGCGTGCTCGGTCGCCTTCGGCCTCGCCTCGACCAGGCTGAAGATGATCAGCAGGGCAATGACCAGGACGACCGCGAAGTAGCTGAACGCGATCGAGTAGTTGCCGCCCGACTGGTCGAGCAGGATGCCGACGATGATCGGGGCGAAGAAGCCGCCCAGGTTGCCGCCGGAGTTGATCACGCTGATCGCGAACGGGTAGGTCTTGTTGTTGGTCAGGCCCATCGGGTAGGCGGTGAACATCGGCCAGCCGATGTTCAGGAAGAAGCCGGTGGCGATCAGGCTGGCGACGATGGCCGGAATGTTGTCCGGTGCATTGATGACGATCACGATCATCACGGCGGCGAAGAAGGCCGTGATCAGCATGGTGGGCTTGCGGCGTCCGTGGAAGAGACGGTCCGAGACCACGCCGCCCAGCATGGCGCCGATCAGGCCGCCGACGGCCGGTGCCGCGGCGATGAAGGCGACGCCCGACAGGTTCATGCCGCGGGCCTGGACGAGGTACAGCGGCACCCAGGTGAGCAGACCGTAGTTCACGTTGTTCATGAAGAAGTACGCCAGAGTGTCGCCCCAGATGTTCCACGACCTCAGCACCTTGCCGTTGGTGTCGAGGGTGTCGACGTCCTTGAGCCGGATCGCCCGGTCGAGCCACGGGATGGGCCGGAAGGTGACCTTCTTCTTGGTCGGGTCCTCGGAGGTGTCGTAGATGTGCGCGACCTCGGCGGCGTTGACGTGCTTGCTCTGCTCGGGACGGTTCCGGACGACGAGCCACCACACCGCGGCCATGATGAAGCCCGGGATGGAGAACCAGATGAACACCCAACGCCAGCCGTGGGCCTGCGCCAGGCCGATGACGATCGCCGGAACGATGATCGGCGCGAACTGGGTCGAGGCGATGTAGAGGCCGGTGGCGGTGCCCTTCTCACGCGGCGGGAACCAGGCGTTCACCGTGGAGGTCATGCCGACCGGGGCCGGGCCCTCGGTCAGGCCGAGCAGCAGGCGCAGTGCCAGCAGCATGACGGCGCCGGTGGTGAACCCCATCAGCAAGGTGACGGCCGAGAACGCCAGGATGGCGAAGGAGACGACCGCACGGGTGCCCTTCTTGCCCATGATCAGGCCAGCGGGGATCTGCGAGACCGCATAGCCCAGGAAGAAGAAGCTGGAGATCGCGCCGATGGTGAAGTTGTCGATATGGAATTCTTCCTTGATGAACGGAAGTACCGCGCCGATGTTCGCGCGGTCGGCCATACAGACTACGTAGGCGGCGAAGATCGTCGCCATCACGACCCAGCGGTACCGGGTCGGTTTGTCGGTTGGAAGGTTGGCGCTCAGCGGAGTTGCGGCGCCCGCAGAAGATGACATGTGTCCGTGCTCCTAGTTGTCAGTGTCCGAGAGACGGGTCGGCGATCTGCCCCGCGCACGGTCATCGACCGATAGCGCGAGGTGGCTCCGACCGACCCGAGGACACCAACCAGGGACGTGACCGTCAGCAGAAGCTGGTGGGCCACGGTCCGCGCATTGCCGTGTCTCCACCGGTTCCCGTCGAGTACGCCGGTCACGGCGCTGGAACATCGGGCGCCACCCCCGTGCTGCATTGCCCGGAGCGTGGCTGATTACCAACTCAAGAGCCGAGAGTACTCATCGCGCGCTCCCAGCGCTAGGCCTGACAGCGGTCAACTTCGGCCGCGGCCGGTCCCGCACTCAATATGCGCGTTCCGATCATTTTGCCACTCCCGGCGTTCGACATCGGCCAGATCTCGCGCGGAGCTTGACAAACACTCTGCGCTGTTCGATCATTGTTACATCCCAATCGTGATCGGACCGCGCAAACGATACTTCGGTTCCGACCCCGAAGACCGGCCACAGTTGGGACGTCCAGGAAGAGCAGTGGACCCAGGTAGAGCCCGTCTGCTCGACACCCGTTACCCACGGGTTCCACCCACCTCGAAATGCAGGAGGATGAGGGCATGCAGGACCTGCCAGCCACATCCTCCGTCGATGTTCACGAGCAACCGGACGGCCGTCCGGCGAAACCCAGCAAGGGTCAGCGCCGGCGGCAGCGAATCCTCCAGTTGCTCACCACAGATCCGGAGGCCAACGTATCGGTGAGCGACCTGTCAGACACCTTCGGGGTTTCGGTGGCGACCATCCGTCGCGACCTCGCCGACCTGCAGGACCGCAGGCTGGTGACCCGGACCTACGGGGGTGCGGCGCTGCAACACCGGCCCCGCACCGAGCTGACCATGCGTGAGCGGATGTCGGCCCACGCCGACGCCAAACGGACCATCGGCCGGGCGGCCGCCGTCCTGATCGAGGACGACGACCTGATCATCCTCGACTCCGGATCGACCACCGAACAGATCGCCGCCGCACTGGGCAACCGCCCGGTCTCGGTGATCACCAACGGCCTGATGGTGGCCAACCAGCTGGTCTCCAACGACCAGGTGGGCGTCACGATCCTGGGCGGAGCGCTGCGCGGCATCAACGCCACCATCACCGGGCCGGACGCCGAGTCGATGCTGAACCGGGTGCAGGCCACCTACGCCTTCATCGGCACCGACGCCATCGACCCCGTCCGGGGCCTCACCTCACGCACCTACGCGCAGGCCAGGCTCAAGGCGGCGATGATGGAGAACGCCCAGCGCACCTACGTGGTGGCCGACTCGTCCAAGCTGGGCGAGCACGGACTCTTCCACTACTGGTCCGAACTACCCGACCAGTGGGGTCTGGTCACCGACGACGCCGCCGACCCGGCGGTGCTCGACGAACTTCGGGCGGCCGGCGCCGATTCGATCATCCTGGCCCCGCCACTAGACACAGAAGACTGGTGAGATTTCCCATGCAGCAAGCAGTGCTGTACCGACCTGACGAACTCCGCGTCGAGGAACACGACGTTCCGACCCTTGCCGAGGGCGATGTCCTGCTCAAGGTGACCGCCGCGCTGTTGTGCGGCACCGACCTGCGGATCTATTCGGGTCGCAAGACCAAGAACGTCACCCTGCCCTCGGTGCTCGGACACGAGATCGCCGGCGAGGTGGTTGATTGCGCCGGTCCGCTGCCGGAGGGCGTGTCGATCGGCGATCAGGTCTGCGTCTACCCGCTGGTGCCGTGCGGCGAGTGCGTCGCCTGCCGCAAGAACCACCCCAACATCTGCCGGAACCGGGTGGCGTTCGGCTACCAGCTGGCCGGCGGGCTATCGCAGTACATCGTCGTGCCCGCCAACGCCCGGCAGAACATCGTGCCGCTGCCGGGGGTGTCGGCGCCCGAGGCTGCCCTGGTCGAACCGCTGGCCTGTGCCCTGAACGGTCAGAACATCGCCAAGGTGAAGGGCGCGGACGCCGTCCTGATCGCCGGCTGCGGCCCGCTGGGCCTGATGCACATCCGGCTGGCCAAGGCCCAGGGCGTCCCGACCGTGATCGCGGTCGACCCCAACACCGCCCGGCACGAGATCGCCCGCGATTCCGGGGCCGATCTGGTGCTGGCACCGGGCGAGGACACCCCCGCCCAGATCCTGGCCGCCACCGACGGCGGCATCGACGTGGTGATCATGGCCATCGGACGGGTGGACGCACTCACCCCCTACCTCGGCATCC
>JBDHZN010000145.1:0-9164 GCA_039811845.1 Micropruina sp. | reverse complement strand
CCGGCCAGCGACCCGGCGAACCGGTCGGCGTAGCAGACGTAGCCGACGGCGTCCGGACGCTGCACCCAGTCGGGGCTGAGCAGCCGGGCCTCGTCGAGGACCTTCAGATCGGTGCTGCGGGCGGCGAATGCGCTGCGCATCAGAGCCGTCAGCCGCTCGAAGAGTTGTGGTGCGGCCTCGCCGTAGGCGCCGGCCAATCCGCTGAGCAGATCGGGGCCGTAACGGTCCATCCGGAGCTGAAAAGTGGTGTCCTCGTCGACCATGGCCGCAGCATAGAGCTTGGCGCGACACAACTCACATCGAGCCGGAACGGGCGCTCCCGGACGCCGTCCGCAGGCTCGTCTAGGGTGACGACATGGCTCACCTTCCGTTCGCCGCGCCCGGTGCGCAGGCGACTCTGCTGCCCGAGGATCCGGCAGCGGCACTCGGTTCCACCGACCCGCTCGAGGTGGCTGCGCAGCATCCGAGTTCCAGCCTGGCCTGGGCCGTGCTGGCCGAGCAGGCACTCGACCGCGGTGACCGCGAAGGCGTGCTCGCCGGCTATGCCTTCGCCCGCACCGGCTACCACCGCGGCCTGGACGCGCTGCGCCGCAACGGCTGGCGCGGGTCCGGTGCCGTGCCCTGGGAACACGAACCCAACCGCGGCTTCCTGCGTGCCGTCTGGGCGCTGGCCCGCGCGGCCAAGGAGATCGGCGAGGACGCCGAGTACGAACGCTGCGTGCAGCTGCTGGTCGACTCCTCGCCCGCCGCCTACAACGAGTTGGTCGGCCCCACCCTCTCCTGACCCCGGCACGGAGGGACGGTTCTTTTCGTACCGCTTCGGCGATCAGGCTGGTACGCGGGGACGGTTCTTTTCGTCCCACTTTCGATGCCGTCCTGGCACGGAGGGACGGTTCTTTTCGTTCCATTCGCGGCGTGGTACGGCGGGGCGGCTTCAAGCGGTCAGTGCGAACACCCGGTACGGAGGGACGGTTCTTTTCGTTCCATTCGCGGCACCGAAGCGGAACGAAAAGAACCGTCCCCGCGTACCGCCCTGAGCTCCCGAGAGGTACGAAAAAACCGTCCCTGCGTACCGGCGTGACCGTCCGTCCGACCACTCGGACGCCGTTCGGCTCGGCGCGCGACTCCGTTAGGCTGTGCGGGCAAGGGCCCCCGTGCGGGCCGCTTTTCATGCCGGAGGGAAACCAGATGCCGGGCATCGTGGTCGTCGGAGCGCAATGGGGCGACGAAGGCAAGGGCAAAGCCACCGATCAACTGGGCGACCGGGTCGACTACACGGTCCGCTACTCGGGCGGCAACAACGCGGGACACACCCTGGTGGTGGGTGGTGAGCGGTACGCGCTGCACCTGCTGCCGTCCGGCATTCTGAGCCCGAACAGCGTGCCGGTGATCGGCAACGGCGTGGTGATCGACCTCGACGTGCTGTTCGAGGAGATCGACGGACTCGCCGCCCGCGGAGTGGACGCCGCGCGCAAGCTGCTGGTGTCGTCCAACGCCCACCTGATCACCCCGTACCACCAGGTGATCGACAAGGTCTCCGAGCGGTTCCTCGGCAAGCGCAAGATCGGCACCACCGGCCGCGGTGTCGGCCCCGCCTACTCCGACAAGGTCAATCGCCTCGGCATCCGGGTGCAGGACCTGTTCGACGAGGAGATGCTGCGGGCCAAGGTCGAGGGCGCGCTGTGGCAGAAGAACCACCTGCTGGTGAAGGTCTACAACCAGCGCGCGATCGACCCCGATCAGATCACCGAGCGGCTGCTCAGCTACGTGGACCGGCTACGTCCGATGGTGGCCGACACCTCACGGGTGCTCAACGACGCCTTGGACCGTGACGACGTGGTGCTGTTCGAGGGCGCCCAGGCGCACCACCTCGACGTCGACCACGGCACCTACCCCTACGTCACGTCGTCCAACCCGATCGCGGCCGGCGCCTGCACCGGCTCGGGTGTCGGGCCGACCCGGATCGACCGGGTGGTCGGCATCGCCAAGGCGTACACCACCCGGGTGGGGGAGGGGCCGTTCCCGACCGAACTGCTGGACGCCGACGGCGACAAGATCCGCAACGACGGTGCCGAGTTCGGCACCACCACCGGACGCCAGCGGCGCTGCGGCTGGTACGACGCCCTGGTCGTCGAGGCCGCGGCCAGCGCCAACGCCTTCACCGACATCTTCCTGACCAAGCTCGACATCCTGTCCGGCTGGGAGAAGATCCCGGTCTGCGTCGCCTACGACGTGGACGGCGAGCGCCACGACCGGCTGCCGATGACCCAGCACGACTTCGCCCGCGCCACCCCGATCTACGAGGAGCTGGACGGCTGGGCCGAGGACATCACCGGCGCCCGCTCGTTCGGCGAGTTGCCGAAGAACTGCCAGGCCTATGTGCGTCGCCTTGAGGAGCTCAGCGGCGCCCGCATCTCCGGCATCGGCGTCGGCCCCGGCCGTGAGCAGGTCGTGATGCTCCACGACCTGCTCTGATTCCTTGACCTGGTGACCACAGGGACGTTTCCTTTGGTCACCCGGCCCGCGAAATCCGTTGTCCCAACCTTCGGACGCAGGCTCAGAGCACGTCCAGCATGTCCCGCTCGAAGGCCTCCACGGCCTGCTCGGTGAGACCCTGATCGAAGACGTCCGCCAGTACCTCCGGTGCGGCGGTGAAGACTCGGACGCCGACCCCGGCGAGGGCCAGCACGTCCTCGGCGGATTTCAGCGACGCCGCCATCACCAGCGGTCCCGAGCCGTCCTGCGGCACGATCGAGGTCATCTGCTCGAACTCGGCGATGGCGTCCCGGCCCGCCCGCCGCAACCGGTCGAAGTACGGTGCCAGGTACCGGACGTCGAGCGCTGAGCCGATCAGTGCCTGCTTGGCGGCATACACCGCGGTCATCAGCACCGGGACGTCCTGGGCGTGCAGCCGGCGGATCACTTCGGCGCCGGCCTCGGTGCACGGCACCTTGATCGTCGCGCCCGGTGCCAGCTCCCGGATGCGCATCGCGTTGGCGTACCACTCCTCGGCGCCGGTGCCCCAGGTCTGGAAGCACACCTCGCGTGCGCCGGCGTCCGTCGCCCAGGCGTGAATCAGCGGAATATCGGACGCCCGCGCGCCGGCCCGGCGCAGAATCGTCGGGTTCGTGGTCACCCCGGTCGCGACGCCGGTGCGCAGCCAGCGCTCGGCGTCCGCACGGTTCGCGGAGTCGACGAAGAACACAATCGGTTGCACGGCGGACCTTTCGCTCAGCACACTGCGCACGCTACCGGCCGTCAGCCGGCCCAGCTACGAACCGGCCCAGCTACGAACCGGCCCAGCTACGAGCTGGCTCGGTCGGTCTGGCCGCGCTGGACGGCGGCGACGCCGGCCAGCATGATCACCCCGCCGACGAGCTGCAGCAGGCCCGGCAGTTCACCGAGCAGCAGCCACGCCCAGGCGACCGCGAACAGTACTTCGGTCAGTCCCACGAAGCTGGCCACCGTCGAGCCCAGGTACTGGACGCCGACGAAACCGAGCGCGTAGGCCGTCGCGGCCGCGACCAGCGCCAGCACCACCAGGGGTGCCCACCAGGGCAGGGTCAGCCCGACGAAGACGACGTCGACGAAGCTCGCCTGCATGGGCATCAGGCCGACAGCGCCGGCGATCAAAATGGTGACGGTGCCGACCGCAAGGCCGACGCCCACGAAGGTCAGCGGCGGCAGCTCCATCGGCCGGGCCGAGATCACGAAGTACACCGCCAGCCCGCAAGCGGCCAGCGAACCCCAGGCGATGCCGCGCAGGTCCAGGCCCACCATGCCGGTCGGATCGAGTACCACCACGAGTCCGGCGATCGCCACCACCGTGCCGACCAGGGTCAGCCTGGACGGCAGCCGCCGGCTGCGGACGGCAACCCAGGCGACCACCAGCAGGATGGCCAGGTACTCCATCAGCAGGGCGAGGCCGACCGGTACGTACTGGACGGCGTTGAAGAATGCCACCTGCGCGGTCGCCCCGCCGAATACGCCGTAGGCGAGCAGCGGACGCCACTGGCTGACCAGCAGCTGCCAGCGTCCGCGCAGTGCCATCAGACCCGGGATCAGCAGGACGATCGCGGCCAGCCCGAGCCGCACCGCGACCACCGCGCCGGGGCTCCAGCCGGAGGTCAGCAGCGGCTTCGCGAAGGCGCCCGCGGTCCCGAATGCGCATGCCGAGACCAGCGCCGCCGTCCAACCCACCAGCGCCGAGTGGGGACGGCGGACGCCGACCTCCATGCGTTCGGCCACAGTCTCAGCCATCTCCCACCTCCGTCAGGATCAATCGGTTGTAAAGAGATTCCGCAGGTAGGCGAATGTCGATTGGCCGCCGCCCCAGCACGCACCTGAGCACCTTCTCCTCGGTCGTCGTGGCTCCGCCACGACTCCCTCGTCGGCGGCGCTCATGCACGCACTGGAACGACGCCCAGCTCGGCAGCCCTACCTGCGGAACCTCTAAGCTCATGACATCGTAGGCCGTGTCAGGAGTAACAGTGGAATTCACTCATGACGCAAGACTGTCGCTGCAGGCGGCGGCCGCGTTGGTGAATAGTCGTGCCCCCGACACCTTGACCACGCTCGCCGACCTGGACGCGTTTTGCGTCCGCTGGCAATGGAGCGGCAGCCGCAGCCACGACACTGTCGAACTCGCCGACGTCCGCGCGCTGCGTCCGACGCTGGTCCGATTCTGGGAGGCCGGCAGCGAGCAGCAGGTGGTCGCCCTGATCAACCGGCTGCTCCGGGAGGGTGACGCGCTGCCCCAGTTGGTGCGGCACGACGACTTCGGCTGGCACATTCACGCCACCGGCGACGACGCCCCGCTGGCGGTCCGAATGATGGTCGAGTGTGCGATGTCGATGATCGACGTCGTCCGGGCCGACGGCCTCGATCGGCTGCGCCGTTGTGCCGGCGACGGCTGTGATCAGGTGCTGGTCGACTTCAGCCGCAACCGTTCCCGGCGGTTCTGTGACGCGGGTTGTGGGAATCGGGCCAACGTGGCGGCTTACCGTGCGCGCCGTCGTGCGGCAGGCTGAGGGCATGACCGATTTCGATGAGCTGGCGAAGGGCTGGGACGACGATCCCCGCCGGGTCGAGCGGGCCCGCCGGGCCGCCGATGCCATCGCCGCCGCAGTCCCGGTCCGGGAGACCATGCGCGTACTCGAGTACGGCGCAGGCACCGGACTGCTCGGGATCGCCCTGTCCGACCGCGTCCGAGAGGTGGTGCTGCTCGATTCCTCCGTCGGAATGATCGAGACCGCCCGCCAGCGCATCGTCGAGTCCGGACGGGCGAACATCAGCGCCCAGGTCGGCGACCTGACCGCCGAGCCGTGGGCGGGTGAACCGTTCGAGCTGGTGGTGAGCCTGATGGCGATGCATCACGTGCCCGACATCACCTTGCTGCTGACCCGGCTGCACCAGGCGACCGTCGACGGCGGCTGGGTCGCCGTCCTCGACCTGGAACCCGAATCGGGCACCTACCACGACCCGGGCTTCGAGGGTCACCACGGATTCAGCCGCGGCGCCCTACGGCGGGCCTTCGCCGCCGCCGGCTACAGCCATGTCTGCGTCCGCAACGCCCTCACCACCGAACGCGAGATCGACGGCGAACTCCGCAGCTTCGGCGTCTTCCTGGCCACCGCCCAAGCGGAACGCGCACCCGGCGACGGCTGACGCTGCGTCCGAGTCGACCGCGTGGCACGAAGGGACGGTTCTTTTCGTACCGGGGCGAACCGCTGTTTGGAACGCGGGGACGGTTCTTTTCGTACCGGGCCGACTCGAGGGGGACAGTGCTCTTGCGGACCAGAAATCCCGGGAAATCCCGTCCCAACTGTCCGGATCCCGAGAAGATGGAACGAAAAGAACCGTCCCCTCGTGCCAGCGACGGCGTTCGTGAAGTAGAACGAAAAGAACCGTCCCCTCGTGCCACCGGAGTTCGTGAAGTGGAACGGAAAGAACCGTCCCCTCGTGCCAGCGACGGCGTGCGGAGACCTGGAGGACGGACGGCATTAGGCTGAGCGGGTGCATACCCAGCTCTCGGTCCTGATCCTTGGCAGCGGCGGACGCGAACATGCGATCGCCCTCGCGCTGGCCGGCGATCCGGCGGTCACCCAGTTGCATTGCGCGCCCGGCAACCCCGGGACCGCGACGATCGCCAGCAACCACCCGGTCGACATCAACGATCCGCGCGCCGTGGTCGCGCTGGCCCGGCGTCTGCACGTGAACCTGGTCGTCGTCGGGCCCGAGGCGCCGCTGGTCGCCGGGGTGGCGGACGCCGTCCGGGGTGCCGGGATCGCCTGCTTCGGGCCGTCCGCGGCCGCCGCTCGGCTGGAGGCGTCCAAGGCCTTCGCGAAGAACGTGATGGCCGCCGCCGGTGTGCCGACCGCCCGGTCGCGGTACTGCGAGTCGCTGGCCGAGGTTGAGCAGGCGCTGGACCATTTCGGTGCGCCGCACGTGGTGAAGGACGACGGACTGGCCGCCGGCAAGGGCGTCATCGTCACCGACGACCGCGCCGCCGCGCTGCGGCACGCATCCGAGTGTCTGCCGGTGGTGGTCGAGGAGTATCTGGACGGTCCCGAGGTCAGCCTGTTCGCGATCACCGACGGGCACACCGCCCTGCCGCTGCAGCCCGCGCAGGACTTCAAGCGGGTCGGCGACGGCGACACCGGCCCGAACACCGGCGGGATGGGGGCCTACACCCCGCTGCCGTGGGCGCCGCCGGGCCTGGTCGACGAGATCATGGAGAGCGTCGTCGAGCCCACCATCGCCGAGCTCGGACGGCAGGGCACGCCGTTCGTCGGCCTGCTGTATGCCGGGCTCGCGCTGACCTCCAAGGGTCTGCGGGTGGTGGAGTTCAACGTCCGCTTCGGCGATCCGGAGACCCAGGCGGTGCTGGCCGCGCTGGATTCGCCGCTCGGTCAGGTGCTCTACGCGGCGGCGACCGACAGCCTGGAAGAGATCGGCGAGCTGGCCTGGAAACCCGGATCCGCGGTCGTCGTGGTGCTGGCCGCGAACGGCTACCCAGGGACGCCGGAACTGGGCGGCACGATCAGCGGCCCCCGGCTGCTCGGCTCGGACGACAACGTCCACATCGTGCACGCCGGCACAGCCCGCAACGCCGACGGCGAGCTGGTGGCGTCCGGTGGACGGGTGCTCGGCGTCGTCGCCCACGCCGCGTCTCTGGCGCAGGCCCGAGCGGACGCCTATGCGGCGGCGGACCAGCTCGATGCCCCCAGCCTGTTCGGCCGCCGCGACATCGCGGCCCGCGCCGAGCGAGGCGAGATCACCGTCTCGGACGCCTACCGGGTGAACTCGACCCTGACCCAGTACGCGGGCGACGTCGCCGAAGGCGACGCCGGGGAGTGGTGACCGGGGAGTGGTGACCGGCCTCGCCTGAGCCGGTCTGCTGATCCGATCGGGTCACCTACCCGCCCGGACGGGTTCGCCACCGGCTGATGATGAGATCGGCCGCGTTCTCGTCGCTGCCGTCGGGCAGGCCGATTCGATGCCTGGCGCGGCGCAACTCCGCCAGGATCTCCGTGCGTCCGCCACCCGCCCGGAGACTGTCCACGAGCCGGCCGACCCAGGTGTCGTTTACCTCGGCTGCCCAGGTGGTGTCGAGCACGGCGTCCGGAACCCAGTGCTGGACGAGGACGTCACCGATCAAAGCCTCGGCCTCTGCCGCGTCGGCGCGCGCACGGTGATCGACATGAAGCTGGACAACACCCGGCATGGCCGGAGGACCCAGGTCGTTGCGGGGTGCGTGGTAGTACAGGTCGATCCGGCTGTCGGCCGGATGCCACAACGTGGTGAACCCGCCCGTCGGGCTGAGCAGCTCATCGATCGCCGGCCACCGTGCCGAGAGCTGGGTGCGAAGGCTCTCGGCGGCCGCACGGGTGGCGTCCTCGTCCTCGCCGGCCCACAGGAACCAGTGCACGCCGACGAACTGCCCGCGATGGAGGTGCCAGCCGGTCTCCGGCCAGTCCTCGCTGGGCGGGCCGATGAACTGCATCGCGCGGGGAACCCGTCCGTCCTGGTCGGCCACCGGCGCACCATCGAGCGACAGCCCCAACTGAGCGAACCAGGACTGCCGCTCATGTTCGGACGTCGGCCAGGGGGAGCCGACCATCTCGGAGATGCGCTCCACCACGCGCCCGGGTTCAGGCCGCACCATCATGCTCTCGTTTCCGCTCGCCTGGCCGTCTCGGGCATCGTGCTCTGCTGGTCGGACCATGGCGCCATCCCATCCGTTCTCCGGACTTTCGTCGATAGCTCCTGGGATAGTCCCGCGGTGGTGCCAGGTCCCTATCGGTGCGGCTGGACGTTCGTGGCGCGACCGGACGCCGGGCGCGGCGCTGCACGGGCGTGAAACGATGAAGCCATGACCGTTCCCAACGTGCTGGCCACCCGTTACGCGTCCGAGGCGATGCGGGCGATCTGGAGCCCCGAGAACAAGATCGTTGCCGAGCGGCGGCTCTGGCTGGCCGTCCTGGAGGCGCAGAAGGATCTGGGCGTCGACTTCGGCGGGGACGACCCGGCCGAGGTGATCGCCGACTACGAGCGGGTGATCGACCAGGTGGATCTGGCCTCCATCGAGGCCCGGGAGCGGGTCACCCGGCACGACGTGAAGGCGCGGATCGAGGAGTTCAACGCGCTCGCCGGCCACGAACACGTGCACAAGGGCATGACCAGCCGTGACCTGACCGAGAACATCGAGCAGTACCAGGTGCTGAGCGGGCTGAAGCTGGTCCGCGAGCGGATCGTGACGGTGCTGGTGTCGCTGTCGCGGCTCGCCGTCCAGTATCGCGATCAGGCGCTGACCGGGCGCTCGCACAACGTCGCCGCGCAGCTCACCACGCTCGGCAAGCGATTCGCGACGGCCGCGGACGAGTTGCTGGTCGCCTTCGCCCGGGTGGACGAGCTGATCAACCGCTATCCGGCCCGTGGCATCAAGGGTCCGATGGGGACGGCGCAGGACATGCTCGACCTGCTCGGCGGCAGCGCCAAGAAGCAGTTGGCGTTGGAGTCGCAGATCGGCCAGTACCTGGGTTTCGCAAGGATCTTCACCTCGACCGGCCAGGTCTATCCGCGCTCGCTCGACTACGAGGTGCTGACCGCGCTGGTGCAGGTGGCGGCGGCGCCGTCCAATGTGGCGACGACGATCCGGCTGA
>JBDHZN010000144.1:0-9169 GCA_039811845.1 Micropruina sp. | reverse complement strand
TTCTCGCCAATCTCCGCCGGCTGGGTCTGGATCGACGCACACCAGCCGCTGTGTCGGACGGGTGAGCGCCACGTAGAGCACCCGGACGCCGCCCGGCGACTCGGCGACGATGTCGTCCGGTGCGACCACGATCACCCCGTCGTACTCCAGGCCCTTGGCCTGCAGCGGCGTGACCACCACCAACCGCGGCTCGGCGAGCGGCGCCAGTGCGGCGCGGACGGCGTCCAGCCGGGACGGGGGAGCGATCACCCCGACGGTGCCCGGCAGCTCCGCCAGCAGGGCGGCGGCACGGTCGGCGACCAGACCGGTCAGCCCGTCGGCGCTGGTGGCCAGCAGTTCCGGTTCGACACCGGTGTGCCGGACGGCCTCCGGCAGGTCGGCACTGGGGAAGCCGCGCCGGACGACGTCCGCGGCCAGCGCGAACACCTCGGCCGGCGAGCGGTAGTTGACGCTCAGCCGGAACGACCGGTGCGGTGCGTGGCCGATCAGTTCGGCGATCACCTTGTCGGTCTCGGCCGGGTCGGGCCAGCTGCTCTGAGCCGGGTCGCCGACGATCGTCCAGGAGGCGTGCGCGCCGCGGCGGCGCAGCATTCGCCATTGCATCGGGGTGATGTCCTGCGCCTCGTCGACCAGCAGATGCGCGTACTCGGTGTGCGCTTCGTCGTCCGGGTCGTCGACGACCTGCCGGGACAGCCGGTCGGCGACGGTGACCAGTTCGGCCGCCTCGGCACCCTCGATGAACACCGGGTCTTCGGCGTCCGGTTCGGCCGGTACCGGGCCGAGCAGCGCGGCCAGCTCATCGAGCAGCGCGATATCGGCCACCGACCAGGCCTGGTGGTGGAACGACTCGGTGAGGATGCGTTGCTCGTCGGAGTCCAGCAGGCCGACCGACACTCGCCGGGTGACCGTCGGATCGTCCAGCCGGCGCAGCACCTCGGTGGGGGTAAGGGTGGGCCACCAGGCGTTGATGAACATCCGCCACTGCGCGCTGGAGGTGATCAGGTCGTCGATGGTTTCGCGGTCGAGCTCCAGCTCCTCGGGCACCTGGTCGGCGAGCTGGGCGAGCAGCGCCTTCTCGGCCGCCTCCCGGGCCCGGTTCACCTTGTGCCGCGACAGCACCTCGCGGCGCAACCGGTCGAGTGCGGCGGCGTCCAGGCCGACCGGCTCACCCTTCACGGTGAGCAGCAGCCGGGCACCTTCGGGACCGGGATCGACCAGCGGCAGGTCGACCAGCCGTTTCAGCAGCGGCGCCATTCGCAGCGAGCCTTTGATGCCGGCCGCGGCGGCGTCGTCGTTGCGGTCGGCGGAGAAGCCGAGCACATCCGAGGCGACCGCACCGATCGACCGCAGCGTCACCGAATCCTCGCCGAGCGAGGGCAGCACCCGCTCGATGTAGCTCATGAACAGCGCCGACGGGCCGACCACCAGAATGCCGCCGCGTTCGAAGCGGCGCCGGTTGGAGTACAGCAGGTAGGCGGCACGGTGCAGCGCCACCACCGTCTTGCCGGTGCCCGGGCCACCCGAGATCACCGTCACCCCGCGGGCGTCGGCGCGGATCGCCTCGTCCTGCTCGGCCTGGATGGTGGCGACGATGTCGCGCATGTGCGTGCCGCGGGCCCGCTGCAGCGACGCCATCAGGGCACCCTCGCCGATCACCACCAGGTCGCCGGCGTCGGCGGCGTCCAGCAGGTCGTCCTCGATGCCGATCACCCGGTCGTTACGGCAGCGCAGCACCCGGCGGCGGGTGACGTCCATCGGGTCGGACGGGGTGGCCCGGTAGAACGGCTCGGCCGCCCGGGCTCGCCAGTCGATCACCAGCGGTTCGTACTCTTCGTCACGGACGCCGATCCGGCCGATGTAGCGGATCTCGCTGTCGCTCAAGTCGAGCCGGCCGAACACCAGTCCCTCGTGTTCGGCATCGAGCACGGCCAGGCGTTTCGCGGCCTGGAAGGCGAAGGCGTCCCGCTCGAACATGGCGGTGCCGTCCTCTTCCCGCATCCAGGTGCCCCGATCGGAGGCGTAGATCGACCGACTGGCGTTGGCCGTTCGCCTGGCGGCGAGGGCGGCCTTCCCGAGTTGGGCATAGACGAGATCGACGTGGGCCTGCTCGATGGCGAGTTCGCGGTCGAGGGCCGAGACTGGCTGGGTCAAGAAACCTCCTGCTTGCCGTTTTTGCCAGACCTCCAACTTTACGCCGGTGTGGCAAGCCAGGCACAGACCATCTCGGTCAGGTCGTCGATCGCGGTGTTCAGCGATTCCTCGGTGTCCATCCGGACGCCGAAGGTGGCCTCGATGGTGGGCCGGTTGGTGACCCGGAACAGCGCGATCGCGCTCATCTGCAGGTGCAGGTCGACCGCCGCGACGTCACGGACGAAGCTGCCGTCGGCGCGGCCGCGGGCGAGGATGTCGGCCAGGGTCTGCAGGATCGGCAGGTTGGTCCCGGCCTGCCGGGGCGACTGCCGCAGATGCATCGCGTCCAGGGCGTTCTCGGAGGCGACCAGCCGGGCCAGTTCGGGGTGCGCGGCATGCCAGCGCAGGGTGTGGTCGATGAGCCGGGCGAGAGCTTCGCGAGGCGGCAGGCCGCTCAGGTCGAGTGCCTTCTCGGCTGCTCGGATATCGGCGTAGGCGCGTTCCAGGACGGCGGTGAACAGGCCGTCCTTGTCGCCGAAGTAGTAGTAGATCATCCGCTTGGTGGTGGAGCTCTTGGCGGCGATCTCGTCGACCCGGGCGCCGAAGTAGCCGATCCGGGCGAACTCGGCGGTGGCCACGTCGAGCAGTTCGGCCTTGGAGCGCTTGGCGCTGCGGGTCTTGCGTGGACCTGTGCTGCCCGGTTCGGATCCGGGTGGGGTCGCTGGCTCGGCCGACATGGGCGTCACTGTAGCGCCGCACCGAGGCCCGGCGGCGGGCCGGTCAGCGCCGCTGCCGCAGCACCAGGAACAGGTTGATCACGCCGGAGAGCGCACCGACACCGACGAAGAGCCAGCCGAACAGCTGGGCGGAGCCGACCCCGGACGTCACCATGTACCAACCGGCGAACAGCAACAGGACGGCCATCGCCAGGCCGACTCCGGGCCGTGTGGTCGGTTTCATGGAGAACTCCTCACCGGGTGGGCAGCCGGTCGTGGCTGCCCACCCAGACTACGGAAGGGACGGCGGTCAGGCCGCTGCCTTGGCCGCCTTCGCGTCGGCGATGGCCTGGTTGCGCAGCCGGTGGTACTCGGCCTCGGGAACCGGCTGAGCGCCGGGAACACCCAGGTCGTCACCGTGCAGCCGGTAGGTCTCCGGCGACTTCCAGGCCGCGATCGAGGCGACCACGCACAGCACCAGGGTCAGCGTGCCGACCGTCATCACCACGTTGGTCGAGCCGGGCGGTGCCACGATCGGGAACACCAGCACCATGGCCGAGGAGGCGACGGTGCCCAGGTTCTGGGCGATCGCCATCGAGCTGACCCGGGTCTTGGTCGGGAACAGCTCGGGGTAGAAGGCCGGGAACACGGCGTTGTAGCCCTGGTACACCGCACCCCACATGACGAGCGAGAACACGATCGCCAGCGACACGTTCGCCTGGCTGATCGACCACAGGTAGCCGTACGACATCAGGCCGCACAGCACCGGTGCCCAGATCATCAGCGGACGCCGTCCGATCTTGTCGGACAGGTTGCCGACCAGCGGAATCACCACGCAGGCCACCACGTTGCCGAGCAGCGGGATCCACAGGTAGACGTCGGCGTGGAAGCCGATGCCGTAGTCCTTGTTGGTGGCGTAGGTGGCACCGAAGATCGAGGTGGTCACCGCGATGATATTGGTCAGCGCCATGCAGAACACCCGGCCGATGGCGCCCGGATTCTCCCGGAAGGCCTGCCGGATCGGGGACTCGGCGACCGTGCCTTCCTCCTGCTCCTCGGTGAAGGCGGGAGTCTCGTCCACCTTGCGGCGGATCAGGTAACCGGCGACGACCACGCCGGCGCTGAGCGCGAACGGAATCCGCCAGCCCCAGCTGTGGAAGGCCTCGTCGGAGAGGTAGTGCGCCAGTGGCAGGAAGACCGCGGCGGCCAGGATCTGGCCGAACTGGGTGCCCTGCAGGGTGAAGCTGCCGAAGTAGCCACGACGTCCGAACGGGGCGTGCTCGAGGATCATCGAGCTGGCGCCCGAGATCTCGCCGGCGACGGCGAAGCCCTGAACCAGGCGGAGTGCCATCAGCATGGCGGGGGCCAGGATGCCGACCTGCTGATAGGTGGGCAGTACCGCTACCAGCGTGGTCGAGATGCCCATCAGCAGCATGCAGAGCACCAGCACGTTCTTCCGGCCGTGTTTATCGCCCCAGGCGCCGAGCACGAAGGCGCCGATCGGACGGGCGACGTAGCCGACCACGTAGGTGCCGAGCGCACCGATGATCGCCATCCGCGGATCGGTGTTGTCGAACATGATCGTCGGGAAGATCAGCGCGGCGGCCTGGGCGTAGATGAAGAAGTCGTAGTACTCCAGGGCACTGCCGATCCAGCCGCTGGCTGTGGCCTTTCCGGTTTGTTTCTCGTGGTGGGTTGTAGTGGACATGAGAACCTCTCGTTCAGGGGCCCGAGGGCCGGTGAACGCATCACCTTCGATGCGTAGCCGGTGAACGTCCGAGGTAGTGGACGGCCCCACCGGAGAGTGGGGTCAGGCAACCATTGCCCGTACCCGAGCGTGCATTCGCGGGGCGTCGGGTGTGACTCCCGTGAACAGCTCGAACGCCCGGACGGCCTGTTCGGCCGCCATTCCGGCGCCATCAACGGTCCGGCACCCGGCATCGCGGGCCCGGACCAGAAGTTCGGTTTGGATGGGGAAGTAGACGATCTCCGAGACCCACAGGTCGGGCCGCAACAGGCCGCCGTCGATCGCGCAACCCGGGTGGGTCGCCATGCCGACCGGGGTGGCGTTGACCACCCCTTCGGCGCCGGCCACCGAGCTGGCCAGGTCGACGCCGACCTGCACCCGTTCGGGGCCGAAGATGCCCTGCATCCGCTCCACCAACGCGGCCGCGCGCGCCGTGTCGATGTCGTGGACGATCAGCAGGGGGGTGCCGAGATCGAGGGTCGCATAGGCGACCGCCGCGCCGGCGCCGCCGGCGCCCAGTTGGACGACGGTGCCGTGGCAGGCGTCCGGAAGGGCGTCGTGGAACGGCTTCTGATAGCCGCACCAGTCGGTGTTGTGGCCGATCGCCCGGCCGTCGCGGAACACGACGGTGTTCACCGCGCCGAGGGCGCCGGCCCGGTCGGAGAGTTCGTCCAGGCTGGGAATGATGGCCTGCTTGAACGGGTGGGTGACGTTGAACCCGGAGAAGCCCGACGTCCGGGCCCAGTCGAGCACCGCGGGCAGGTCGGCGGCGGTGATGTCCCATTCGAGGCTGTCCAGGATCCGGTAGGACAGCCACATGCCCTGCTCGCGGCCCTCGTACTCGTGCAGCGCAGGCGTCCGGGAGGCGCCGATGCCCTCGCCGAGCAGGAACAGCCGGTGGATGGCTGGACGGGCCCCCCGCGCCCAGCCCGCGACGGACGCGCTGACGTTCGGACGCCGGTCGGCGTCCGGCGCGGGCCAGGGGGCGCCGGTCTCGGGATCGGGCATGCGGGACAGCAGCGCCTGGTCGAGGCGGGGCCCGATCGAGCCGGTTCCGGTCATCGTGTGGCCTCTCGTTGGGTGACGCCCGCTCGGGCGAGGTAGGCGCGGGAGGTCTCCAGGCAGCGCCGGGCATGGCCCTCGGCGCCGAAGCGGGCCTCGTCGGAGGCGCTGGGGATCTCCACCGAGTAGACCATCGGTGGCAGTGCCCGCAGCACCGCCGCCGGATCGGTGCCACCCTCGCCGAGGTAATTGCGTCCGGCCCGGATGATCCTGGCCATCTCGTCGTGTTCGGCCGGGATCTCGGCTGGGGCGTCGCAGATCTGGACGAACTCGAACCACTCCCGGGGAAGGTCGGCGAGGGCGTCCACCGATTCGCGGGAGCGGTGGAAGTGGTGCAGGTCGATCATCAGCCGGGCGTTCGGCTGGTCCACCTGGCGAAGCACGTCGGCCGCGTCCGCCATGCTGGTCACCGTGCCCAGGGCCAGCCACTCCAGATTCACCGTGAGACCGTACTGGGCGGCGAGCCGGCAGAGCCGTCCGAACGCGTCAACGGTGTAGCCACGATCGGAACTCCAGATGCTCGACAGCACATGGCGGGCGCCGATCTCGGCGCCCACCGCGAGTTCGGACTCATAGCTGCCCGGATCGACATCGTCGGCGATCCGGGCAAGTTCGATGTCGTGCACCGGCAGGCCGGTTTCGGCCAGCGCCTCCCGGGTGGCCCGCAGCAGGGCCGGATTGCGGGCCAGCGAGTAGTCCCTGCCCGGCAGCCCGTCGCAGATCAGCCGCGGGCTGGCGAAGTCGTAACCGGTGCGGGCGGCGATCCGGACGAGTTCGGGCGTCGGCGTGTCGATGATCGTCAGGTGTCCCAGCGAATACTGCTGGGCCTGCGGTTCGACGGTGGCTGCGGCGGTCATGATCGGGGCTTACGAGGTGGCCGCGTGGTGAATGCCGGCGCCCGGGGAGTAGATGTCCATGATGTTCCAGTGCCCCGAGGTCGGCGTCGGCACGTTGATCATCGACACGTCGATCACCACCGGGACGCCGGCCGCGATCGCCTTCGCCAGGGCCGGCTTGAACTCATCGGCGCTGGTCAGCGTGACACCCTCGACGCCGTAAGCGCGGGCGATGGCGCCGAAGTCGGTCGTCACCGGGCCGTCCGCATTCTCGAAGACGGTGCCGTAAGTGGTGTCGAAATGCGCCTTCTCGAGGCCGGCGATGGTGCCGAACGCGTTGTTGTTCATCACCACCCAGACCGCGGCGATGCCCTTCTCACGGGCGGTGTAGAGCAGGCTCGGATTGGCGCCGAAGCCGCCGTCGCCGACCAGTGAGACCACCACCTTCTCGGGGCAGGCGATCTTCGCGCCGAGCGCGGCGGGTGCGCCGAAGCCCATGGTGGCGAAACCGCCGGGGGTGAACACCGAGCCGGGGGTGAGGATGTCCATCTGCTGGGCCATCCCGTTCTTGTTCCAGCCCACGTCGGTGGTGATGATCGCGTCGCGGGGCAGCACCTCGCGCACCTCGGCGAGGATCCGTTCCGGACGCATCGGCCAGGCATCGCTGGCCGACGCGTCGGCGTTGCGGGCCCGGAAGTCGTCGCGCTGCCGCTTGATCTCGGCCAGCAGCTCGGGCCGCCGGACGCCCTCGGGGGCCAGTCGCTTGGCGGCTTCGACCAGTGCCGCGATGGCCGGCTTCAAGTCGGCGACCGCGCCGATCTGCAGCGGATAGTTGCGGCCCAGCTCCTCGGGGTCGATGTCGATCTGCATCAGCTTGGTCTCGGGGATGCGGAAGGTGTACTTCTCTTCCCACGACGAGCTGTCGGCCTCGGCGAAGGTGACGCCCAGGGCCAGGATCCAGTCGGCGTTGCGGGTGGACGCGTTGACGAACTCGGTGCCCCAGAAGCCGGTCATGCCCAGCACACACGGGTTGTCGTCGGCGACCGCGCCCTTGCCCATCAGGCTGTGGCTGACCGGGATCTGCAGGTGGTCGACCAGTGCGGCCAGCTCGTCGGCGGCGTCGGCCAGCACGATGCCGCCGCCGACGTGCAGCAGCGGACGCTCGGCGGCCAGCAGGTTGGTCACGATCTGTTCGGCGACCGCCGGGTCCAGGCCCGGCTTGGCCAGTTCGGTGGTGCCGGCCATCGCGCGGTCGAAGGTAGCGACGTCCACCTCGGCGGAGAAGATGTCCATCGGCACGCTGACCAGGACGGGACCGGGGCGTCCGCTTTCGGCGAGCCGGAACGCCTTGTCGATGATCTCGGCGAACAGGTGCGGCGACTCCACCCGCCAGGCGCGCTTCACGAACGGCCGGTAGATCTCGTGCTGCGCCGCGTCGGCGTGCAGGTTGACCTCTTGGTGCGGGTGTTTGCCGTAGTAGTGCGAGGGAATGTCGCCGGCGATGACCACCATCGGCACCGAGTCGAGGGCGGCGTTGGCGACCCCGGTGGCCGCGTTGGTCAGGCCCGGGCCGAGGTGGGAGAGCACCACCGAGGTGCGGTTGGTGGCTCGGGCGTAGCCGTCGGCGGCGTGCGCGGCCAGCTGTTCGTGCCGGGTGTTGACGAACTCGATGCTGTCGGAGGTCGACAGGGCCGCGAGCACCGCGATGTTGGTGTGCCCGCACAACCCGAAGACATGCTTGACGCCGCGGTACTCGAGGTAGCGGACGAGTTGGTGCGAGATCAGGTCGGTGGTCATCGGTGACTCCTGGGTTCGGTGCTCAGGCGGATTCGGTGTCGGTGGAGCCGGACGGCGCGGCGGAGGAGTGGACCGAAAAGAACCGTCCCTCCGTACCACCGGGCACGTCGCGGCGGGGTTCGCCGGTGTAGCGGTAGGGGATCTTCGGCGTCATCGGGCCCTTGATCCGGCCGCCCTGGCCGGTCTGCTCCCAGGCGTGGGCGAGGATGCCGACCGAGCGGGACAGGATGAAGATGCCGCGACCCAGTTCGGGGGCGAAGCCGAGCTCGGAGTAGATGACCGCGGTGGCACCGTCGATGTTCATCGGGACGCGGCGGCTGCGACCGGCCGAGATGGCTTCCTCGACGGCGCGTCCGATGGTGGCGAACCGGCCGCTGACGGCGCCCTTCGCGGCGAGATCGTCGACCAGGCCGAGCAGCCGTGGCGCTCGCGGATCGAGCGGGTGGAAGCGGTGCCCGAAGCCCGGTGCGTACTTCACGCCGTGCTCGTTCCAGCGGGCCCAGACGGTGCTGGCGGCGTCCACGGCGTCGGCTTGCGTGAGGTCGGCGTCCGGGCCGTGGCCCCGTTCGGTCAGCTCGGCGTCGATGTCGCGGTACAGCTCCATGCACTGCTGACCGGCGCCGCCGTGCACGTCGTCCAGAACGTTGATCGCGGACGCCATCGCCCCGTTCAGCGGCAGCCCGCAGGTGACCGACATCCGGCTGATCGCGATCGATGGGGCATGCGGGCCGTGGTCGACGGACGCCACCAGCGCGGCCTCTAACAGGGACGCCTGGTCGGCGCTGGGCAGCTCGCCGCGCAGCATCAGCCAGATCATCTGCGGGAAGCTGATCCGGCCGATCAACTGCTCGATCGGGTAGCCCCGGACGCCGATCTTGCCG
>JBDHZN010000143.1:0-9262 GCA_039811845.1 Micropruina sp. | reverse complement strand
GTGTCCTGCTTGCCCCAGTACTTCACCAGGGCGATGTTCGGGAATGCGCGCGCACTCGCCTCATTCATGCTGGTCCTTCCAGGGTGGTCGTCCAGGTCCCATGACTGCCGGCCCTCTGTAGTTCGTATTGCAGCCTATCGACGTCATCGGCCCGTGAGAGTGCCACGACGCACCCGCCGAGACCACCACCGGTGAGTTTGGCGCCCAGCGCCCCTGCGCGCCGGGCGGCACCCACCAGCCGATCCAGCTCGTCGGAGCCGACGCCGAGCCGGTTCAGCGACTCGTGGGCCTCGTTCATCGCCGCGCCGAGCGTGTCGAGATCGCCCTGCTGGAGACACCGGACGGCCTCTCGGGTCAGCTCGGACAGGCGGTCGACAAGGCCGTTCACCAGCGCGGGCTGCGCTTCGCGCAACGACCGGACGCCGCCGACGGCGATCGCCGTCGAACCGGTCACCCCGGTGTCGGCGACCACGAAGACGAAGCGTCCATCGACCGCCACCGGTGAGATGGCGGCCTGCTCGAACAGGATCGGCACCTCCGACAGCACCGCGGCGGTGTCGATTCCGCTGGCCCTGCCGTGGGCGATCATCTCGGACTGCTGCACCAGCTCGGTGCGCTCGGCCAGCCCCAGCGGCACCCCGGACGCCGACGCGACCGCATCCACCACGGCGGCGGCCACCGCGGCGCTGGAACCCAGGCCACGCTGCATCGGGACCTCGCTCGCCACGCTGAGTCGTCCGGTTAGAAGGGGTCGTCCAGTGAAGAGGGGTCGTCCGGTCGGATGAGGTCGTCCGGACGTGTCCGGCTGCGAGATCGTGGCCGAGGAGACCCGGCGAACGGCCTGCTGCCAGGCGTTGATCACCGGTGCCATCGCGACCGGCGCGTCGTCCACGGTGCCTCGGTACAGGTCGCAATCCAACGCCCACGGTCCACCGGCGTGCAGTTCCGCCCGGGTCGCCAGGCCATGCACAGGCAGCGCGATCGCGGGCGCTCCGTAGACGACCGCGTGCTCGCCGATCAGGATCGTCTTGGCGTGAGCGGTGCCGACGCCCACCGGTGCTGCCGTGAGGCCGTCACCACTCGGCGAGGGGTGGGAGGTGGTCACGATGATCTCCAGGGGACGGGGCCGGTTCGGGAAGGGGAGAGTCTCGGCGAGCGGACCTCGCGTTGCGATTTAGGTAAGGCTAACCTAACTTAATTGAGGTGAATCGAGGAGACAGCCCTGAGTTCCCCCATTTCCTGTTCGCCGGCGACGGCGACGACCTCGCTTTCATTCAGGCCACATTACGGCGGTTACCGGTGAACGCCTACGGGCAGGCGATCGTCGAGGTCGCCGCCGCCGATCAGGTCCGTGCGCTGGAGGCACCCGAAAGGCTCGGCATCACCTGGCTGTGCCGTGACGATGCCGGACCCAGCGCGTCCCCGCTGCTTCCCGGTGAACGGTTGGAGGCGGCGATCCGCGCCTGGTTGGCGGAGTGGATGTGTCCCGAGGCGGAGCGGATTCCGCGGGTGATCTGGATCGGCGCATCGACCTGCCCACCCGTCGAAGAGCTGCATCGTGGCATCCGGCAACTCCACCCCGAACTCCGCGAATTGAAGGGCCCGGCCGTGCCGGTCCGGACCCGGCGCAGTGGGGAGCGAGCGGACGACACGCAACGAAGGGCCGGGTGAGCGTGGCGCGACCGGACGCCTGCGCGCCATGATTCTGAGCACGGGGAGCTGCCGCGTTCTCAACCAGCGAAACGCCGCACTGCTCAGCGTTTCCTGACCTGACGGGGAGGACGGCGGAATGACCGACGATCAGCGTCCGACCGACACCGGGTCGCGGGCTCGCTTCCGGACGGCGGTCGCGGCGCTGCTGATCGCGGTCAGCGTGATCCTCGCCCCGGTCGCCGTCATCGGCACCTGGGCGCGTGCGCAACTGGTGGACACCGACAGGTTCGTCCAGACCTTCGCCCCGCTGGCGGCCGAGCCCGCGGTGCAGTCCTTCCTCACCGATCAGGTCACCCAGGCCATCGTGGAGCGGGTCAAGAACACCGGAGGTCCGCTCACCGGGACGGCAGCCGAGGGCGTCCGGCCGCTGATCCGTTCCGCCGTCGAACGGACCGTGACCTCGCCGCGGTTCGCCCAGGTGTGGGAGTTGAGCCTGCGCGAATCGCACGACCGCGCGATCGCGATCCTGCAGGGTGATCCGAACCGAGCGGTCCAGCTGTCCCAGGAGGGTCTGGTGTCGCTTGACCTGGCGACCGTGATCCGCCAGGTCAAGCAGGTGCTGGTCGAACAAGGCCTCGGATTCGCGAACCGCATTCCCGAGATCGAACGGTCGATCCCGATCGTCACGGCCGACTCCCTGGTGCAGGCCCGGTCGTTCTATCAGTTCACCGTCGCGATGGGCTATTGGCTGCCGTGGATTGCGCTCGGGTTGCTGATCGCCGGCCTGGGGACCGCGCCGCACCGCGTCCGGGCGCTGGCCTGGGCTGGGGCCGGCCTCGCGGTGGCTCTGCTGTTGCTGGCGGCCGGTCTCAGCGTCGGACGGCAGTTCTTCATCGGTTCGGTGAGTCCCTCGGTCATGCCGTCCGCCACCGCCGAGGTGGTGTTCGATCAGGCCACCGCGTCGATCTACCCGGCGGTTTGGGTTCTGGTGGTGCTGTCGGCGCTGGTCGCCGTCGGTGCCTGGCTGGCCGGCTCGTCCCGGCCCGCCCTGGCGATCCGTTCGGCTATCCCGCGTCGGCGACGGGGTCACTGAGCCTGAGCCCGTCGACATCCAGGACGAGCCAGGTGTCGATGCGCAGCCGCGACAGGAAGTGCTCGTCGTGGCTGACCACGACCAGCCCACCCCGGTAGCCGGTCAGCGCGTCGACCAGGGCGTTGACGCTGTGCAGGTCGAGGTTGTTGGTCGGCTCATCGAGCACCAGCAGCTGGTTCGCTGGGTCGGCGAGCAGCAGCCGAGCCAAGGCGACGCGGAACCGCTCACCGCCGGACAGGTCGCCGACCAGGCGGTGGATCAGCTCACCGCGGAACTGGAAGCGGGCCAGACCGGCTCGGATGGGCGCCGGGGGAACGCCGGGCGCGGCCGTCCGAACCGCGTCGAGGATCGTCGTATCGTCCTCGAGATGGTCGAGCCGCTGTGGCAGGTAGCCGATCCGATCGACGTGCGGAATGGCGCGCACATCCCGGTAGGGAACGGCTGCCGGCTCGATCAGCGTCTGCAGCAGGCGGGTCTTACCGATGCCGTTGGCGCCGGTCAGCGCCAGCCGTTCCGGTCCCTGCAGCACGAAGCTCCGGCCGCGTCCGTCACGGAACTCGGCCAGCTGCCGGCCGCTGGGGACTGCCGGGTCGGGTAGCTCGATGCTGATCCGGACGTCGTCGCGCACCCGGGCGGCCTGGGCATCGACCGCCGTCTGCGCGGCGTCCACCTTCGCGTCGAGTTCACCACGCAGCTTGCCCGCCGACACCTGGGCCTCCTGCTTGCGGCTGTTCATGATCATCTTCGGCTTGCGCTTGTTCTCATTGTCGGTGCGGGCATAACGCTGCCGGCGGGCCAGCTTGGTCTGCGCCTCGACCCGCTGCCGCTGCTCGGTCCTGAGCCGCTGTTCGGCGGTGCGGAGCGCCTGCTCGGCGGCGGCCTGCTCGGCGTCCAGGTGGTCCTGGTAGGCGTTGTAGGGCCCGCCGAAAACGGTGAGCGAGCCGGTTCGCAACTCGGCGGTGTCGTCCATCAGGTTCAGCAGCCGGACGTCATGGCTGACCACGATGAGCGTGCCCCGCCAGGCTGTGATGACGTCGTAGAACCGGTGGCGGGCGTCCCGGTCGAGGCTGTTGGTCGGCTCGTCCAGCAGCACGATCTCGTTGCCGGCCAGCTGCAGCCCGGCCAGCGCGGCGAGCATTGTCTCGCCGCCGGACAGGGTGCCCACCGGCCGGTCGAGGCCGATCCCTGGCAGGCCGATCCGATCGAGGGTGGCCAGGCTGCGTGCCTCGACGTCCCAGTCGTCGGCGAGCACGTCGAAATGGCGCGGGTCGGCGTCCCCGGACTCGATGGCGCGCAGCGCGGCGAGACGGTCCTGCACCCCCAGCAGTTCACCGACGGTGGCGCCGGTGCGCAGGGTCAGCTGTTGCGGCAGATGGCCGACCTGACCGCTGGTGCTGATCGACCCTGAACTCGGCGTGAGTTCACCGGCGATCAGCCTGATCAGGGTGGTCTTGCCGGTGCCGTTGTCACCGATCAGGCCGGTTCGGCCCGGGTTGAAGGTGGCAGTCAGGTCACCGATGACGGCGTCGCCGTCCGGCCAGGCGAACGACCGGTTCGTCAGGACGACGGCAGGATTCTGAGCGAAAGACATGAGGGCTCCCGGATTGTCAGCGGAGGCGCTGACAACGGAGCCGGAGAAAGGGCGTCTACGAGGTCAGCGCACGAGGATGTGCGGCGGAAAGCTCGTAGATCAGCACGATGAAAATCCTTGCTCGGTGAGGGGGACCGGGTTCCACCCTAACCCGCCGGTTGGACTTGCCCAAGTCCGGGCCCATGACCGGGGGCGGGTGTCGGTGAGGCTCGGACCCCCAGTTTTGGGGAGATATTTCCTGGGCCGCGCCGACCACGATGGACGCATGCATCAGCTCCGCCGTGCCCAACCCCGGCCCGAGGCGTCTGAGCTGTCCGATGCCGGTGCCCGGATCGCCTACCGACCACGTCAGATGCGGTGGGCCGAGCAGCACACCAGGGGTACCCGGTCGCTGCAGGTGTTGCGGGTGCTGCAGGACGAGGTGGTCTCGGGCCGTTGGGCCGAGGGTAGCCAGATTCCGGTGGAGGCCGAGCTCAGCGAATGGCTCTCGGTCAGCCGTTCGACCGTACGCGAGGCGGTGAGCACCCTGGTTCATCTGGGCATGCTCGAACCGCGGCCGTCCCAGGGCACCTTCGTCCGGGCTCGCACGGCGCTGCCCGTGGCGTTGTCGGAGTTCACCGTCGGCTACCAGGTCGACGAGATCCGCGTGCTGCTGCGGTCACTGGAAGCTGAGGCGGCGATGGCCTCCGCGCGGAATCGCAGCGAGCAGGAACTCGATGAACTCCGGCTGCTGGCGCGACGGGGGACCGACGGCGATCGCGTTGCGGTTGGAGCGTTCCATGACCTGGTGTTCCGGCTCGCGGGTAACGGTCTGCTGGCCGATCTCAGACAGGGGATCGAAGGCAGGATCCGGCCCGATGTCGCACCGGGCGGGGTTTGCGCGGCCGCCCATGGCGCACTGGTGGAGGCCATCGCCGCCAACGATGCGGACGCGGTGCGCGCCGCGGTGTGTGCGCACGTCGATTTACGACTGCCGTCCCTTTAGGAAGCGCCGATCATTCACGTCATCCCGGGCTCCGACCCGGGATCTCAGGCGGGAGATCCCGGATCAAAGTCTGGGATGGAGGGGTTTTGATCAGCGTGACCACCGCTGGTTGAGCTTGTCGAAACTCTTGCCAGCACTCACGTTCAGGTCTCGACAAGCTCGACCAACGATTCAGCGCTTCCTCACTGGACCCGATCGCGCACGTCGGCCAGTCGCGACAGCGCCGCGTCGAGGGCTTCGACGAGGATGTCCTCGACATCCCAGAGGGAGCGATCCAGCCGAAGGGTGACCCGGAACCGTCCCGCGTAGCTCAGTGCAGCGGCGACCACGCCGACGTTGCCCAGGGTGGGGCTGATCGGCGTGAGCGAACGTACCCGGGCGTCCAGCATGGTCAGCGGCGTACTCGGGCCGCGCATGTTGGTGACCAGGGTGGTGATGGCCCGCTGGTGTTCGAGCAGCGGCCGGTACCAGCCCATCCGGGCCGCCGCGACCAGAGCCGCCGACAGTGCCGTCGAGTCGGACGAGGCGCGGGCGAGCCGCTTGCGGCGACGGGTCCGTGCGGCGAGACGTCCGAGCAGCTGGGTGTCGGTCTCATCGCCGCGCCGCTCGGGCACGGAGACCAGGAAGCCGCCCACCCGGTTGCGGCTCGGTTCGCCGTCCGAGGGCCCGGGGGTGGTGGGCACGCTGATCACGACTCGGCGCAGCTGCTCACCGCGCTCGCGAGCAGCGGTGCGCAGGGCTTCGGCGACCGCCAGCAGCAACAGGTCGTTGATGGTGGCGCCGGCGCGGTGGGCGGCTTTGCGTAGTGCCTCCAGGTCCACCTCGAGCGTGGCGATCCGGAAGCCCGAGGTCAGCGGCGTGAGCAGCGATGTCGCGGACGACCCTCGGGTGAGCGCGGCGGCCAGAGCACTCGCCGGGGCCAGCCATGCCCGCGCCGGCCGGGGACTCGCCGGCGCTGTTGGCTCGGCGCCGAACAGCGCGCTGACCACGGCGACGGCTGTCGCGCCGTCGAGCAGGATGTGATGCGTCACGAACAGCAGATGGGTGGCGTCGGCGGAGCGCAGGATCAGCAGGCGCCACATCGGGATGGTCTCCGGTAGTCCGGCCACCAGCACCGCGATTGTGGTGCCGATCGGATCGTCGGTGGCCAGTTCGAGCACGTGTCCGGCCGGGTCGATGGCGACCTCTTCCCAGCGGGCCGTCCGGGGGTTCGCGCCATGCCGGACGACGCGGTGGCTGAGCAGCGGAAATCCGGTCGCCCGCGCGCCCACGACCGCCCGCAGGGCGTCGGTGTCGACGGTGCCGTCCAACTCGGCGAGCACGCCGATCAGCCGTGGGTCGGGGCCCACATCGCCGGCCAGTTCGGCGGCGTCTCCAATGGTGAACTGCAGCATGTCACCCCCGTTCGCTATGAGTTTCGCGCATCGGCCCGAGCCAGGTCGCCGGCTCGCCGGATCCTGGAGAACCGTCCCCGGCGTCCAAGGAAACCGTCTCCGAAAGTTCGAGAGTTCAGCGGGCGCGGTAGCGATTGGGTAAAATACCCCATGGGGTATATCTTCCTGGCGAAGGAGTGAGGTGTGATGCGGATCGTGGTCGTCGGGGGAGTCGCGGGCGGAATGAGCTGCGCGGCCCGGGCGCGCAGGCTGGACGAGTCGGCCCAGATCATCGTGCTGGAGCGCGGTGAACAGGTGTCGTTCGCGAACTGCGGCCTGCCGTACCACGTGGGCGGTGAGATCGACGAGGCCGATCGGCTGCTGCTGCAGACGCCGGAGTCGTTGCGCGCGGCGCTGAACCTGGACGTCCGGACCCGGCACGAAGTGACCGGGCTCGACGCCGCGGCCAAGACCGTTGGGGTGCGGACGCCGTCCGGAGAGACGACACTCGGCTACGACGCGCTGGTGCTGGCGCCCGGCGCCCGCGCCGTCCGTCCGCCCATCCCGGGGCTGGATTCGCCGCGGGTGCGCACCCTGCGCACCGTTCCGGACGCCGTCGCGTTGCGTTCCCAGGTGGATGGTGGCGCGGGCCGCGCGGTTGTGCTCGGTGCCGGGTTCATCGGGCTGGAAGCTGCCGAGGCATTCGCGCTGCGCGGCCTGGAAGTCACCGTGGTCGAACTGGCCGGCCACGTGCTGCCCCCGTTGGAGACCGAGCTGGCCCAGCTGGTCACCGACGAACTGCGCCGACTGGGCATCGATGTCCGGGCAGGAGTAGCCGCCTGCTCGATAGACCACGGCGTGATGGAGGACACCGTGACGCTCACCGACGGCAGCCGGATCGCGGCCGATCTGATCGTGCTGTCGGCCGGCGTCCGTCCTGACACCGAGATCTTCGAGGCGGCCGGTGCGGCCTGCGTCAACGGCGCGATCGTGGTCGACGAACACGGCCGGACGTCGCTGCCCGGTGTCTGGGCGGTCGGGGACGCCACCGCGTCAGTCGACCCGGTCACCGGCGTGGTCCGTCCGGTGCCGCTGGCCGGTCCGGCCAACCGGGCCGGACGCCTCGTCGCCGACGCCCTCGTCCGGCCCGAGCAGGCTCGGCCGATCCCGCAGCCGCTCGGCACCGCGGTCGTTCGGGTGGGTGAGTTGACCGCGGCCCTGACCGGCGCCAACCGGGCCGCGCTGGACGCCGCCGGCCTCGGTTACCGCACCCTGCACCTGCACCCCAACCAGCACGCCGGCTACTTCCCGGGCGCCGGCCAACTGCACCTGATGCTGCACATCGGCGCTGACGGCCGGATCCTGGGTGCCCAGGCGGTCGGTACCGACGGTGTCGACAAGCGGATCGACGTGCTCGCCACCGCCATTCGCGGCAGTCTGGCGGTGGCCGACCTGATCGACCTCGACCTGGCCTACGCCCCGCCCTACGGGCAGGCCAAGGACGCGGTGAACCTGGCCGGCATGGTCGGCGCCAACGTGCTCGACGGCACCCTGCGGCTCTGGTACGCCGACGACCTGGACAGGGTCGGCGACGGGGCGCTGCTGCTCGACGTCCGCAGCCGGGCCGAATGCGCCACCGGCCGGCTGCCGGGATCGGTCAGCATTCCGCACACCGAGCTGCGCGACCGACTCGACGAGGTGCGGGACGCCGCGCAGGGACGCCCGGTGCGGGTGCTGTGCGCCTCCGGCGTCCGCTCGGCGATCGCGCACCGGGTGCTCACCCAGGCCGGCTTCGACTCCGCGTCGCTGTCCGGCGGCATGCTCACCCTGCGCGCCGTACTCGGCGATCGCGCCGACGAGGTACTGACGCTGCCCGAACCAGTCCACACCTGACCTGCCCACCGACGAGGGGAACCGCCATGGCACCCGCCGATCCCACCGCCCAGCGCCGCATCCTGAACCGGCTGCGCCGCGCCCGCGGCCAGCTGGACGCCGTCATCGCCGCCGTCGAAAGCGGCGGCAAATGTCGCGACGTGGTCACCCAGCTGGCCGCTGTCTCCAGCGCCCTGGACCGGGCCGGTTTCACCATCATCGCCACCGCGATGAAGGACTGCCTGGCCGACCCGGACGCCACTGAGCGCATCGATGACATCACCACCGAGGAGCTCGAGAAGCTCTTCCTGGCGCTCGCCTGAAACTCGAATCACAAGGAGAAACATCATGTGTCGCGCGGTGACCTGCAAGCAGTGCGGAAAGACCACGTGGGCCGGCTGCGGTCAGCATGTCGACGCGGTGAAGCGGACGGTTCCGGCATCCCAGTGGTGCGGTGGGCATGCCGCCTCTGCCGTACCGGCGTCCGGACTGCTGAGCCGGCTGTTCGGCCGCTGACCGGGTCCTTGGTTGAGCTGGTCGAAACCCCTTGCCAGCGCATGCTCAGAGGTCTCGACAAGCTCGACCAGCGGTGGGTGCGGGTCGATCGACGAGGGTCTCGACAAGCTCGACCGGTGAGTCCTGCGGACTCGATCGGCGGGGGTGCGGTCAGGCCTGGAGCCGGTAGCCGAGACCGG
>JBDHZN010000142.1:0-9405 GCA_039811845.1 Micropruina sp. | reverse complement strand
GCTCGACCTCGTCGATCGGCACCGGCTTGCGGTCGGACGCGAACTCGAGCAGCCCGCGCAGCGTCATCAGCCGCTCGGCCTGGTCGTTCACCCGCTCGGTGTAGGCCTTGAAGATGTCGTAACGTTTCGACCGGGTGGCGTGCTGCAGCCGGAACACGGTCTCGGGGTCGAACAGGTGCGGCTCGCCCTCACGCCGCCACTGGTATTCACCGCCGACGTTCAGGGTGCGGTGCGGCAGGGTGATCCGGTCCCGCGGGTAGGCCTGGGCGTGCCGTGCGGCGATGCCCTGGGCGATCTCGTCCAGACCGATGCCCTCGACCCGGCTCGGGGTGCCGGTGAAGTAGCTGTCGACGAACTCCGAGTTGAGCCCGAGCGCCTCGAAGATCTGCGCACCGGTGTAGGAGGCGATGGTCGAGACGCCCATCTTCGACATCACCTTCAGGACGCCCTTGCCGAGCGCCTTGCGGACATTCGCGACCGCCTTGTCGGGATCGACCTTCACCAGCCACTCGCGACGGGCCAGGTCCTCGGCCGACTCGAAGGCCAGGTACGGGTTGACCGCCGCCGCGCCGTAGCCGATCAGCAGCGCCAGGTGGTGCACCTCGCGGACGTCACCGGCCTCGACGATCAGGCCGACGTGGCTGCGCTTCTTCTCGCGCACCAGGTGGTGGTGGACGGCCGCGGTGAGCAGCAGCGACGGGATCGGCGCCAGGTCGGCGTTGGAGTGCCGGTCGGACAGGATGATCGTCCGGCAGCCGCGCTCGATAGAGTGGGTGACCTCCTGGCAGAGCTCCTCCAGGGCGGCCTTGAGGCCCTCGGCACCCTCCTCGACCGGGTAGAGCCCGCGCACCACATGGGTGTCGTAGGCGGGCATGGTGCCGTCGCGGTTGATCCGGACCAGCTTGGCCAGCTGGTCGGAGTCGAGCACCGGATAGCCGATCACGATCTGCTTGCAGGAATCCGGACCGGGCTCCAGCAGGTTGCCCTCGGGTCCGAACGTCGAGCTGAGCGAGGTGACCAGCTCTTCGCGGATGGCGTCCAGCGGCGGGTTGGTGACCTGGGCGAACAGCTGGATGAAGTAGTCGAAGATCAGCCGTGGCCGCTTGCTGAGCACCGCCAGCGGCGTGTCGGTGCCCATCGAGCCGATCGGTTCGGCGCCGTTGTTCGCCATCGGAGCCAGGATCAGCTTCAGTTCCTCGTGGGTGTAGCCGAACATCTGCTGACGGCGCAGCACCGAGGCGGCGCTGTGCACCACGTGCTGGCGTTCCGGCAGGTCGTCGAGGTCGACCCGGCCCTGCTCCAGCCATTCCTGGTACGGGTGAGCGGCGGCCAGCGACGACTTGATCTCGGCGTCGTCGATCAACCGGTGCTCGGCCAGGTCGACCAGCAGCATCCGGCCGGGCTGCAGGCGTCCCTTGGCGATCACCGACTCCTGCGGCAGATCGAGGACACCGGCCTCCGAGGCGAAGACCACCAGGCCGTCGTCGGTCACCCAGTAGCGGCCCGGACGCAGACCGTTGCGGTCCAGCGTGGCGCCGATCAGCGAGCCGTCGGTGAAGCAGACCGCGGCCGGGCCGTCCCAGGGCTCCATCAGCGAGGAGTGGAACGAGTAGAAGGCCCGACGAGCCGGCTCCATCTCGGCGTTGTTCTCCCAGGGTTCCGGGATCATCATCATCACCGCGTGCGGCAGCGACCGCCCGCCCAGATGCAGCAACTCCAGCACCTCGTCGAACGACGCCGAATCGGAGCCGCCGGGGGTGCAGATCGGGAAGAGCCGCTCCAGGTCGCCCGGGATCAGGTCGCTGGCCAGCAGCGCCTCGCGCGCCCGCATCCAGTTGCGGTTGCCCTTGACGGTGTTGATCTCGCCGTTGTGGGCGATCAGCCGGTACGGATGGCTGAGTTCCCAGGCGGGGAAGGTGTTGGTGGAGAACCGCGAGTGCACCAGTGCGAGCGCCGAGGCGATCCGCTCGTCGGTCAGGTCGGGGAACACCTCGGCCAGCTGCTGGGTGGTCAGCATGCCCTTGTAGACCGTGGTCCGGGCGGACAGCGAGGCGAAGTAGATGTCGGCCTCGTTGCGGGCACGCTGCCGCAACGGGTAGGCCAGCCGGTCGAGGTCGATACCGGTCTCACCGCCGGGTGAAGACAGGAAAAGCTGCTCGAAAACCGGCATCGCCTCACGCGAGATCGGGCTCAGCGTGGAGTCGTCGGTCGGCACCGGACGCCAGCCGAGGACGTCCAAGCCCTCCTCGATGGCGATGTACTCGATGGTGCGCTTGGCGCCGGCCCGCTTGACCGGCGAGGTGGGCAGGAACGCCATGCCCATCGCGTAGCTGCCGGCCGCCGGCAGCTCGAAGTCTGCGACGGCGCGCAGGAAGGCGTCCGGAACCTGCAGCAACATGCCGGCACCGTCGCCCGCGGCCGCGTCCGCGCCGGTAGCGCCGCGATGATCAAGATTCTCGAGCGCGGTCAGGCCCTTGGCCACGATGTCGTGGCTGGCCTCGCCGCTGAGCTGGGCAACGAAGGCGACGCCACAGGCGTCATGCTCGAAGGATGGGTCGTAAAGACCTTGAGCGGGTCTCGCGGGCATCGATGTTTCGGCCATACGGCGTTCTCCTCATCATTCCGGGTGCGCAGGCCCGCAGCCGGGGTGCGAAAAAGAACGTCCGCCGCCCGGCGTCGACGCTGCACGCCTGCGCAGCATACCGACGCCAACGTTTCGGCAAAGTTACGAACGCTTGCATCTTGGACGAGCAAGCGCTGACGTTCACCGACGGGCCTGGCCGTCAAGTTTGTCGCCACGAGGCTGAAATGACCACCAGAACGACAAATCTTCACATCGCCGTCACATCCGGCGACTGTCTCGACGCCGCCGTGCAACCCGCCTACCCTGTCTGCATGACAGCCCTGGAATGGCAGTCGGTGACCGACGCCAACGAGGCTTCCTTCACGGTCGATCTACCGGCCGGCTGGAGCCACGACGTCCGGCTGCTGCGGGTCGGACCGGCACTGCGACGAGTGGTGCGAGCGGTCTCCCCCGACGGTTCACTGCGGTTGAGCCTGCACGATCCGGATCTGCCGGACTTCTACGAACCGTGGTCGGGCATGTTCGTCCAGCAGGGCGTGCACCAGCTGGCCGGCTATGTCGGCGCCGAGGTGTTCCTGCCGCAGTATCTGAGCCAGCGGTTCGGCGCGGCGCCCGGGCTCCGCGTCGACCCCGTCCACGCCGAACCGGAGTTGGTCGATGCGACGCAACGACGGGCCGTCGAGTACGGAGTTCAGGTGCGGTGCACCGGCGCCTCGGCACGGTTCGGTTTCACCGACCAGGGACATGCCGTCGAGGCTCTCGCGATCGCTTCGACGAACTCGTTCGGCCCCAGCTGGATGGCAGACGTGTGCATCCTCTTCGCCACCGGCGGCGAGCCCGACCCCGCGCTGCTGCACCGGGCCATGTACTCGGAGCGGACCAGCCAGCAGTGGCAGGCCGGGCAGAATCAGTTGTTCGCGAACCAGCAGGCGATCAACGCCCAGCAGAGCGCGATGTGGACCAACCTCAACCAGACCATGCACAACCAGCGGATGGGCGACATCGCCGCGGCAGGCGCGGCGAACACGGCGATTCACCAGCAGCGGGTCGCGATGGGCGAGGCGAGCACCGCTGCCTTCCTGGATCGGCTGAATCAGCCTGTCGCCGGCGGCGGGACCGAGTCGCCGGGGCTGGACGCACAGCACTCCTGGGTCAACATGATGCGTGAGGAGGAGACGGTGCGCACGGCGTCCGGCGAGGACGTCCAGGTCGACGCGGGCGCCGACCGCTACTTCATGGACGAGCGCAACCGGCGCTGGGTGGGCACGTCCGGATCGGTGGACGGCAACGACTTCCGGGCCGCCGGACTGAACCCCGACGACTTCCAGGAGGGTCAGATCCGCCGCTGACGCAAGCGGCGCTGGTCGAGGTTGTCGAGACCTTCTGCCACCGCTGGTCGAGCTTGTCGAAACCTTCTGCCACCGCTGGTCGAGCTTGTCGAAACCTTCTGCCACCGCTGGTCGAGCTTGTCGAGACCCTTGCCGCAGCGACCTCTCAGCTGCTCGAAGAACCCTTGCTCTCCGACGCCGGTACCTCGGCGTCCGACTCGACCTCGTCAGCGGCGTCCACATCATCCGCGGACTCCGCGTCCGGACCGTCCGCAGGTGGCGGATTCTTGTCGACCGGGGCATCCAGCGACACCGACTCCTCACGTCCGGGACGGTTCTTCACCAGCCAGATCAGTAGCGAGACGCCGATCAGGCAGATCAGCCCGGCGACGGCCTGATTGAACCGGATCGGGCCGAAGGTGTCGTAGGAGAAGTCGAGCCGGATGCCTTCGGTGAAGAAGCGGCCGAATCCGTACAGCGCGATGTAGAGGGCGAACACCTTGCCGCGGCCGAGGCGGAACCGCCGATCGGCCCAGATCAGGGTGAACGCGACCAACAGGTTCCACAACGACTCGTAGGCGAATGTGGGCTGGAAGGTGGCGTACTGCTCGAAGCCGGGGACGCGGTGCGCGGGGTCGATCTCCAACCCCCAGGGCAGGTCGGTGGGCAGACCGTACAACTCCTGGTTGAACCAGTTGCCGAACCGGCCGAGCGCCTGACCGACCGCGATGCCCGGTGCCAGCGAATCGGCCAGGGAGCTGAACCGGACGTGGTAGCGCCGGCACATCAGCCAGGCGGCGAGCGCGCCGCCGCCGATGGCGCCGTAGATGGCGATGCCGCCCTCCCAGATCCGCAGCGCGCTCCACGGGTCGATGCCGGGCGCGAAGTAGTCGCCGAGGTGTGTCAGCACGTGGTAGATCCGGGCTCCGACGATGCCCACCGGGATGGCGACCAACACGATGGTCTCGAACTGTTCGGCCTTGCCGCCGCGTGCCTGCCAGCGCCGGTTGCCGATCATCCAGGCGGCGACCATGCCGGCGATCAGGCACAGCGCGTAGATGTGCAGGAAGAAGGGGCCGATCTGCCAGCCGCTGATCGGCGGGGACGGGATGGACAAAAGCACGCGCCCATCCTGCCTCATCGGCGGAACCCCACGGTGCGGCCCGGTGGGTGGACCGGCCGCGGGCGACCCGGGGGCGTGGTCCGGCTCAGCCGGTGCGTTCCAGCAGCATCAGGGTGACCGGATACCCAGGATCGACGGTCAGGGTCCGGACGGGGTGGAAGCCGAGGCGCGCGAAGGCGGCCGCCGTCTCGGGCAGTCGCCAGCCCTTGTCGGCGAAGATCCAGACGCGCTGCACCGAGTTCAACCGGCCGGCGATCTTCCGAACCGGTCGCGACGGCTGCTTCAGCTCCTCCGCACGCCATCCGTCACCGGTGTCGGCACCCACATTGTCAAGTTGCCGGACGGCGTCCGGGAACGACCAGGACAGCGCGTGCCGGTCGTACCGGACGACGTACAGCCCGTCACCGGGCCGGCTGTTCTCGGCGAGCACGGCGACGGCGGCCGCCACGGTCGGTTTCGCCTCCGGCAGCCGCGAGGTCACCAGCGGTGGCACGCAGGCGACCGCGTAGACGACGAGCGCCGCGACCAGCCACCGTCCGGACAGTCGGCTCAGCAACAGGCCGATCACCAGGGCGAGCGCCGGCACCGAGAAGGCCAGGTAGCGCGGATGGTAGACGGCGGCGAAGGCGCCCACCGTACACAGGATCACGCTCGGCAGCACCAGCCAGCCGAGCACCCAGACCACCGGTGCCCGCAGCGCTGGCTCCTTCCCCAGCCGGACGGCGTGGCCGACGGCGACCAGGGACAACCCGACCCCCAGCCAGGCCAGCCAGTCGACCTGGCCCCAGAAGGCGTCCGCGATGATCTGTGGCGGGCCGTAGTGATAGTCCTCGAGCCAGGACACCTGAGCGGCCTGCCCGCTGACCCTGATCAACAGCGGCACCGTCAGCGCGGCGGCTGCCACGGTCGACACACAGGCCGCCACCCGGGCCCGCGCCGGCAACCAGATCAGCATCACCGCGAGCACCACATAGGCCAGCGCGGCATAGAGGAACACGTAGATGCTGGCCGCCGCCAGTACCGCGTAACAGACCCACCACAGGTAGCCCTGCCGCCGGGTCGCCAGCCGGAACGTGAGCATCGCCCCGGTGACCAGCGCGGCGGCGAGCGCGTAGGAGCGGGCCTCGGACGCCGCTCCGGTGAGTGCCGGCAGCAGCGCGTAGCCGAGCCCGGCCCACAATGCGGTGGCGCGGTCGAACAGTTCGGCACCGAGCAGGGTCATCGCAGCGGCACCGACCGCGAGGGCGATTACCGAGAGCATCCGCAGGCTCAGAATCGATTCGCCGAACTGAAGCTGCCAGACCCGGATCAGCAGGTAGTAGCTGCCGTGCACAGCGTCGATGCGGTCGAGCATCGACCACAGCTCGGGCAGGGTGCGTTCGTTCGCCATGTGGGTGGCGGCCTCGTCCCGCCAGGGTCGCGGTACACCGACGGCGATGGCGTTGAGGGCGAAGGCGAGCAGGCCGATGATCCCCGCGAGACGCAGGGTGGGCGGGCCGAAACGCTCCGGGCGGGGGGCGCTCGGGGATGATCGGTCCGTGGTCAGGGGTGGGTGGCCGACGGTCACCCTCGCGACTCTAGTTCGCCCGCACCAACCCGGCCTCTCGCGCACGCCGGGGACGGTTCTTCCGCGTGCGAAATTCGAACGTCGAAGAACCGTCCCCCGATGTTCGAGATTCCGACGACCTCGACCAGCTGCTCCGCTCAGCCCTGGGTGGAGGCGAACCGGTCGAAGTCGTCCTTGTAGGTGCCGATCGAGGTGCCCTGGGTCCAGACCAGGCGGCCCTTGCGGGCTTGATCGAAGCCGATCACCTGGGTGGAGTGGGTGACCTCGTAGCCGCCGTCGGGGGTGTTGGTGGTGCCCTCGATGACGACGCCCATGGTGGCGGCAATCTTCTTGATCTCGTCCAGTGACCCGGTCAGCCCGATGAAGGTCGGGTCGAACCGGGCCAGGTAGGTCTTCAGCACCTCGGGGGTGTCGCGGGCCGGGTCGGTGGTGATCAGCAGCACCTGGATCTTGCCGCGAGTCTCGGGGCTGACCCGGTTCAGCGCGCTGGCCAGGTCGGACAGCGTGGTCTTGCAGATGTCCGGGCAGTTCGTGTACCCGAAGAACACCACCACGACCGGCTTGTCGCTGCCGGTGCGCAGCGCGAACTTCTGCCCCGCCGAGTCGGTGAGGGTGGCGTCCGGCATGGTGTACGGCTCGGTCAACTCGGCGCCGCCATAGAGCGTCGCGGTCGGACTACCCACCGGACGGACGACCGCCGCCGGCCCGCCGCAGGCCGCCAGAGCGACCGCGGCGATGCCGGCGATGACCAACCGTGCCAGCCGTTTCATCGCCGGACGCCGGCCACCAGGTCGGTGAGCACAGCACGGATGCCGCTGAAGTCGCCCGGGGTTCCGGCGTCGTCGGCGGCCAGCGCCGGCTTGATGAAGGCCGAACCGACGATCACTCCGTCGGCGAAGGTGGCCACATCGGCGGCCTGGTCGCCGTTGGAGACGCCGAGCCCGACGCCGACCAGCGTGTCCGGGGCGAGGGCGCGGATCCGGGAGACCAACTCCGGGGCCGCCGAGGACGAGGCCGATCGGGTGCCGGTGACCCCCATCACGGCGGTGGCGTACATCCAGCCCCGGCAGGCGTTCGCGGTGGCCACGATCCGCTCATCGGTGGACGACGGTGAGACCAGGAAGATGCGATCCAACCCGTGCGCGTCGGACGCCTCGAACCAGTCGGACGCCTCGTCCGGCACCAGGTCGGGGGTGATCAGGCCCGCTCCCCCGGCAGCCGCCAGGTCGCGAGCGAAAGCATCCACGCCGTAGCGGTCGACCAGGTTCCAGTAGGTCATCACCACCGGCGTGGTGCCGGTGTTGGCCACCGTCTCGACAGCGGCAAAAACGTCCTTGGTGCGGACGCCACGGGCCAGCGCTCGGGTGCCGGCCCGCTGGATCACCACCCCGTCCATCACCGGATCGGAGTACGGCAGGCCGATCTCGATCAGGTCGGCGCCGGGCTGATCGCCTTCGCCGCACAGGGTGCGCAGCACGTCCAGCGACCCAGGGACGTCGGGGAATCCGACCGGGTAGTACGCCACCAAAGCCTTGCGACCCTGTTCGGCGGCGGCCTGGAAGGCCCGCCCGGAGATACCGGCGCTCACTGTTCCCCTCCCACGCTGGCATTCGCCGAGCCGTCCAGACCGAACCACTTGATCGCGGTATCCACGTCCTTGTCGCCACGGCCCGAGACGCAGACCACGATGATCGGCTGCGCGTCCGGGTACTTGGCGGCCACCCGCTTACCCAGCCGGATCGTCCCGGCCAGCGCGTGCGCGGACTCGATGGCCGGCATGATCCCCTCGGTCTGGGTGAGCAGCTCGAATGCCTCCATGGCCTCGGTGTCGGTGACCGGCTCGTAGGTCGCCCGTCCGGTCTTCGCCAACCAGGAATGCTCCGGCCCGACGCCCGGATAGTCCAGGCCGGCCGAGATCGAATGCGACTCCAGCGTCTGGCCGTCTTCGTTCTGCAAGATGTAGGTGCGCATGCCGTGCAGCACGCCCACCGACCCGCCGAAGATCGCGGACGCGTGCCGTCCGGTCTCGACCCCGTCGCCACCGGCCTCGAAGCCGTACAGGGCGACGGTCGGGTCGTCGATGAAGTCGGCAAACATGCCCATCGCATTCGAGCCGCCGCCGACGCAGGCGGTGACCGCGTCGGGCAGCCGTCCGTAGCGTTCCAGAACCTGAGCCTTGACCTCGGTGGAGATCACCCGCTGCAACTCGCGGACCATCTTCGGGAATGGATGCGGACCGGCCACCGTACCGATCAGGTAGTGGGTGTCGTCGACCCGGGCGACCCATTCGCGCATCGCGTCGTTCATCGCGTCCTTGAGCGTCTGGCTACCGGATTCGACGGCGATCACCTCGGCGCCGAGCAGCTGCATGCGGGCCACGTTCAGGGCCTGCCGGTCGGTGTCGACCTTGCCCATGTAGATCCGGCATTCCAGGCCGAGCAGGGCGGCTGCGGTCGCGGTGGCGACACCGTGCTGACCGGCACCGGTCTCGGCGATCACCCGGGTCTTGCCCATCCGCTTGGTGAGCAGCGCCTGGCCGAGCACGTTGTTGATCTTGTGCGAACCGGTGTGGTTCAGATCCTCGCGCTTGAGCAGCACGATCGCGTTGCCGCAATGCTGCGCGAACCGCTTCGCCTCGGTCAGCGGGGTCGGGCGTCCGGAATAGTTGCGGCGCAGGTCGTCGAGCTCGCGCCAGAAGGTCTCGTCACCCATCGCCTTGTCGAACTCAGCCTCCAGTTGGGCGAGTGCGGCGTACAGCGCCTCGGGGACGTACTTGCCCCCGAAGATGTCGTAATGCCCCGCG
>JBDHZN010000141.1:0-9521 GCA_039811845.1 Micropruina sp. | reverse complement strand
GGCGAGGTCTTCCTCAAGCTCGGCAAGCAGGGCTCGACCCTGGCCGGCGTGATGGACGCCTTCTCGATCGCGATCTCGATCGCCCTGCAGTACGGCGTGCCGCTGGAGAGCTACGTGCAGAAGTTCACCAACATGAAGTTCGAGCCGGCCGGCATGACCGACGACGCCGACATCCGGATGGCGCAGTCGATCATCGACTACATCTTCCGCCGCCTCGCGCTCGACTACCTGTCCTTCGACGAGCGTGCCGAGCTGGGCATCTACACCTCGGCTGAGCGTGCCCGCTACGTCGAGACCGGCTCCTACCTCTCCGAAGAGGACGAGGCCAACCTGATCGACTCCGAGTCGCTGAAGAACGACGCCGGTGACGATGTGAAGGTCCACGAGGAGGGTCCGCTGCAGCCGGCCCTGGTCGAGGCCCGGCCGCACTCGACGGCCGAGGTGCTGGAGAGGATCTCCGGTATGGCGATCGACGCTCCGCTGTGCCTCACCTGCGGTACCAAGATGCGACGCAGCGGCAGCTGCTACATCTGCGAGGGCTGCGGCAGCACCAGTGGCTGCAGCTGAGCCGATGGCCGAGCACACCACCGCCTGGATCGCCCACGCCGGGCGATCCGGGGCGGCCGCCTTCACCGCCGAACGCCTACCGGTTCCCGAATTGCGCCCCCACGACCTGCTGGTCCGGGTCCGTGCCGTCTCGGTCAACCCGGTCGACACCAAGGTGCTCAAACGCCTCGGCGACGGTGAGAGCACGCAGCTGGGCTACGACGCGGCCGGCGTCGTCGAAGCGGTCGGCGCGCAGGCGTCCGGTTTCGCGGTCGGCGACGAGGTCTACTACGCCGGTGACGTCAGCCGTCCGGGCAGCAACGCCGAGTTGCATGCGGTCGACGCCCGGATCGTCGCCCACAAGCCACGCAACCTCGACTGGGCTGAAGCGGCCGCGCTGCCGCTGACCACCATCACCGCGTGGGAGTCGCTGTTCGACAAGTTCCGGCTGACCCCCGAGAGCCGGGGAGTGCTGCTGGTGGTCGGGGGCGCCGGGGGAGTGGGCAGCGTCTTGATCCAGCTCGCCAAGGCGCTGACCGGCGTGACAGTGATCGCCACCGCGAGTCGTGACGAAAGCCGGGCCTGGGTGCGCGACCTGGGCGCCGATGCGGTGGTCGGTCACCGCAACCTGCGCGACGAGGTGGCTGCGATCGCTCCGGACGGCGTCCGCTGGATCTTCTCCTCGTTCACCGCCGGCAACCTCGACGACTATCAGCAGCTGTTGCAGCCGTTCGGCGAGATCGTCGCCGTCGATGACGATCCCGGTCCACTCGGTGCGCTGAAGACCAAGGCGATCAGCTTCCACTGGGAGTACATGTTCGCCCGGATCATCCACGAGGCCCCGGACGTCGCCGAACAGGGACGTCTGCTCGCTCGCACCGCGGAACTCGTCGAGCAGGGCCGGATCCGCACCACGCTCACCCGAACACTGGCCGGTCTCAGCCCGGGCACCCTGGCCGAGGCGCATGAGGTCCTGCGCTCCGGCACGGCTGTGGGCAAGTGGGCTATCACCCTCGATTAGCGCTGGCTGAGGGGTCTCGACAAGCTCGACCGACGATGTCCGCCTCCCTCGTCATCCCAGTGAACGCCGGGATCTCTCCCAACGCCCAACTTCGAGATCCCGGGGCAGGCCCGGGATGACGTAGTCCAGAACGCCTGCCTCATCCCGGCTGTGAGTCGAATGCCGGGATCCAGGGTCAGGCGAGAGTGGTGCCCCGGCTCACTCGGGTCGCGCCACGATCGATCCGGACGCTGGCTTGGCCGAGGTCGAGACAGCCGCTACCGCACCGGCGATCAGAGGAACCCCAACCGCAAACAGGCCCGCGGTCAGCCAGGGCAGGACGACCACCGGCTCATCGCCGCCCCAGCTGGTGGAGACTATTGCCATCGGGACCCCGAGGATCATGCCGAGCGCCGCTCCAAGACCGGACGCCAGCAGCGCCAGCACGGCGGCCTGCGCTACCGCCAGCCGCCGGGTCAGCGTCGGGGGCGCACCGACCGCAGTGAAGGTCGCCAGGAACGGACGCAGATCCGACGCGGCCAGGATGGTCGACATGGCCGCGCCGATCACAGCGAGCAGGGCAAGCGTGCCGGCGATCAGCCAGAAGACGGGCTGCGGTTCCGGCACGAAGCCGCGTTCGACCTGGATGTGGATACCCGGTGCGGCCAGCGCTTCACGTAGCGCCGTCTCGGTCTCGGGGCTGATCGGGCCCTTCGGGTCGTCCACCAGCAGTTGCCAGCCTGCTACCGACCAGCCGAAGGCAGCGGCGGTGGAGGTGCTGGCCAGCACCGAGTAGCGGGACGGTGGTGCGCCGCGGCTGATCACCTCGTTGGTGATCGCGACCGCCGGGATCCACTCGGTCCGTGGCTTGGAGCCAACACCGTAGTCGAGGTAGGCAACGTGCAGCCGTCCCCGGTCCAACTCGTTCACCGAGGTGCCCTCAAAGCCGGGGACCGGCTCGGTGTTCACCAGCAGCTTGCCGTGTGCCAGCGCGTCGGTCTGGGTGGCGTCCAACCCGAACAGCCGCACCAGGTCGTCGATCGCGCCCACCAGGACGCCGTTCCCGGTGTACGCGATCAGCGAGCGGCAGCGGGCGGTGGGCTGGCCCTGGTCGTCGAACAGATCAGCAGCGGTGCAACCCTTTCGTAGCGCCGCGATGTCGAGCGATTCTCCGTACTCGGATCCGGGCTTGGATGCCAGGACGCCCGCGACCGGGGTGGTGCGCAGCAGTGGGTCGATGGAGCGGATGGTTGTCGCAAGGCCGGCCAATCCCGATTCACTCTGCACCCCTTCGATGACGGCCTGGCCGGCGAGGGTGAGCGGGATGTAGCGCCGCGCCTGGTCAGCCTCAGTGCTGCCCATCGCCGTCCAGACGGCGGTGAGGATGAACACCCCGCCGGCCACCGAGGCGACGATCGCAGTCGCCCGGCCACGGTGCCGGGCCAGGTCGCGCAGCGCCATCCGGAGCGCGACCGGAGCGCCGGCGCCCAGCCGAGCCAGTACCCGCAGCAACCCGGGAGTGCCCAGCAGAAGGCCCGCCAATGCAGCCAGGCCACCGGCGAGAACGACCCAGGGAATCAGCGAGTTCCCGTCACGGGGCAGGGTGATCGACCACCAGGTCGCGGCCAAGCCGGCGGCGAGCAGCAGGACGCCGACGATCGGGGCACCGCGTCCGGGTGGAGCCGAACGGGTGGTGTCGTTCAGCGCCGCGACCAGCGACAGCCGGGACAGGCCGCGGGTGGTCGCCAGCGCCGAGCCGAGCGCGGTCAGCACGCCCAAGGTGAAGAGCAGCCCCAAGGCCCCGATGGGCACGTCCAGCGGCCCCTGAGCCTCGAACGAGCCCGACGGCACCACCGGCCACAGCGCGATGCCCGCTCCCGCGCCGACCAGGGTGCCGGTGAGTGCCGCCGTCGAACCGAGCAGCAGGGCCTGTCCGAGCGTCACCCGCCTCAGTTGCCGCGGATCGGCACCGTTGAGCGCCGCCAGCGCCAGGCTGCGCCGCTGCCGGGCGGCGCCGATCGCAAACGCCGGCCCGACCAGCAGAGCGACCTCCACCAGCCCGACGACCAGGGCCACCTCACCAACCCCGAAACCAGACCCCGATGTCGGCAGTGGCCTCGGCGGGTGCGCCACGACGTCGAGGCTGGTGGTCTGGAAGCCGTAGCGGGCCAGTCGGGTCGCGTCGTCCCAGGTCACCGGCCGATCGCCGGGGACCAGGAAACCCAGCTCATCGTGCACCGGCTGGGGGTAGCCGATCAGGTCATAGCTGCCGAGCAACTTCAGGTCGGCGCGTCCGACCACCGTGTAGCCGGCGGCTCTGCCGCCCAGGGTCAGTGGGACGTCCCCGCTGGCCGGCAGGCCGGACCGGACGCCGTGCGCGGTGACCAGGACCTCGTGGGGCGAGGCCGGTAGCCGGCCCTCGGTCAGCCGGATCACCCCCGACATCGACGGATCGCGCGGATCGGCGCCGACCATCATCAGTCCGAGCTCGGCTACCCCGAAGGTGGGAGTGCTCCAGGTGACGGCGGCGACAGGACGGTTGAGGAATCGCGCGACCGCGGCCTGGCGCGAGGCCAGCGTCTTTCCCCAGCCGGGGAGCGCCGGTGCTTCGGCCGGCGTGGGGTCATCGCCGACCACCTGCCCATAGCTGTTCAGTTCCGGCTCGAACCGATGCCCGGTCCAGTCGATCCGGGCCTGGTTTCCGCCCGTGGCGAGTGCGGTCCACTCCCGCGGCGACAGGTCGAGTGACGCGACCAACACCTGGGTGGCGGCGAGCAGTGCCACCGGGACGGCAATCATCAGCCAGACGAACCAGCTTCGTCCCCGATCGCGGCGGACGTCCCGACGCGCCATCCGCAGTGCCAACCGCCATCCGGTCCACCAGGAGCGCGCCCGGGACTGGCGTCGGTCGAGTGGAATGTCGGCCGCCGTCCGGGCCGCTACCGCGGTGCTCACGCCGGCACCCGTGCGTCGCGGACGGCCGTCCCGTCCACCACGACGCCGTCGCGCAGATAGACCACCCGGTCGGCCCAGGCGGCGTGGCGTGGTTCGTGAGTCACCAGCAGCCCGGCGGCTCCGCCGTCGCAACGCGCGCGCAGCACGGTCAGCACCTCCTCGCCGGTGATGGAATCGAGCGCACCGGTCGGTTCGTCGGCCAGTACCAGGCGGCGCTCACCGACCAGTGCCCGGGCGATCGCCACCCGCTGCTGCTGACCGCCGGAGAGCTGGTCGGGGAACCGGTCCGCCAGTCCGCCCAGGCCGAGATCCTTCAGCACCGCCCGAGCCTCCTGCCGGGCCGCGAGCGCCGGCTGGCCGTCCAACTCCAGGGGCAGCGCGATGTTCTCCGCGGCGGTCAGGGCGGGAATCAGGTTGTAGCTCTGGAAGACCACGCCGACCCGTCGTCGGCGCAGCTGCGCCAGTTGCTCCGGCTTCAGCCCGTTCAGCGTGACGCCGTCGATGGCGACCTCGCCGCTGGTCGGCCGGTCCAGGGCGCCGGCCAGGTTCAGCAGCGTCGACTTGCCGCTGCCGGAGGGGCCCATGACGGCGACCAGCTCGCCGGGCCAGACCTCCATGGACACCCCGCGCAGCGCATGCACCAGGGTGTCGCCGCTGCCGTGGGTGCGCACGACATCGGTGAGCCGCAGAGCCGGCGCGCTCATCGCCGCGCCTCGACGGTGACGTCGGCATCGACTTTCACCGTGGCCGGCGTGGCCGCGCCGAACCGGGCCACGCTGGCCTCGACCTGATCCAGCCAGCGGATCTCGGCCTCGGCCGCGAACAGCTGATGTTCGACCACCATCAGCCAGGCCAGGTCGGCGGCCGGATCGATCGACTGCTTCAGCCGGGTGGCCTGCTGTAGCCGGTGCATGGTCGCCGACCGCTGGGCCTGCGCGACCGCGGCGGAGTCCACCCCGGGCGAGGTGATGGCGATGGCCAGCTTGATCACCAGTTCGTCACGCGGCGTCGCCTGCCGGTCGACCGGCGTCCGCCACCACTGGGTCACCGCGCCGTGCCCCGCGGCGGTCAGCGAGTACCGGATACGGCCCTCGGCATCGCTCTCGCCGGCGGTGACCAGGCCGTCCCGCTCCAGCCGGTCCAGGGTGGTGTACACCTGACCGACATTCACCGGCCAGGTGCCGCCGGTGCGCTGCTCGAACCCGGCCTTGAGTTCGGCGCCGTAGCGCGGGCCTTCGGCCAGCAGCGCCAGCAATCCCAGTCGAACCGACATCTGTGACTCCTGCATACTCGGTATATCTACTGGTCAGTGAGCATATACCGAGTATGTATGGCGATGTCGAGGGTGGTCTTGCGTGTCGCGGGCGCGGCTGGGGTTCGAGGAGATCCCGGGTCACGCCCGGGATGACGAAGAGTGCGCCCGGGATCTCTGGTCCGGTGGTCAGGTCAGTTGCTTGCGGTGACCAGGGCGCCGACCAGGACCAGGGCGCTGAGCGCAATCTCAATGAGTCCGATGGTCAGCGGGCGAACCGGACCGGATCGAGCCAGTCGCACCAACCCCACGGTGCGGATCGTCGTGGCGGCGAAGATCGCCGCCCAGATCAGCCCGGGGAACCAACCCCATAGGGGCACGCTGACCGCCGTCCAGCCGAGGTGCCAGACGGTGGAGGCGTGCTCGATGCGAGGGTTGCCACGCTCGCGGATCAGGCTCTTTACATGGAGCACCGTGCCGAAGAAGTAGCCGAACAGAGTGACCGTCAGTAGCAATGCCGTCCGTGCCTCCGGCCAGTCCGCGACGAGCGCCGCCGGTGACCGGTAGGCGAGGATGACGGTGGTCAGGCAGGCAGCTGCGGTGGTCAGCGCCCCGCCGAGAAGGGCGCGTTCGTTGCGGTGCTGCGCCAGCCAGAGCGCGGGAGCCAGCAGCGCGACGACGGGCGGCAGCCAGTGCAGCAGGGTCCAGCCGCCGAGCGCCAGCGCGATCAGGCCGACGCCCAGCGCGAGTGCCGTGTAGGTCAGCATCGCCGGCCGATAGCGTCCGCGCCGCACGGGAGCGCTCTTCAACCATTGCGAGGCGGCGTGGAAGGCGAAATAGCCGAGCACGCAGCAGGCGGCCAGGAACGGCGCGTAGTGCGAGCCGTCAGAACCAAGCGCGAGTCCCGCTGCGATCGGTACCGCCAGCATCGCCCAGGCACCGTGCTGGTTGGGTATCCATCCAGCGGATGCTCGACCAGCCACAAGAGCAACCCTAGTGGTGCGCTGCTCGCCCCTTGCCGTGGATCCGTCGAATCCGGCCGAGGAAACCCGCTCGCCGTTGGTTGGGCTTGTCGAGACTCGGACGACGCAGGGCTGGCAAGGGGTTTCGACAGGATCAACCAACGGTGGGTCGATCCTCCGCGGGTGCGGCCGGCTCGGGGTCGGTCTTCGCGCCGCTCTGCCGCACCTGCCGAACGACGAACCAGGCCAGCCCGGCCAACGCCACCACGGCGGCACCCAACGCCACCGCGGGGGAATGCTCCCACAGCAGGGAGAACGCTTCGAAGCCGACGAACCCGACCGTGCCGTAGAGAAATGCCCAGGCGATCGACCCCACGATCGTCGCCGGTATGTAGCGGGTCAGTGGCATCCGGACGGCACCCGCGGCCAGGTTGATCAGCGTTTGCACGCCGACGGTCAGGAACGAGGCGCTCACCGCCGGTGCCCCCCAGCGGTTCAGCCGCTCGACCGCGCGCCGATAGCCGGCCGTCTCCATCCACCGGGCGGCCCTGGTGCGGGACGCTCCGCGCGCCACCAGGCGTCCGGCCCAGTAGGTGGCGTTCGACCGGGTCAGCACGATGAGGAACAGCGCCGTCACGATCAGGGGGAAGGGGGCGTCCCATTGGGTCGGATCCACTGCACCACCTTCCGTCGCCGCGACCTTCAGTCTATGGGCGGGTGACTCGGCGTCCGAGTGCTGGCCGGAGCGGGCGCCCGCACCGCGTGGGCAAGCCAGGTCATGCCGCCGCCGAGCAACAGCAGCCCGGCGAGCGACCAGGGGTCACTCGGATGGATCACCGTGCCGTGCAGCCAGACCAGCGCCGTCCCCGCGGTGAGCAGCAGGTAGGCACCGACCGCCTCTCGGCCCGGCGTCCGCACCAGCGGGGGGATCAGCGCGTACTCCAGCCGTCCGATCAGCGGGATCAGCGCAACGATGAGCAGCCAGGTCACCAGCACCACCGCGGCCTGGGAGAGCAGTACTCCGGTCAGTCCGGGAGCCAGCCGGGACAGGCCGAACAGCAACCCGCCGGCGATCGTGATGCACGGGATGTGCCACAGGTAGGTGGTCACCGCCAGCGCGTTCGCGACGCCCAGCCCGCGCTCGATCCGGGGCGGCAGGGTACGGGCCACTCCGGCGCGTTCCAGCAACCCCAGCGCGGCGGTCTGTCCGCAGGCCAGCACGATCATCGCCGCGGTCGGCGGCAACACGTTTGCGATCGGGATATCGCCCAGACCGATCGACGAGGCCGGATACCCGAGGCCGAACACCAGCACCGGGATCGTGACCACCGCGGCCACGACCACAGCCACCGGAATCCACACCGGTCCACGCCGGAACCAGCCACGGTGGTAGGCGATACCCAGTTGATGACACGTCGGCCACACGGTCAGCAGGTTCCAATAGCGCAGCCCCGGATCGCCGGCCGCGAACGACCAGGCGTCCACGGCGGCCGCGAGCACGGTGAGCACCAGCAACGGCCAGATGCCGAACCGGTCGTGCAGGGTGACCATCAGCGGCGCGACGCCGACGATCACCAGATAGATCGCCACGAACCACAGCAGCTGGGCGAACTGAATGCTCAGACCGACGCTGACGTCCGCCGAGTACAGCCAGGCGCCTGCGGTGCTCAGCACCGTGGCGAAGCCGACGAACAGCAACAGGGGACCGACCAGGCGACGCGCCCGGGCCGCCAGATAATGCGAGTAGCTGCTGCCCTCGCGGCGCATCCGGTCGATCACCAGTGCATGCGCGAAGCCGCCGGCGATGAAGAACAGCGGGATGATCATGACGAACCAGCTCGCCGTCCACCACGCCGCATGCGGCTGTGGCGCCCAGGGCACCACCTGCGGGCGGCCGTCCACCACCATGATCTGGTACAGCAGGCAGTGGAAGGTCACCACCACGACCACGGACAAGGCCCTGGAGAGGTCGATCAGGTGATTGCGCGGGGACATCGGCCGTCATGCTACGTGACCGTCCGTCGCGCACAGGGCTAGGTTGGACGCGTGGACGACCCCAACAACGCCAGCGAGGTATACGGCTTCGACCTGGAACGCAGCACCGACGAATCGTGGGCGGAGTTCGCCGGGCGCCTGGGCGAGGTGATCTCGCACATGGATCCCGACGCGTCGCTGCGGATCGGATCGCTGGCCACCGAGCAGGAGGGCACCGCGCCGTTCGTGGTGTTCCGCTGCTCGGCCGGCGGCGTGCTGACCGTCGAGGCGGCCGGCAACGCCGAGCTGAGCGAAGAGTTCCAGCTGAGGGCCGACCAACTGGCGGCCCTGGAGGAACTGGGCTGGGAGCCGCCCAACGTGGACGGTACGCACCCCACCGCCAACTTCTGGCGGACCGGCAGCCAGGAGGAGGCCGCCGAGTTGGCGCAGGCCGCCGCCCAGGTGCTCCGCGAGGTGTACCAGGTGCCGCATCCGGCGTTCCTGGCGCCCGACCAGCTCGCCGAGATCCTGACCCCGCCCGGGGCGCGCGAGGCGCCGGCCACCACCTTCGACGACGACGATCTCGCGGCCCGGCTGGTTGCCACCAAAGCCGGCCTGGATCGGCTGATCGGTGCCGAACTGACCGAGCTGCTGGGGCATCAGCCCCTGCAGGACGCCGACGGCGACTTCGCGCTGCGGGTCGGCTCGACGATGGTGTTCGTCCGGGCCACCACCGACGCCCAGGAGGTGCTGGTGTTCTCGGCCGTCGTCCACGACGTCGAAGGACGCAGCCGGGCGATGGAGGTGCTCAGCGACCTGAACACCGAGGCCC
>JBDHZN010000140.1:0-9545 GCA_039811845.1 Micropruina sp. | reverse complement strand
TAGATCGCCCCGGTCAGCTTGAGCGACTCGATCAGATCGACCACAGCGGGAATCGCCTCGACGGCGCCGATGTAGTGCTGCGGCGGCAGCACCCGCAACGCGGTCATGTCCTCGCGGAACAGGTTCACCTGGTCCTCGGCGAGGTCTTCCCAGGCCACCCCGGTCTGCTCGGCCCGCTCCAGCAGCGGGTCGTCGACGTCGGTGACGTTCTGGGTGTAGATCACCCGATGTCCGCAGTCGAGCAGCGTCCGGTACATCAGGTCGTAGGCGACGTAGGTGTTGGCGTGGCCGAGATGCGTCGCGTCGTAGGGGGTGATGCCGCAGACGTAGAAGCGCGCCTCGTCATTGTCCGGCACGACGTCGACGAGTTCGTCGAGTGCGGTGTCGTGAATCCGTAGCCGGCCGGCTGCGCCGTCCAGGGTGGGTACATCCGGCGCGGTCCAGGCTTTCACCGATTCCTCCTCTTTGGCGCCACCTCAGGGCCGGACGCCAGCGTATCGTCGCGACGGCACCGAGCCGGCACGGCCCAGGCGGGCTCCCGTGGTCTACGAGGTCGCTGCGTCCTCAACCTCGCCGGTCACCGCGGCATTCCTGAATATCTGATGACGCCGCGCCACTCGCACCACAACGCGGCGCGAAAGCGGTCGAAAGGGCCAGCTAAGCTGTCCCGCGGCAATCTCGCCGGAAGGAAACCCATGATCAACTGGTGGCAATCGATCGTGCTCGGCATCGTCGAGGGCATCACCGAGTTCCTGCCCATCTCGTCCACCGGGCATCTCACCGTGGTCGAGAAGCTGATGGGTGTCGCGATCGACGACCCGAGCATCACCGCGTACACCGCGATCATTCAGGTGGGCGCCATGATCGCCTCGATCATCTACTTCTGGTCCGACATCGTTCGGTTCGGCGGCGCTTGGTTCAGCGGGCTGCGGGACGTCTCGAAGCGGAACTCGGACTACCGGATGGGCTGGGCGATCATCGCCGGCTTCGCCGTCACCGCGGTCATCGCACTACTGGGCGAGCCGCTGATCACCGGGCCGCTGCGCAGCCTGTGGGCGGTCGTCATCGGTCTGGTGGGCTGGTCGATCGTGATGTTCATCGGGGACCGGGTCGGCAAGCAGACCCGCGGCGAGGACTCCATCACGGTCAAGGACGGCCTCATCCTCGGCGCCCTGCAGTCGCTGGCACTGGTGCCCGGCGTCTCCCGCTCGGGCGCCACCATCACCACCGGCCTGCTGCTCGGCCTCGACCGGGTCTCGGCGACCCGGATGAGTTTCTTCCTCGGCATCCCGACGCTGGTGGCGTCCGGGCTGTACCAGGCGGTCAAGGAGGCCAAGCACATCGCGGACGGCGTCGGCTGGGCGTCCACCATGGTCGGCACGGTGGTCTCCGGTGTGGTCGCCTACGTCTCCATCGCCTGGCTGCTGCGGTACGTCTCGAAGAACAACTTCACCTGGTTCATCGTGTACCGACTCGCGCTGGCCGCCGTCATCATCGTGCTGCTGCTCACCCAGACGATCAGCGCCACCTGAGCCAGGTCAGAGCATCGCGGCCAACAACCGGGCTCCGAGTGAGCGGACGGTGACCACCGGCACGGGATGACCGGCCTCGGCACAGGCTGCGCGCGCCGCGTGCTCCATCTCGCGTCCGTAGCCGATGCAGTCGAGCACGATCAGGTCGGACGAGCCAGCTATCGAGGCGGCCGCCGCGGCGATGTCAGCGACCGAGTCCGCGTAAGGGGACGCCGCCGCCGCTCCGCCGATCTCGGCACCGACACTGCCCTGCCAACGCGCCACCCCCTCATCGAGCTGATCGGCCAGCGGGTTGACCACCCCGAGCCGGGGCGCGTCGAAGCCGCTGAGCAGGCCCCGGACAGCAGCGTGCGCCAGCGGTTCCAGGGCGAACACCGGCCCGGTGTGCGGGAACTCCGGAAAATGCGAGGAGCAGATCAGCAGCGTGGCGTCCGCGCCATCGGCCTCACCGCGGGCGATGGCCTGGGCCAGCAGCGGCTCGATGTCCGCATGGGTGAAGACGGCATGGCCCCCATCGCGTAGCCGCGAGGTGAGCACGCCGCTCACGCCGGGCTCCGGCGCGAGCCCGGCGATCTGCTCCGGCGTCAACTCGTCCAACGCTCCGTGCTCCACGATCCGCACCCCGGGGCCGAGGATTTCGGCGAGTTCCGGGGTGACGTCGATTCGGGGTGCCTGTCCGATGGTGACCACCGACAACGTGCTCATGCCAACGCCTCCTTCAAGCGTCCGTACAGCGCCGTGCCGTCGGCACGGATGCCGTCATGCTGATGCTCCGAACTGACCACCGGCCGCAATCCCGCGATCAGCGCCGCCGTCCGCTGTTGGGAGGTGAACGGCACGAACATGTCCGGCGTGTACATGGCGGCGGCCACCGGCACCTCGTTCGCGGCCAGGGCGGTGGTGTCGTAGAGCTCGCCCCAGTCGTCCAGCTCGGCCAACAGGTCGGCAGCCTCACGCAGCGGCACCAACGCCGGATCCTGCTCGAACTGCCAGGGGAACATGTGCTCACCAACGAAGCAGAACCGCTCCCCCAGTTCCTCCGGCGGGGTGGCGAAAACCTCGAACCGGCCTCGGACGCGGTGCGCGGCCCAGCCGGTCGCGCCCAGCCCGGGGCGTCCGTAGATCGATTCGTGCAGCACGGCGTACAACGGATTCTGCGCCATGCTGAGCCGGACGCCCCACTGGGCCAGGCTGTGCGCCTTCAGCCGCCGGGTGCCGCCGACACGCGTGAACGGATCCTCCAGCGCGTAATGCAGCGCGTCGAAATCGGACGCCGTGCCCAACCCGATGCCGAGCTTCTGGAACCGTTCCGGAGTGAGCCGCTCGCCGGTCGGCAACAGCTCCTCGACATCGGCCAGATGCCGTGCCACCAGGCCGCACAGCTCCCGGTCACCGGGGTAGCGGGCGAAGAACTCGTCGTTGCGCCGCGCCGTCAGCGGATAGGTCTCGGCGTACACATCATCGGCGGACGCCGTACTGCCGGCCGCGTTGACCAGCGGCGGCAGTCCGGCGGCGATCATCACCCCGGCCAGTGAGGCCGGGGCCGCACTCAGATAGTGAGTGAGGATGAACCCGCCGAAGGACTGGCCCAGTGCCCACCAGGTGTTCACCCCGAGCGCGTCGCGCACCGCCTCGGCGTCGGCGACGATCGAGTCGGCCCGGAAATGCCGCAGGTACTCGGCCTGCTCGGCCGGGCTCAACCCGGCCAGGCTCTGCGCATCGGCGGGCGTCGATCGCCCGGTGCCGCGCTGGTCGAGCAGCACCACCCGGTGGTCGTCCAGGGCGGCGTCCAGCCAGCCGGAGATCGACTCGGGTCGCTGTGCCCGGTTGCCCGGGCCACCCTGGAACCAGACCAGATGCGGCGCGTCCTGCCGCCCCTCGCGGACCAGTTCGCGGGCGAACGCGGTGATCGTCCGCGGATCGTCGGCACCCCAGACCAGCGGGACCTCGACGAAGTGTTCGCGGTACTCGACTTCTCCGAACTCGATCATCAGTACCCGCTGATGCCCAGGTCGCGACAGATGGCGACCAGGTCGGGATGCACGTACTTGCCGTTCTCCTCGATCGCGACACCGTCACAGTAGATCGACGGCAGCACGTTGGAGCCGTCGGTGTGTGCGGCGGCCACCCACGGGTCGCCGCCGATCCAGGCGCCCTTGGTGCCGATGCCGAACTCGACGCAGCCGAAGACCCGTTCGTCCTCGACGATCCGGCCGGTCGACCGGGTGACGCCGGGGTTGAAGCCGAGCGACCAGTGCGCCACCCGATACATATTCGGGTCGCCGTGGCTGGCCATCCAGTTGCGGTAGATGGCGGCGTCCGAGCCCTGACCGGAGATGTCGGTGACCACGCCCGATTCGACGGTGAGGGTGATCGGGTTGGCGATCAGCCCGTTCTCGTCCGGCGGCCAGGCGGCCCCGTCGAAGACGATGGTGCCGTTCTGGGTCTCCTCCAACGGGTTGAACGAGATCTGGCCGGCCAGCATCACTGACATGCCCGGCTTGTCGGCCGGGATGCCGCGCAGATGGATCGGCCGGTCGCCGCGCTGCGCGGAGATGTCCATGCCGTTGGCCGAGGTCATCCGGATCACGCTGGCCGACTCGAGCAGTTCGACCAACCGATTGCCCAGCCGAGTGACCCCGGCGTAGTCGACTCGTCCGACGGTGTCGACCAGCATCTGCACGTCGAGCCCGGTCAGGCAGGTGTAGCGGGTGCCGCGCTCCATCGCCGCCCGGAAGGCATTGCTATGCATGATGTAGCCCAACTGCAGCTCGATCCACACGTCGGCGCCGAGCGCCGCCCCCGCCACTGGCTTGGGCGGCTCGATCGCAGACGCGTACCGGGTTTCGTAACGGACGATCACCGGATGTGCACCGACACCCAGCGCGGCCCCGGCCAGCAGTTCCGCCACCCGCATGTCCGAGGAGGTGTCGGCGGTGATCAGCACATCCTCGCCGGCCTGCACGCACATGATCTCCTCGATCAGTTTGCGGGCGGCGTTGAATGCCTCGAAGGCCAGGTACTCGTTGCGGGATTCGACGCGGTTCGTGACTTCCATTTCCTCTTCTGCTTCTCTTCGGTGGTGCGACGGTTCTTCTTTGGGAAGTACTGATCAATGCGGAGCTTCGCTGGTTGAGCTTGTCGAAACCCGTTGCCAGAAAGGTCTCGCCAAGCTCGACCGACGATGATCAGCATTTCCCCGGGGTACGACGGTCGGTCGATGGCGCGGCGTCCGTCCCCCAGGAACGGAACGCCGCGACTGTCACTTCGCCTTGAACAGGTTGGCGGCCGAGGCCAGCGCGTCGCCGGCGATGAATCCGGCGCCGACCAGCGACAGTTGCTCCTCGGCCTCTTCACCCTTCCACTTCCGGACGGCGACCCGTACCAGCAGCGCGATGAAGATCGCCCAGCAGGCGTTCGGCGCGCTGATCAGCAGGCCGGTGGCGAGCATCACGCCCATCTGCCGCTTAGGACCGCCGATGGCCTGGATGAGCGCGCCGGGAATGGCCCAGGTGATCATGTTCTGCAACGTGTGCGGGTTGGTCAGACCCGCAGAGATGGTGTCGGCGTACACCTTGGAGACCGGCGGAATCTGCCCGCTCTCGAAATAGGTCTTCCACAGCAGCATCACACACACCGCTGCGACCAGGAAGCCCACCAGGCTGCTCTTGAACTGTTCCCGCTTGCCGACGATGTCGTAGCGGGCGTAGTCGGGCTGGAAGGAGACATCCTTGCGCAGCAGCCAGCCCGCCTTCAGGTCGTAGCCCATGTCGGCGAAGGCCGGTCCGGTGGCCGAACAGTAGGCCACCAGGACCACCATCGGGACGTCGGGGAACCCGATCAGCAGGCCGATCACCAGGAAGATCAGGGTGACCGCGAAAGCCGGGAACCAGCCCGAATGCATGGCTGCGAGCCCGACGATGATCTCGTGGACGAAAGCCGCGACCGCGGCGAAGACCACCCACAGGATCAGCATGCCTATGCTCATCTCGTAGATCAGCCCGGTGGTCACCGCCAGCAGGACGGCGGCTCCGAGGAACAGGCTGTAGCCGATGATCAGGCTGCGACGCAGCGTGGCTGCGTCCACCGTGGTGGCGTAAGCCGGGTCGGAACTGTGATCGATGTGGCCATGGTGGTCGACGGTGACGGCCGTCTTGGCCGCCGCGAGCCGCGCCTCGGCCAGCTTGGCGTCGGCCTCCACCTTCTTCTTCGCCTTGCGATCGGTGAAAAGGAAGAACGCCTGGATCAGCGACACGATGCCGGCACCGACCATGAAGCCGTGCGGAATGAACTCGGCGTTGATGTTGAGCGTCTCCAGGCCGGGGACAAGGTTCACGTATTGGCGGACCATCAGGCCCACACCCCACATCAGCAGCGCCCACACATTGCCGATCAGCGCCACGCCCGCGGCCGAGAACGGCAGCGCGAAGAAGAATGTGCCAAGGCCGGCGACGATTGTCGAACCGAACAGGATGACGGCGCTGCGGCCACCCTCGTCGCCCGCCTTGATGGTCTCGGCGGCGGCGACGCCGGGCGGCCACGGGTTGGTGGCGGGCAGGAACTGCGACCCGAAGCAGCGGTACAGCACCCAGGCGTCCACCAGCAGGCCGATCACGGCACCGGCGAAGATCGGCCAGATCAGGTCGACCCGGTTGAACGCCCACGCCACCGCGATCGGGGTGAGCAGTGCGTTGGCGGCACCGAAGGTGGCCGACGAGATGGCGGTCTGGGCGAGGTTCTGCCGGTTCTTGTCGCGGAACTTGCTCAGTCCGAAGATGGCGACCCGGCCCAGCGCCATCGCGACCAGGGCGCCGATCACCGAGGTGTTGGCGCTGATGCCGAGGGTGGTGATCAGCCGCATGCCGATGAAGGCACCGACCACCGAGAGCACCAGGGTCACCACCAGGGTGAGCGGCTCGAAGGCGCGGGGATGGTTCAGTTCCGGTGTGACGGGAGTTTTCTGGTCCTGAGTCATGGACGTCCGATCGGGTCGAGGGATTGGGAAGTCTGGCGGTCGAGCGCGGCGCTCAGTTCGGCGGCGGCACTGCGGACCAGGTCGAGCAGGCGGTCGGCCTGGTCGTCGAGTTCGGGTGGCGGTCCCACCACACCCAGCGAGGCGATCACGGCGCCGTCCAGGACGACGGGTGCCGAGATGGCCATGACGCGGAGGTCGTATTCCCCGCGCGAGATCGAGTGGCCGTCCTGACGGGCGGCGGCATGCCGGGCGCGCAATGTCGCGACGTCCAGACCGGTGGCCTCGGCATGATCGGCGAGCAGCCGTCCGGCGATGTCGGGATCGGGATGGTGGGCGAACAGCACATGCCCGCTGGCCCCGCCGGCCCCGGGGAACCAGCGGCCCAGCTCGGTGGCGAACCGCAGGTCGCTGGGACCGTCCGCGGACGCCACGGTGCGGTAGCCGAGCCGGTCCATCACGCAGAGCACCACCGACTCGTGGGCGGCGCGGGCCAGCTCGTCGATGATCGGCTGGGCCGTCCGAGGCAGCGCACCCTGGCGGGCGGCCCGCTCCCCCAGCAGCACCAGGGTCGGACCGAGCACGTAGCGCCGCGATCGCGGAGTGGGCATCAGCAACCCGCCGGCGGCCAGCGAACTGAGCAGCCGGTGCACCCGGGACTTGTCCATGCCCAGTTCCTGGGCCAGATCGGTGACTCCACGTTCGGGTGCCGCGTCGGTGAAGGCCAGCAGCACCTCGATCGCGCCGCCGACCGTGCCCAGCCCCTGCCTGGTGGGCTGCGCCGTCCGACCTTCATCCATTTCGACCACTTTCGCAAATAGTGAGAAACATTTCTCACTGTGTGAAGTTGGGAACGATCATGAACCTCCAGGGCAGTCATTGACAAGACCCTCAGGCAACCGTCTTCTTGCTGTAACGAGGCCGCAACGCCGCACCAGCTCTGGACGACGACCCACGAAGGCGGTGGTGATCCCGCCCGCGAGCGGTGGCGCCCCATGCCGGAGCGACGGTCTCCGCTCACGGTTTCCCCGCGGCGTCCGGCCCACGACCCGAAGGCCCTCCCTAACTAGTTCTGCCCTCCCGTCGACGGGAGGGCAGAACTAGTTAGGGAGGGCCTTTTGCGGGATGGCTAGCGTGGCCGACGCGTTACTTCCACCCGGGCGTGGTCGGCGGGATCAGTCCTCCTCGACCGGGCCGCCCTTGCCCGGAGTCTGCAGGAACGCCAGCGAGCCGTAGCGGCGCTGCAGTTCGTCCCACTCGCCAGCGTCGAAGAACTGCAGCCAGCCCTCGCCGTAGGCCTTGGCGACCTCGATGCAGAAGCGTCCGGCCTCTTCGATGTCGGTCTCTCGGGACGCCCCCGTCGCCGACCCGGCCACCGCGGTCTGGGCCACCAGCGCGACGCCGACCACAGGAGCCTCGGACGCGCAGGTCGGCTGCAGGATGGAGTTCAGGTGATACAGCCCGTTGGAGTACGGCGTGATGTCCTGGGTGGATAGCGGGAAGACCTGGGCGGGGATGCCGCACACCGTCTCGTACATGGCGACCAGGTCGGGCGCGACCGGCAGCAGGTAGCCCTGCCGCGCCGTGTTCGAGATCGCCATGCCGCGGTGGTTGATCACCTTGTTGCCCTTGGTGGTGTCCACCGACAGGATCGCCTCCATCGCGGGCAGCACCTCGTGCTCGTTCGCGGTGTCCATCGAGATCGGTGAGTCCATGAACGGCACCGGATCATGCGGACGGGTCGGCGCGTTCGGGCAGACGTGCGTCGAGCAGATGACGTCGCCCGGCAGCCGGTCGCCGCGGCGCGCCATGTCGATCAGCTTCGCGGCCACCGCGAGTGCGGTGCAGGCGCCGTCCCCGTCGGAGACGTAACCGATCCGCTCTGGACGTGCACCGATGCCGCCGAGGCGTCCGACCACGCCGAGGGTGCGCGCTTCTCCCCCGGCGAGGCGTCCGGACGTGCCCGGAATGACGACCCGGACGAAGTCGGTGTGCCCCCGCGGCCCGGTCACCCGCTCGATTTCGTAGCGGATGTCGAGGTGGGGTGCGATGGCCCGCAACTGGTCGACCACCCGCTGCCCATCGACGCCGGGATCGTCCAGCAGGTCGTGCACCGCGAGTACCTGGCTGAGCATTTGTTCCTCCTGACAAGGGTTGATGATGCGGCGTCCGGGGTATTGGCAGGATGGGCGCCATGCGTCTGCTCCTGCTATCGAACAGCACCGCGCCGGGTCGCGGCTACCTGGAACACGCCACCGAGGTGCTCGGCGAGTTGTTCGCGGGCCTCCGCGAGGTGGCCTTCGTACCGTTCGCATTGGCCGATCACGACGGCTACACCGCGACCGTGGCGTCCGCGTTGAAACGGTTCGGCGTCCGGGTCGTCGGCGCGCACACCGGCCCCGCGACGCGGGTGGTCGAGCAGGCGGACGCGGTGTTCATCGGCGGCGGCAACACCTTCCGGTTGGTGGACGCCCTCTACCGCACCGGGCTGATCGAGACCGTGCCTGCACTGGCGCGTGCCGGCATGCCCTACCTGGGGTCGTCGGCCGGCACGAATGTCGCCACACCTTCGCTGCGCACCACCAACGACATGCCTATCGCCGAACCCCCGTCGTTCGCCACCCTGGGCCTGGTGCCGTTCCAGATCAACCCGCACTACCTCGATCCCGACCCGTCCTCCACCCATCAGGGCGAGACCCGGGATGAGCGGCTGCAGCAGTACCTGGAGGACAACGACACCGCGGTGCTGGCCATGCGCGAGGGAACCTGGTTGCACCGGGACGGCGACACGCTCAGCTTCGAGGGTTCAGACGCCGGCGGCCGGCTCTACCGCCGAGGCTCCGAGGCCGTCGAGATCGGCACGCCGTCCGACCTGTCATGGCTGCTGGCCGGCTAGCCCGGCCCCCTTCTCCGCGCTCGGCTAACTACTTCGACCTGAAGAAGTCGGTTGGTCGGTGATCGGCTTCTGGCGCACCTGGTCGGCGGGTTTCGGGGCGGCCTTGGGGGTCTTGTCTCGGGCTCGGGTCACTGGGTGGTTGCGG
>JBDHZN010000139.1:0-9744 GCA_039811845.1 Micropruina sp. | reverse complement strand
GCGCGCTGCGCGCGGGGGAGTCAGGTCGGGCAACAGGGTGCGGTAGGCGGTGGGCAGGTCGGCGGTCAGCACCACCGCGTCCGCAACCAGTTGCTCACCACCGGCCCGGACGCCGGCCGCCCGGCCCTGCGCGTCGGTGAGGATCTGCTCGGCCGGTGTCTCGTAGCGCAGCTCGGCGCCGGCCGATTCGAGTGCCGCGGCCAGGGTGAGCGGGACGGCGCGCATGCCGTCGGCGGGGAACCAGACCCCGCTGATCGAATCCATGTAGGTGATCACCGCATACAGGGCGAGCGCGTCGTCGGGGGCCAGCCCGGCGTACATGGCCTGGAAGGTGAACAGCCGGACCAGCCGGTCGTCGGCGAAGCGCCGCCGGATGGTGGGCCCGAGGCGTCCGAAACCACCGAGCCGGACCAGCTTCGCGGCCGCACCGGGACGGCGGAGCAGGTCGAGCGGGCTGTCGAAATTGCGGGCGATGAAGTTCGGCAACTCCACCTCGTGCAACTGCTCCAGCCAGCCGACGAAATCGGCGAACGCGGCGGCGTCGGTCGACGAGACCTGTTCGGCAATCTCGGCTGTCATCGCGTCTACCGAGGCCCGGACGTCGATCTGCGAGCCGTCGGCGAAGAAGCCGCGGTAGCCGGGGTCGAGCCGGCGCAGCCGCAGCGGTTCCAGGCTGCCGCCGATCCGTCGTAGCGGATGTTCGAGAAGCGCTGGCATGGTCAGCACGGTTGGGCCGGTGTCGAAGGTGAAGCCGTCCGCGCGCCGGACGCCGTTGCGGCCGCCGGGGAACGATTCGCGCTCGAGGACGGTGACGTCGTGGCCGTCGGCGACCAGGTGGCAGGCGGCGCTCAGGCCGGAGAGCCCGGCGCCGATCACGATCACCCGGCTCATGCGTCGCGCCAGGCCAACTGCGTGGCCAGCCGCCGCAGTCCGTCGGCGGCCCGACGATCGACCAACGGCGACGCCAAGGCCCGCTCGGCAGCACGGACGGCGGCAGCGATCAACTGCTCGACCTCGTCGATCACCCCGGATCGCCGGAGCTCCTCGGACAGTTCCGCCGCCTGGTCGGGCGTGACCGTCTCGCGTCCGACCCGCCGCAATTGGAGCCGCAGTGACGGGCTGAACCGCTTCTCGGCCAGGGCGAGTAACACCGTGGGTTTGCCGGCCAGCAGGTCGTCGCCGACCGGTTTGCCGGTGTGCGCCGGGTCACCGACCACCCCGAGAATGTCGTCGCGCAGGGCGAAGGCCTGGCCGGCATGATGCCCGTACTCCTGCAGCACGGCGAGCAGGCCATCGCCGGCGCCGGCCGCCAACGCGCCCAACTGCAGCGGTCGCCAGACGGTGTACGCGCCCGACTTGGTGCGGGCCACCTCGTGGGCGTGCCGCAGGTCGCGGCGTCCGTTGGCGGCGCCGACCAGATCGCGACCCTGGCCCATCATCAGCTCGATCGCCATCGTGCGCCACGCCGTCCGCATTCGGGCCGGCAGCGCACCGACCAGCAGATCGGCCTCGCTGTGCAGCAGATCGCCGACCAGGATGGCGATGTTCTCGGCGTACCGCTGCGGGTCGCCGAGCCCGCCCAGCTCGCGATGCTCGGCGCGGGCCAAGGCGTGCACCGACGGCCGTCCGCGCCGGGTCTCGGAGGCGTCCATCACGTCGTCGTGGACCAGCGCGAAGCAATGCAGCAGTTCCAGCGCGGCGCCCAGCTGGATCAGGTCGTGGTGGCCGCGGCCATGGTCGAGCCCGCCGGCCGCCACCCAGCCCCAATGCACCATCCGGGGCCGCAGCAGCTTGCCCGGGGCGGCGGCGAAGTCGCAGACCAGGGCCAGGATCGAGTCGGTGTGCAGCACACCCGTGCGGGGTACCACGGCGCTGGCCAGTGCACGCCACTGGGTGTCGAGTTCGGTGAGCGTCTGCCCGACCAGGGCCAGCACCGCATCCACCGTGTCCGCTTCAGCCGTGGCGGGGCGAATGAGGTCGAACGCAGCGGGCTCATTCTGTAGCGAGCGGTTCGCGGGCAGGTCCGCTCGGTTACCACTCCGGGTCTGCATCGGTGTCAAAGGTTGCCCCCGTCCGGTCGCACTAACACTGAGCAATGAGCCTGCACCATGCCAGAACCTTAGACAAGGCTGCCCAACAACATTAGACACTCTTGGGTGTAGCCATCGCCCACGGGGCGGGCTGGACCTTAGACTCACCGCAATGGTCACGATCAGTCAGGCGGCGCAGCTCACCGGCGTGGCCGAGCACACGCTGAGGGCGTGGGAACGCCGCTACGGGGTCTTCCGCCCGTCGCGCACGCGCAGCGGCTATCGCGTCTACGACGACGCTTTGCTGTATCGGATCCGGACCATGAAAGAGCTCGTGTCGACCGGGTTGTCCCCGCGTCAGGCGTCGGACGAGGTGAGCCGGCTGGCGGCGTCCACGACAGTCGGTGAGCCGGACGCGATCGCCGAGCTGATCGAGGCCCTGAGCCGATTGGATGTGACCGCGGCCAAGCGCGTCATCGACGAGCAGTTCGCCCTGCGCAGCTACGAGGCGGTGGTGGACGACTGGCTGATGCCGGCGATGGTGCGGGTGGGCACGGCCTGGGCGTCGGGGGTGATCTCTGAGGCCGGTGAGCATCTGGTGGCGAACGTGGTGATGCGCCGGCTGGCCGCCGCCTTCGACGCGGTCGGCCCCAATCCGCCGACCCCGCCGGTGATCGTCGGCGCGCCGTCCGGCATCACCCACGAACTGGGGTTGATGGCTTTCGCCGTGGCGCTGCGGCGGGCGGGAGTCGCCACCATCTACCTGGGCTCGGACGTGCCGCCGGCGGCCTGGTCCGAGGCGGTCGGCGCCACCGGTGCCGCGATGAGCGTCACCGCGATCCCGCGTCGCGCCGATGGCCGACGGGTGGCCGCGCTGCACGAGCGACTGCGGGCCAACCACCCTGACGTGCCGCTTGCGGTCGGCGGTCAGTTTCAGCACCTGGGTCCGCCGGGGTGTGTTCGGCTGGGCCACCGGATAGCGCCGGCCGCGCGTGACCTGGCTCACGGGTTGGCCGGACGATGACCCTCGCCCCTCGGCTGGTTAGGACGTTGTGCCACGAAGGTGTGCAGGATGCCGCGCTGCCAGCCGGTAACGGCGAACTGCTCGATCGCGGTGAACCCGGCGCGGCGAAGCCGTTCATGCACGGTCGCGGTGCTGTCGAAGGCCCGGACGCTGCGCCACAGATAGCGGTAGAGCCGCGGCGAGCCACGAACCAGCCAGCTCAGCGGGATCACCACCAGCCAGCACACCAATGTCCAGACCAGGCCGGCCAGGCGGCGTCCGGCCACCGAGTACTCCTGGATCACCAGCTGGCCGCCCGGACGCAGCGCGCCCAGGATCGCCGCCAGCGCGGCGTCGCGATCGGCGGCGTCGATGTTGCGCAACAGGTAGGCGGCCATCGCGCCGTCCGCAGGCGGCAGATCGAGCTCGGCAAGCCGCTCCGCCGGCAACTGTCGGAACTCGACGCCGGACGGCCACGATTTGGCCCGCGCCTGGGCGAGCATGCCGGCCGAGGCGTCGATGCCGACCACCCGCGCGGACGGCAGCCTGCGCAGCAGTGCGGCGGTCGACGACCCGGAGCCGCAGCCCAGATCGAGCAGCAGTTCGGGTGCCGGGCTGAGGTGGTCGGCCAGCCGGCGGGCGGCGGCGTCCAGGTGGCGGTGATAGCCGGGGTTCATTCCGGTCAGCAGGTCGTAGCGGCGGGCCGCGCGGTCGAACGCGTCGGCCAGGTCCGCAGGGGTGTCCGGTTCGTTCATCCGTGCCTCCTGGTCGTGTTGCGAGCCTGGCAGCCGACGGCCGGCCGGACAACCGCCCTGCAGGGTGGAGGAGTGGCCCGATGAGCGGGATCAATCGTCGCCGCGCGCTCCGGCCGGGGGAGGGTGATGCCCCGCGGGTTGAGCATGCGGACGGCGTTTGGCGGATTCGCTCGTTGGCACTGGCCCGGCAGGTGCTGCGCGCCCGGCACGCCACTACGCAGGCCGGCTTCACCGCCGAGGCGATCCCGAAGGGGTACTTGCGGCATCATCCGATCCTGGTGTCGGACGGTCCGCTGCATGACGAGCAGCGCAGCAAGGTGGCCCGGTTCTTCGCGCCGAAGGTGGTCGAGGAGCGGTACGCCGGAATAGCGTCGGCGTGCGCCGATCGACTGCTCGGCTCAGCGATCGCCGCCGGTACCTGCTGCCTGGATGACTTGGCGCTGCTGTACACGGTCGAGGTGACCGCCGAGGTGGTCGGACTCACCCATGCCCCCGCGTCGCGGATGGCCCCGCGGCTGGTCAGCTTCTTCAACCAGCCGCCGGTGGACGTCACCCGTCCCGACTTCGGTCGCACGAAGGCGATGTGGGCGAAGGCGGCGGTCAACGCGCTGGTGCCGATCGGCAGGTTCTACCTGGCCGACGTCCGGCCGGCGATCCGGACGCGTCGCCGCCGGGGGCGCGGGGACGTGATCAGCCACCTGCTCGACGAGGGCTACACCGACGCCGACATCCTGGTCGAATGCGTCACCTACGGCACCGCCGGCATGGTCACCACGCGCGAGTTCATCGTCATGTGCGCCTGGCACCTGCTGGAGCATCGCACCTTGTTGGAGCGATATCGGACGGCCGGGCAGACCGAGCGCTTCGCCATCTTGAACGAACTGATCCGGCTGGAGCCGGTGGTCGGCCATCTGTACCGGCGGACGTCCGAGTCGATCGAGGTGACTGAGGGCAACCAGTCGTGGACGATCCCGTCCGGCGACCTGGTCGACGTGTGCATCCGGCCGGCCAACGCCGATGTGGCGGCGGTCGGTGACGATCCGCTCGACATCTGCCCGGGCCGTCCGGTGAGTACTGGAGTGAATGCAGCCGCGTTGAGCTTCGGCGACGGAGCGCACCGCTGCCCCGGCCAGCCGCTGGCGCTGCTCGAGACGGACCTGTTGCTGACCCGATTGTTCGCGTTGAACCCGCGGATCGTCGCTGAGCCGACGATCGGTTGGGACAACTTGATCGAGGGCTATCAGCTGCGGGGGATGAGGCTCGAGTTCGGAGTGATATGACCGGCGTACGCGTCGGTGCTGCCATCTAGCTCGGCGTCGTTCGCCCCGTGCTCGCCTTCCCGAGACTCAGATCAATCGGTAGCCGAGTTCCTGTCGCGCGATCCGGCTGGCGATCGCGTGCACAGTGGGCTCTGCGAGGGGCCTGGAGAAGTCAGGTGCGGCAGGGAGACTGGTCCGTCCAGGGTTCCACAGCACCACATTGGCGTCGCCGGTCATGGTGGACGGTGCCCAAAGCCCGTCAAGGTCGGGCCAGGTTGCTCGGATTTGCCGTGACCACGCTCTGCAGACGCTCTTGGGGGCGGTGGCGAGAGCAAACCCGGCGCCGTTGCGGAGCGCCCAGCTCCCGGTCAGGTCGAGCAGCCGGAGGTCGCGGGTCGGCGTCCACGCGGTTACCTGGGGTCCAAAGCTGCCGGAGTCGATGACACGCGTGGCCTGGAAGGTCTCGGCGAGGGCGGTGGCGAGGCTGGTGGCTGTGTACAGCACTCCTTCGGTGGACGTGGCTGCGGGGTGGGGTTGTGGGTCGTAGCGCATTGTCGGGATCGGGCCGAAGGTGCGCGGCTGGTTCCAGGGGAGAACGCGTGAGCCCTGGGTGCGGTGAATCCGCCACAGGAGTGGCCGGGTAATGAGGATGTCGCCCGGCTTGTGGATGAGATCCGCGGGCGGGGTGCGCGGCACCTTTGAGCGGGTCACCATAGGCCGAGACCGGCGACCAGTTCGGCGACCGGCCCGGGATCACCACCGCCTGACAGATGGGCGGTCGGGGTGCGTCCTTCGAGTTCGGGCTGCGGGGTGTTCATGAATCCGGCCACCGATTCCGGCGACAGCCCGGCCGGGATGGCTGCGACGAGCACCTCCAGGCCGGGAAGGCTGGGTCCGTCCGGGGTGAACTGCCAGCGGGGTAGCCGCCGGCTGCGACCCAGCCGGAAGCTCCACAGACTGCCGGCCGTCAGCCGCTGGGAGACGCGGCTACGGTCCACGCCCAGCAGCAGTGCCGCCTCGGCGATCCCCACACTGACGGCCACGAGCTCGACCATCCGCGACACCTCTGCACGGCGAGCGCCCTGGACGAGAACAGCAGGGTCAGCGTCGAGAACTGCACCGGCGGCCGGGCCGGCATGCTCACGCAGGAACGCCGCCTCGACGGCGCTCAGCGGTGCGGCGGCCGGATCGGCGACGCGGGATAGGTCCGCGTCGAGTTCGGCCAGGAACTCCGCGCTGCTGATTCCGACGTTGTGCCGGGCCAGCACCTCAGCCAGGCTCACCTCAACACTCATGCTCACACGATATCACTGTAGTTAGATTGTGTGAGTTGTTGAGTAGGTCGACGGCAGCAGCTCGAGTTCGTGCCAAGGCGACAGCAGCCTCCCGGGCTCGCAAGGGCGTGCGCAGGATCGGCGTGTTCGCCCCCTTCTCATCCTTCGGGTCTTTCAATGAACGGCTCAACGGGGTGCTGGCCACCACTACTGGGGCGGCCGTCGAGGTGGTCGTGTTCGACGTCGAGTCTGCGGCAGAGTCGGCTGGGGTGCTCGAGAGCCTCCCAAGCCTGCACTCGCTGGACGAGAGCCCTGCTCAATCTCGCCACTGCGAAGAGCGTGCGGGATTAGGTCCGGATTGGCGCCTTGGCAGGCGTGCCGTTGACCCAGGCTAAGTCCAAGGTGCAACTGGATGCTGAGGCTTATGAGGAAGAGCGACGTCTGGCGTGGGCCGACCCGTCGCCGGTGGTCCTCGACATGCTCAAAGTACGGCTACTTCGACGAGTGCCGCCCCGACTGCTGTGCCCGGGCGTTCGAGCGCTCGGAATTTGGGGGCATATTGGGGGCATGGAATCTCGACATGAGGCACGGCGAGAGACGAATTTCATCTATAAGGGCTTGTGGGAGCCATGTTCCGCGTGGCGGAGGATACGAGATTCGAACTCGTGAGGGCGTGAACCCAACCCGCTTTCCAAGCGAGCGCCATAGGCCTCTAGGCGAATCCTCCGTCGGAGAGGATACCGGGCCACCGCGACGGCGGCCAAACTGTGGCGCTCGCGACCGGGGTCACGGGCGGTAGCTCCGGGCCTGGCCGTCAGCGTCGGTGTAGGTGACCTTGGTGACGAGGCAGCCGTTCGGCTCGGTCGCCGATCGGTTCCGGGCGACGAACACCACCGCACCGCTCGGTTGCAGGGTGCCGGTCACCACTTCGGCGTTCTTGGCGGACGTGGTCACCCGCGGGTCGTGGGCACCTGCCGGCAGAATTCCCACGGCGAACTGCTCCCAGCCGTCGGCGAAACTTCCTCGCGCGATCTGGGTCTTCACCACGACACGGGCCGGCCGGTCGTCCCGGGTGCTGGTGAAACCCTGCCCCTCCGTGGCGTCGAAGAAGCTGACCACCTTGAGCCCCGGGTCGCGGTAGACCGTCAGCGAGGTGTCCGACAGCGGCAGTACTGCGGTGTCGAGGATCGTCCCCGCGCTGCTGTGCAGGGTGCCGTCCGTGGCCCTCCAGATCACGCCGTCGACCCAGTCCTTCGACTTCTGTTCCCGCTCGGCGTCGGTGATCACCACGGTCATCCCGACCGAGGAAATGAAGCCGTGCCGTGGGGAGTAGGAACCGATGGAGGGGTCCTTGGTCTGCACAGTCACCCAGTCGACCTGACCCGGGATCACCCATAGGGAGAGCCGCGGTGAGATCGGGGTGCCGGTTGCCACTGCCGGGTTCAGCGGCACGGACGCCAGTTGCACGCGGGAGTCCGACTTGTGCTTCTGAGCCGTCAAGGTCAGGACGCCGTCCGTGGCCCTGGCGGTGATCGTGGCGTACGGGAGACCCGGCACATTGCCCGGCTCGGAGTAGAAGGTGAAGAACGACACCGTGTCCACCATCGTCGATGTGGACGCCGGGTCGGGCACACCGGTCGTGGTGCGATGGGCGAGGCCCGCCCAACCGGCCAGGCTGACCACCACGACCGCCGCCACTGCGGCCAGGCTCCGGCGTCCGGTGCGGGCGCGGCGCGGCCGGTGGCCCTGATCGAGCAACTCGTCGACGTCGAGGTCGGCGGGCAACGTATCGGCGGCGTCCCGCAGGTCGGTACGCAGCAACTCTTCGAGATCGGACATCACGAGTTCCTCCCGTCCGTGGGTGTGTAGAGGGCACGCAACGCCGCCAGCCCGCGCGACGCGGCTGATTTCACCGCGCCGACGCCGATGCCGAGACAGGCGGCGGTGTCGGCCTCCGACAGGTCGTTGTAGTAGCGCAGCACGATGACGCGGCGCTGTTGCGGCGGTAGTGATTCGAGCATCCGGACCACCTGGTCGTGGTCGTCGACGCGGCTGTGGCCGTCGTAGGGTCGGTGCGATCCGGGGTCTCGACGGCGGTCGCCTCCCGGCGGCGCCACCGGTCGATGGTCAGATTCACCACGGTGCGCCTCGTATAGGCGGACGCCTCAGTGGACCGGACCCGGTGCCAGGCCAGATAGGTGCGCAACAGCGCCTCCTGGGTCAGGTCGGCGGCCAGTTCGCGATCGCCGGTCAGCAGGTAGGCCGTCCGCTTCAACGAGCCACCCGACTTGGTGGCGAAGCGGGCGAACTCGGCATCCCGCTCTGCGGTCGACAGTCTGAACATGGCGCCCCTTTCGTGCTCCTCACCCTGTCTTACGAGACGCGGCCCGGAAAGGTTGCCAACCCGCTCGGGTTCGCGGTGGCAGGCTGAGCCCATGCGAATAGCGCTCGCCCAGTTCACCGCTGGCACCTACCCGGCCGCCAACCTCGAGTTGGTGCTGGAGCAGATCGGACGCGCCGCCACCGCCGGCGCCCGGCTGGTGGTCTTCCCGGAGGCGATGAGCTGCTCGTTCGCCCGCCCCCGGATCGAGGCCGCCGAGCCCTTGGACGGCCCGTGGGCGAACGCCGTCCGGCAGGCCGCGGTGGACGCCGGAGTGACGGTCATCGTCGGGCTGTTCACCCCCGGCCGCAACGGCAAGGTGCGCAACACCCTGCTGGTCGCCGGGCCGGACCTCGACGCGCACTACGACAAGCTGCATCTGTTCGACGCCTACGGCTACCTGGAATCGGATCAGATCGAGCCCGGGAACGCTGTGGTGACGGTCGCCGTCGACGGCGTGGTGTGTGGGCTGAGTACTTGTTACGACGTCAGATTCCCCGAGCTCTACAAGCAGTTGGCCGGCGCGGGCGCCCAGCTGATCGTGGTGCCGGCGTCCTGGGCGGCCGGCGAGCGGAAAGTGGAGCAATGGCGGTCGCTGGCCGTCGCGCGAGCCCTGGACGCCACCTGCTTCATAGTCGCCGTCGACCAGGCCGAACCGCCGTCCGATCCGGACCCACTGCCGGGCGCGCGCCGTCCGACCGGGGTGGGGCACTCACTGGTGGTCGATCCCCTCGGCGAGATCCTGCTGGAGCTGGACGCCGAGCCGCGACTGGCCGTCATCGACCTCGACCTGGACGCCGTCCGGGGCGCGCGGGCAGCCCTGCCGGTGCTGGCCAATTCGCGATTCACCACGGAGCTCGGACGCCCGGACCGTTCCTGAACAGGCTTGTCGCAGCCGCCGGGCGGCCCGTGGTCAGGGCACCGGTCGGCGTCCCCTACACTGGTGGCCAAGGTCCCCGCGCGGCGGTACCTCGCCCAACTCCCCCAGGGCCGAAAGGCAGCAAGGGTAAGTGAGCTCTTCCGGGTGCGCGGGGACCCCTTTC
>JBDHZN010000138.1:0-9785 GCA_039811845.1 Micropruina sp. | reverse complement strand
TGTCGGCAGTTATTGGTTTTCCAAGGATCGTTAACGAGATGTCCTTGGATCCTCGGCCCGCTTCTCCTGGGACTACCGTCCCGAGTCGAAACCAGTCACCCCCTGTTGAGTTGTCATCCCGTCCAGACCAGCGGTCCGGACGAGCGTGTCAGTCTATCAACGTTTGCCCTCGGACAAAACTTCCCAGGGCACCACGGCCCGGACGGGGTTGCGCCAGTCCTTGCCGCGGGCCGCACCGACAGCGCCCAGGATGGTGAGCACGACCCACACGACCATCCAGATCCGGGCCACCGGGTTACCGTCGCCCGGCAGGATCCAGCCCACCGCGGACGCCGCCAGCCCGACCGCCGAAGCCACCAGCTGCCAGTTGAACGCCTTCGCCGCCTCGCGTTTGGCGTATGAGCCCGCCGGACTGATCGCCCACACCACCAGCGGTCCGAACAACCAGAACAGGAACGCCGAGAGGTGGGCAACGGCGGCGGTCACGTTGCTGCGATCGGCGCTGGGCGGCCGTACCAGCAGCACCTCACCCGAGACCGCACCGGACGGCTGATAGCCGCGATAGCCGGATCCAGCCCCGGCGAAAGGCAGCGGGCCGTCCACCGCGGCGGCCAGTTCCTCCAACCGTTCGGCGGTGATCACGCGCGACATTCTGGCCTCGAACTCGGCGGCGTCCATCCGGCCGAGTCCGTACGCTTCACGAAGGCGCCGCTCGGCGCCGTCGCGATCCTGCTTGGAGACGCTGTCAACGGGTGCGAAGAAGTCCTGGGTCATGCGACATAGCTTTCCTCGTCGTGCCTGTGCGCCATATCGGGCGCGGCCCTGCTTGAGCCCGGATGCCTCAGCTCAGGGTGCGCCGGGCTGCCTCGGCTCTCGCCCCGGCGAGAACAACTCGTGTCGAAAACCGCCGGCGGGACGGCTCGGGTGTCCATGATCTTCTCCACCTGACGGCTGTGGAGTTCTCGACCGAGTGGAGGCTCTACGGTGAGGACATGCCCAACACCCTGGATTTCCGCGATCTCGGCGAGGGGATCGGCGATGCCACGGCCGTGCTCCGCAACAACGCCGCGGCAGCGGGTCTGGACGCGCCGGTGCCGACGTGTCCCGGCTGGACGGTGCGCGACCTGGTCACTCATCAGGGGCTCATCCACCGTTGGGCGACCGCGAATGTTCGGGGCGTGAAGCCTCGCCCGGACGCCGACGTCGAAGCCGAGGCGGCCGCGTCCGTCGATCTGCTGGAGTGGCTGGACGACGGTCTGGTCGATCTGCTCAACGCGCTCGCCGCGGCCCCGGAGGACCTCGACGTCCCGTTTTTCCTGTTCGACGCTTCCCCGCCACGGCAGGCCTGGACCCGCCGACAATGCCACGAGACCACCGTTCACGCGATCGACGCGATGACGGCCAAGCTGGGGCGCGCGCCCCGTCCGGACGAGTTGTGGTTCTCCCCCGCGCTCGCCAGGGACGGCATCGACGAGTTGCTGCTCGGGTTTGCGCCGCGGCCCAAGTACGGCCCGCGCCGTCCGGAGCCGGCCGAGATCGCGGTCACCACCGACGACGGGCTGGGCGCCTGGACGGTGTCGCTCACTCCGGACGGCTGCACGGCTCGGGTCGGGGCGTCCGACACCGCCGGCACCCGGGTCACCGGGAGCGCGCGCGGGGTCTACGCCGGCCTATGGAACCGCGGTCGCAACTACACGGTCACCGGGGACGCCGCCGTCCTGGAGTCATTCCTGGATCAACTCAAGGTCAGCTGGTAGCGCCGGCCCCGCCTCGTTGGTCGAGCTTGTCGAGACCCGGCGCAAAGACAACTCAAGAGGTTTCGACAGGCTCAACCAGCAGTGTGCGGGTTTCGACAAGCTCAACCAGCGGTGCGGGTCACTCGCCGCGGTTCCGGGCGGCCAACTCGCGGGCGGCGTCCCGATTGGCGTCGCGTTCGGCGATGGTCTGGCGCTTGTCCCAAGCCTTCTTGCCGGTGCCGACGGCCAGTTCGACCTTGGCGTAGCCGTCCAGGAAGTACAGCGCCAGCGGGACGATGGTGCGCCCCGAACCGGTGGTGGCCCGCTCGAGCTTGTCGATCTCGCGGCGGTGCAGCAGCAGCTTGCGGTTGCGCCGGGCGGCGTGGTTCGTCCAGGTGCCGAAGGCGTATTCGGGAATGTAGGCGTTGCGCAGCCAGACCTCGCCGTCGTCGACGGTGGCGAAGGCATCCGCCAAGGACGCCCGGCCCGACCGCAGCGACTTCACTTCGGTGCCGGTGAGCACCAGGCCCGCCTCGAAGTGGTCGGACAGGTGGTAGTCATGGCGCGCCCGGCGGTTTTGGGCGACCATGATCCGGCCCTTTTCGCGTGGCATGGTCGCGCTCCCCTGGTCAGGTGCTGGTCGATGGAAACCGACAGCTTACCAAGGGAGCGCGATCAGGCTGATTCAGAGCCAGTTCATCGGGTTGACCACACCACCGTTGACGTAGACCTGCAGGTGCAGGTGGCAGCCGGTGGAGAGGCCGGTGGTGCCGACATAGCCGATCAGCTGGCCCTGCTTGACCCGCTGTCCGGTACGGACGATGATCCGCGACTGGTGGGCATAACCGGTCGAGACGTACTTGCCCCTGATCCGGCCGTGGTCGATGACGGTGTAGTTGCCGAAACCGCCCTGGCGGTACGCGCTGGCCACCCGGCCGCTCGCCGCCGCCCGGATCGGGGTGCCGCAGGCGGCGCCGAAGTCGGTGCCGCGGTGCATCCGCCAGACGTGCAGGATCGGGTGGTAGCGAAGCCCGAACGGCGAGCCTGCGGGTGCGTTGACCGGGCGGATGAATCCTCGGGACGACTCGCGAGAGACGGTCGTCCGGGGCACGTAGCGCTTGCCCGCCTTCTTCGCCGCGGCCTTGCGCCTGGCTTCCGCGGCCCGGCGCTTCGCCTCGGCCGCCGCGGCCTTCTTGCGGGCGATCTCGGCCCGGCGCCGGATCTGCGCGCTGATCGCCGCGTCCTGCGCCTGCAGCTGGCGGAACTTGGCCTGCTCGGCGTTCAGGTCGGCCTGCGCCGCCTTGCGGGCGACTGCGAGCTTCGCCACGCTCGTCGCGACAGCGTTGCGGGCCAGCGCCGCCTTGCCCTGCAGGACCTTCATCTGAGCCAGGTTGGCCTCGGCTTCGGCCTTGTCGGCGGCGATCTGCTTCTCGATGACCGCCTGCGCCTTCTCGGCCGCCTCCAGCTTGGCCTGCAGTTCACGCAGCCGCGCCATCTGCGCGCTGGTCGCGTCGAAGATGGTCGTCGACCACTGCAGTCGCTGGGACAGGTCGCCGGTGTCGGCGGAGTCGAACACCACGCTCAGGCCGACCAGGTCGGTCTGCTGCTGGTAGGCCTCACGGGCCGCCGCACCCATCATCTGCAGCTGGGCGTCCACCTCGGCTTTCGCCTTGGCGACCGCCTTCTTGGCTGCGGCCAGCTTCTTCCGGGCCTCCGCCAGCCGGCGTCCGATCGCGGCGTCGAGCGCCCGCGCATCGTTGACGGCCTGGTTGGCGGCGTCCAGCTTCCGCTGCGCCTTGGCCTGCGCGGCCTGTGCCTTGGCCAGGTTCTGGATGGCCTTGGAGACTTCGGCCTTCGAGTCTGCGACGTCCGACTTCGACGACACGATCGCTTTGCGGACGTCGTCGCGACGATCCTTCAGGCCGTCGGCGGCTGCCGGCGAGCCCAGGCTCACGGTCAGGCCGATGGCGAGTACCGCGACCAGCGGACGCCACAGGCGCCTGGCGGTGCTGAGCGACGTTTCCTTCGTGGTTCGGCAGGTGGGGGAAGACACCTGATTCACGATGGGGCCCCAATCGGTTCGGTTGAGGGCCCTCCGGGAGGCTCAGACCCTCAAATACTTACGAGTGGCTATCACTGTCGGAACGATCGAAAGGACGACACCAACGGCGACAACGCCGAGCATTGCCAAACCGACGTGGGACCAGCCAATCCACTCGATACTCTTAAGTGAGGGTTGAGCCCTGTCTATGATCAGGAATTTTTCGATCGCAGCAAGCGATCCGCAGGCTAAAGCCGCGCCAGCGAGGGCTGCGACGAGAGATTCGATCAAGAACGGCAGCATGATGTACCAGTTGGAGGCACCCACCAGCCGCATGATCCCCAGCTCGCGACGGCGCGAGAAGGCAGCCATCTTGATGGTGGTGGCGATCTGCAGCGCGGCTGCGAGAAGCAGCCACAGACTGAGCCCGATGGTGGCCCACTTGGCGATGTTCAGCCATTGGAACAGCGGATTCAGATACTGCCGCAGGTCCTGAACCGCTTGGACGCCGGGCAGGCCGGCGATCGCGGACACCACACCCTCGTACTGCTCGGGATCCTTCAGCTTCACCCGGAAGGAGTCCTGCATCAGATCGACGCTCATGTCGGCCAGCACCGGCGAATCCTTGTAGACCCGCTTGAAGTCCTCCCAGGTGTCGGCCTTGCTCTCGTAGTAGACGGTCTCGACCTCGGAGTTGGTCTCCAGCGCGGTCCGGATCGCCTGCTTCTGGGCGTCCGTGGCGTCTTGGCCGGGCTCACAGTTGCGACCCGACGAGGCCTTCACGCACAGGAAGACGCTGATCTCGATCTTGTCGTACCAGCGGCCCTTGGCGAGTTCGACCTGTTGGGCGCCGAGCAGGCCGCCGCCGAACAGGGTCAGCGAGACCCACATGGTGATGATGACGGCGAAGGTCATGGTCAGGTTTCGGCGTAGGCCGGACCAGGCCTCACGCAGGGTGTGCCGCATGGCGGACTCCTTCGAGGATTCGGGACGGGCGGGCCAGGTTCATCACGGTGCTCACTGGTAGCCGTAGACGCCCTTGCTCTGGTCGCGGACGAGTTCGCCGTCCACGAGTTCGATCACCCGTTTGCGCATCTGGTCGACGATCGTCGCGTCGTGGGTGGCCATCACGACGGTGGTGCCGGTGCGGTTGATCTGGTCGAGCAGCTTCATGATGCCGATGCTGGTGGTCGGGTCGAGGTTGCCGGTCGGCTCGTCGGCCAACAGGATCGCCGGACGGTTCACGAACGCCCGGGCGATCGCCACCCGCTGCTGCTCACCGCCGGAGAGCTCTTCGGGAAGCCGGTTCTCCTTGCCGTTCAGACCGACCAGCTCGAGGGTTTCCGGGACGACCCGCTTGATCGTCGCCGTCGGCTTGCCGATCACCTGCAGCGCGAAGGCCACATTCTCGAGCACGGTCTTGCCGGGCAACAGCCGGAAGTCCTGGAAGACCACCCCCAGTTGGCGGCGCAGACCGGGGACCTTCCAGCCGTGCAGCCGGCCGAGGTCCTTGCCGGCCACGAAGATGCGGCCCTTGGTGGCCCGGTACTCGCGCAGCACCAGCCTGATGAACGTCGACTTGCCCGAACCGGAACTACCGACCAGGAAGACGAACTCTCCCTTGTCGATGGTGACGCTCACGTCGGACAGCGCGGCCCGGCGTTGACCCTCGTAGATCTTGGTGACGTCTTCGAACGTGATCACGGTGCGGCTCCGGTCGGTCTCGATGATGGGGGAAGTTCCTGAGAAACACTCAGCCGACCACGGTCGAGTGTAGGCGAGGTCCGTGCCGCGTCCTGGAACGCCACGCCCGCCCGCACTCCCACCGCTCGCCGAACTATTTGGGCTCGCTGAATTCAGCGAGCCCAAAATAGTTCGGCGAGCGTTTCAGGGTGGACGCTCGGGTCACGCCAGGCGCGAGGATCAGCGCTCCCCCTGCTGGCGACGCCAGCGAATGCCGGCGTCGATGAAGCCGTCCAGGTCGCCGTCGAAGACGGCGTCCGGGCTGCCCACCTCGTAGTCGGTGCGCAGATCCTTGACCATCTGGTAGGGGTGCAGCACGTAAGAACGCATCTGCGAACCCCACGAGTTGCCACCGTCGCCCTTCAGCGCGTTCAGCTCGGCCTCGCGGTCACGCCGGGCACGCTCCAGCAGCCGGGACTGCAGCACCTTCATCGCCGCCACCTTGTTCTGCAGCTGGCTCTTCTCGTTCTGGCAGCTGACCACGATGCCTGTCGGCAGGTGTGTCAGCCGGACGGCGGAGTCAGTGGTGTTGACGCTCTGCCCACCGGGACCCGAGCTACGAAACACGTCCACCCGGACGTCGGCCTCGGGGATGTCGATGTGGTCGGCATCCTCGGTGACCGGCAGCACCTCGACGCCGGCGAAGGACGTCTGGCGCCGGCCCTGGTTGTCGAACGGGCTGATCCGGACCAGCCGGTGGGTGCCCTGCTCGACGCTCAGCGTGCCGTAGGCGAACGGTGCCTTGACTGTGAAGGTAGCCGATTTGATGCCGGCCTCTTCGGCGTAGGAGATGTCGTAGACGTCGGCGGAATAGCCGTGCCGCTCCGACCAACGCAGGTACATCCGCAGCAGCATCTCGGCGAAGTCGGCGGCGTCCACTCCCCCGGCTTCGGAGCGGATGGTGACCACGGCGTCCCGCTCGTCGTAGTCGCCGCTGAGCAGGGTGCGGACCTCGAGCGCCTGGATGTCGGTGGACAGCCGGCTGAGTTCCCGCTCTGCTTCGGCGAGGGTGTCCGGATCGGACTCCTCCTGACCGAGTTCGATCAGCACGCTCAGGTCGTCGACACGCTGCCGCAGGGCGGTCAGCCGGTCGACCTCGGCCTGCAGCGCCGACAACCGGGAGGTCACCCGCTGGGCGTTCTCCTGGTCGTTCCACAGATCGGGCGCGGACGCCTGCTCCTGCAGTTCATCGATCTGCTGCTTCTTGGCCGCGGGGTCGAGCACCGTCTCGATCGACGTCAGCGTCTTGTCGAGTTCGGCGAGGTCGGAAAGCAGATCAGCGGGAGCCACGAGGGTGCAGTTTACTGGACGCACGCCGGACGACCGGCACGGCCCACCGGGACCTGCCCCTCAGCCGCGCATCGAGCGGGACCGCCGAGCGATCCATCGCGTCGCGGCGCAGAGGAGGCGGCTGTCGGGTTCCCCGATTTCGCGCTCGCACCCGAACCTAGGAAGCGAACCCGGCGAGGATGGATCGCACCGCGGCATCGAACATCGCGTCCTCATCGTCGTCCGACGAGCGGAACACCAAGGGGAAGCGACCCCGCATCTCTTCGATCGGCACCGGGAACGGATAGGGATTGGCCGCTTGCAACTGCTCCTGGTGGACGAATCCGGTGAGGTAGGCCATCAGAGTGTCGGCCGCCAGGTTCGCACGTCCGGCCGGGATGCCGCGCTGCACAAGTTCGATCAGGCGTTCCATCAGCGCCAGGGATCCCAGACTGCCGTTCAGCGGTCCGCTCGCCAGGATCAACGCCCCGTCGCGATGGGCGTGCAGCGTCGCACGCAGACGACCGCATGCCTGCGCCACCGCGTCCGGCCAACTCGGCGACGGCGGCACTTCGTCGATGGCTGCCAGCGCTCGTGCACACAGCTCGTTGGCCATCGAGCGCAGCAGTGCCGCCTTGTCAGGCAGGTGGTAGTAGAGGCCGCCGACCTGGACGCCGAGCCTATCGGCCACCAGCCTCATGGTCAGCCTCTCCAGGCCGACCTCGTCCACCACCTCAAGCGATGCCATGGTGATCTGGCCGGTGTCCACGTACCCGATGATAACGACTATTGAACACCGTTCAAACCCTGCCTACGCTGGAGGCGATTCGAACAACGTTCAAAGTGGGTTCACGATGATCATCGAACGGACGATCGAGGCGGTGCTGATCCTCACGGCAATCCGCGCCGGAATATGACTCCTGGCGCGCAAGCGAGCCGTCACGAAAGAAGAGCTCGACCTGGAGAAGGAACTCCGCGGGCTGGCCTCCGCGAAGCGGCTGCCGATCGCCGCACTGGCGCTGCTCGTCCTGCTGACCGTCGGCGCGCTGGCCGAGGTGATCTGGCCGGGCACCCTGAACGTGCTGCGCAACGACCCGTCGAACCCCGACTGGTGGCGCCCGCTGACCGCCCCCTTCGTTCAGGACGGTGGGGTCATTGGCGCGTTCTTCAATCTTGTGACGGCGGCCGCGGTGATGGCGCTGGCCGAGTGGTACTGGGGAGGCCTACTCGCCCTCGGAATCTGGGCAACCGGAGCCTGGGCACCGGTCGGAGCTATCGCGGCCCTCGCCGGCTACCGGGTCGCAGCCGCCAACACGGACGCCTACACGGCGGGCAGCTCCGGTGCGACCTACTTCACCGCGGCCACGCTCTGCGCTGCGTTGATCTGCGCCGGCACCGGCCGGGACCGGTTCATCGGGCTCGTCGGGCCGGTCATCGGGCTGGCCAGCTGGCTCGGACTCGGCGATGGGCACGGCCTGCTGTTCACGGCCGGGGTGATCGTCGGCGGGGCGCTGTGGGTCATTGCCCACCTGATCAGCCGCCTCAGCCGGGGGTCGGGTGCGGGCAAGGTCGCCCCGCGGGCGCCGACCAGCTCAACCGGCGGAGGAAGCGATCGCGAGAGCTCGTCCGGTCAGTGAAGACTCGTCGTCGACCAGCTCGGCCGGCGGGCCGGCGAACACCAGGCGTCCGCCGTCGATGCCCGCACCCGGACCGATGTCGATGACGTGGTCGGCCCGCGCCACCACGCGCAGGTTGTGCTCCACCACCACCAGCGTGGTGCCGAGATCGAGCAGGTCGTCGAACAGCAGGTTGATCCGGTCGACGTCGCTGGGATGCAGGCCGGTGGTGGGCTCATCGAGCACGATCCACTCCGACGCCAGATCGGTCGATGACGCCAGATGGCGGGCGATCAGCAGCCGCTGCTTCTCGCCGCCGGACAACGTGTCCAGCGACTGGCCGACGGCGGCGTAGCCGAGGCCGACGCGGTCCATCCAGCCCACCGCGGCGACGATGTCGGGACGTCCGGCGAACAGCTGGGCGACCTCGTCCGCGGTCATCGCCAGCACATCGGCGATCGTCCGGCCGTCGATGGCGACGGCCAGCGCCGTCGGATTGAACCGGGATCCGTCACAGGCGTCGCAGGGAGTGGCCACGTCGTCGAGGAAGGCGAGTTCGGTGGTGATGTAGCCCTTGCCGTTGCAGCCCGGGCAGGCGCCCTTGGAGTTGAAGCTGAACCAGGCCGGCTCCAGCCCCGATGCCTCGCTGAACGCTTTGCGAATGCTCTCCGCGACCCCGAGCACGCTGAGCGAGGTGGACCGGACGCCGCCGCGCAGGGCGTCCTGCCCCACCACGATGAACCGGCGTTGTTGCCGCGGCAGTTCCAGGGTGGCCAGCGAACTCTTGCCCGAGCCCGCCACACCGGTGACCGCCGTCAGCACCCCGATCGGAATGTCGACGTCGAAACCGGTCAGGTTCCGGGCTCGCGCGTTCTTCACCGACACCCAGGAGCGCGCGGAGCTCGCCTGCTGCTTCACCGTGAGGCGTTGCGCGAGCACGCGCCCGGTCGGTGTATCGCTGCCGGTCAGCGCCTGCGGCGTTCCTTCGAACAGGATCCGGCCACCGTCGTGGCCCGCGCCGGGTCCCATATCGACGACGTGGTCGGCGATCCGGATCACCTGCGGGTGATGCTCCACCACCAGCACGGTGTTGCCGGCGTCCCGCAGCCGTTGCAGCAGCCGGGTCAGCCGCAGCACGTCGGCCGGATGCAGACCGATGGAGGGCTCGTCGAAGACGTAGCTGACGTCGGTGAGGGCCCCACCCAGGTGACGCACGATCTTGACCCGCTGCGCCTCACCACCGGAGAGGCTGGACGACTCACGATCCAGACTCAGATAGCCCAAGCCGACCGAGATCAGAGCGTCCAGGATGGTGCGGATGCCGTCCAGGGCGGGGGCGACCTGCGGAATCGTGAGGTGTTCCAGCAGTTCGTGCAGTTC
>JBDHZN010000137.1:0-9835 GCA_039811845.1 Micropruina sp. | reverse complement strand
ACGACATGGAGGCCTTTGCCGGAGCGGGGTGGGCCGATCAGCAGGATCGAGTCCTCGACGGATGCCCACACCTTCGTGCCGCGGCTGGCCCCGAGCAGATAGCCCACATCCTGCGGTGTGGGCGATTCCAGGGAGGGTCGCAGTGTGCTGGCGCGGCGCAGGAGTGCTTTCGAGGAGGCGGTCGTCTTCACCTCGTGGCTGGTGGCGGTTCCGGCGAGCCGGTGCGGGTCGGTCTCGGCTTTACGAGTCTGACGGCGCAGGAGGGTCCACACCCACACGGCGGTGGCGGTGAGGCCGCTGAGCAGGCCGGTGCTGACGAGCCAGTAGATGACCGGGTTGAGTCCGTCCGCGCCCAGCGCCGTGGCGGGGTCGGCGGGGTTGAACAGCACGGCGATACCGCCCGCTGCACCCGCTGCAGGGTTGGGTGTTCCAGTTAGGAACGCGGTGATGGTGCCGGCCGCGCGGAAGACGAGGCCGATGCAGAAGATGCCGATCAGACCGATGAGGGCGGCGTTGGTGAGTTCGTCACCCAAGCTCCCGGACTGCCGTTGGGTCATGCGAGCCGCCGGACCGCGCTCGTGCCCGAGATGCGGCCAAACAGGAGCACCTCGCTGGTCGCTCCGGTCGACAGGTCGTCGAGATCGACGATGGCCCGAGCCGTGCCGGTTCCGGTGGCGTCGGTATGGGCGACGATGACGGCGAGGGCTACGTCTTCGCCCGGCACGAACCCGTCCCCGCTGACTTCGACGAGGTGCGGGGATTGGGGTGGGAGTGCGCGTCGGCCGCGGCGTGGTCCCCGCTCGGGGTCGGTCTCGACGGTTGGGGTGGGTTGGCGTGGGCGGGCGCTGATGATGTCGGTGAAGACGGTCTGGTCGACTTCGTGGACTTCGATCCGCACGGGGATGGTCCGGTCGGTGCTGGCGTGGTCGATGATCTGCGGCAGCGATGATCGCCGCCATCGGCCGATTCCTTCTGGTGGGAGCAGGGGGTGGCCGTCGATGGTGGCGTCCACGGTGCCGTCGGCGCGGACTTGGAGCAGGACGGTCGGGATCGTGACCGGCATGGGCACGGGTTCGGGAGTGTGTTTCCTCATGCCCACCAGGTGCGCCAGCACGGCGCGCCGGGAGCTACAGCGTGGGTCCGGTGTGCGTCGTCGTTGGACGGGAGCGTCCAGCCTCAGGCGCGAATACGTTGGCTGCCGGGGTGGTGGTCTGGGCGCCGCGGATGTGGGTGATGAGGGCGTGGTGGACGGCCTGGCCGGCGTGTTCCAGAATCCGGCCTCGGACCGAGGGCCAGGCCGAGGGCGGCAGCACTTGGTCGATGACGGCTTCCAGCAACTCGGCAGGCCCGGACGCGCGGAGGCGGGTTGTGGCGGCTTGTGCTCGGGTCAGGGCGATGTTGGCGCTGGCGCCGTCGCCGGCGACCCAGGCTGCGATCCCGGCGATTACTGCCGGCACCGCGGCGAAGCTGCTGGGCGTGTGGTTGAGGACTTCGCTCCACAGCGCCAGATGGCGGGGTGCGGTGGCTTTGGTGATCGACGCGAGCGCGAAGTCTCGGGCGTGCCGGTTCTTCACGAGGTGCGCCAGCTGGGCGGCGTCCGTGGTGCTGATCGGCGTCGCGGGCCGACCTGAGCCGAACGGTGTGCGCGTGTTCAGGTTGCTGTGCAGTAGATCGCGGGTGTGGTTCAGGAGTGCGGGGAGGTCGCGATGTCGCGGGAGGTCGTCGAGGGCCGCCCGGACGGCCTTGGCGAGTTCGGGGTTGTCGGGAGCGCTGGCGAACCGGGCTTCCAGGTCGGCGCGGTGGGTGAATGTTCGGAGGCCGTGGTGGGCGGCTTCGGCGGTGATGCGGCTCGATGGGTTGAGGCGGCCGTGGGTGCCGTCGGGAAGGCGCCAGGTGTCCTGGTTGACGAGCATGGTCTGTCGCAGCACGGCGTCGGGAAGGTGGTCGGCGCTGCGTTCCAGGAGCGCCCAGCCCGTCTCGGGGTGTTGGGTGTAGGCGATCAGGGTCGCGTCGGCGGTCGGGAACCGTGCCCAGATGCGATCCAGCACATCCTCGGCCGCACCCCTCTGCTGCATTTCGGCGAGATCGGCTCGGGCGGTCACCTGGACCTGGTGGTCGTCGATGACGACGATCACCAGTGATTCCTCGGGGGTGAAGCCGACCAGGTAGGGCACGAGTTGGGCCATGTCGGCCGGGCTGTCGAGACGGAACCGGGGAATCTGGGTGTCGCTCATCGGAGTGTTCCTTCCATGAGGTGCGGCGTGGGTGTGCGTGCCGCTGCGCGGCTGCTGGTGTCGAACAGGGCGAGTTCGGCGGGATGGAGTTGGTGCTGGCAGATAAAGCTGCGGGACTTGATCCGCCACAGCCCTTGGCCGACGCCGAGGTTCGGCAACAGCTGTTGTTCGGTACCGCTGAGGCCGAGCGCGGTCGCGGTCGCCCCTAACTGGTCAGACTCTTGCCGGTACACGATCCGGGTCTCGGCGTTCGCCAGCAGTGAGTTGGCCAGGGAGCGCATGGCGGAGCCTTGGTCGCCCACGTTGTCGAGGTCGCCGAGGCGGTGGAAGATCAGCATGTTCGCCAGCCCGTAGTGCCTCGCGAGCCGCCAGTGGGCGTCCATCCGGCGCAGCAGCGACGGATAGCTCATCAATCGCCATGCCTCGTCATAGATGACCCACCGCTGCCCGCCGTTCGGGTCGAGTAGCGCGGACTCCATCCACGCCGACGAACACGTCATCAACACCGAGATCAGGGTCGAACTTTCGGTCACTCTGGACAGGTCGAGGGAGATCATCGGCAAGCTCGGGTCGAACGCCACGGTCGAGGGGCCGTCGAACAGCCCAGCGAGATCGCCTGCGACCAGGCGGCGCAGCGCGTGGCCGACGAGCCGGCCATCCTCAGCCAGCCGGCCGTCGGCATCCGAGCTGGGGTTGAGGATGTGATCGACGACCATCGGCAGGATCGGCACCCGGTTCTCTCGCACCGTGTGGGTGAGAGCCAGGTCGATCGCGGTGTGCTCCAACGGCGACAGGCCCCGAGCGAGCACGGTCTCGGCAAGTGCCCCGATCAGGTCGCGACGGCGAGATGCGACGGTGCTGGCCCACTGCTCATCCGACAGGCCAGTCGGTCGGTGGCCCTCATCGAGGGGGTTCAGCCGGGTGTTGAGCCCGTGGCCGAGCACGAGGGCCCGGCCACCGACCGCGTTCGCAACCGCAGTGTGTTCACCCTTCGGATCGCCGGGCACATAGACACGCCGGTTGAAAGGAAGCGACCTCGTGTACAGCGACTTCGCCAACGAGGACTTGCCCGAGCCGACGATCCCGGCCAACACGACATTCGGCGCGGTGATCAGGCCGCGGGAGTACAACACCCACGGGTCGTAGACGAACGACCCCCCGCTGTAGAGATCCTGGCCAACGAACACGCCATCGGCACCCAAACCGCCTTCGGCCACGAACGGATACGCCCCCGCCAACGTCGCGGACGTGTCCTGATGCCGGGTCAGCCGGAACCGGCCCGGCGACCGCAGCGTCGCTGGACCGGGCTCACCCGCCCGCGGCAGGAACGTGGTCTCTCGCCGCTCGGCCCGCTCCCGCTCAGCTTTCACTCTCGCGGCCGCGAGTTCGGCCTTGCGCTGCTCGGCGTGCAACCTGGCCTCGGCTCGGCGGCGCTGCTTCCGCAGCCGGCGGCGTTCCTTCGCCGGAGCAACCAGAACAGCGGTGTGCAGCCGCTCCCGCTCGCTCACAGCGACAACCCCCGACGACCCGCCTCGCCACCGGCGGCGGGGCTGGTGAACCAGTCACAGCCCGCCGGTCCGGCGCTGCGGCGTGGTGGCGCTGCTTTGGTGGCCGTTGTCGTGGCGTCGGTCGCGGGACCGACAGTGAACGGGGTGTCGATGCCGAGCAGCGCCGGGTCTGGTAGCGCGGTGGCTTCGCGGTAGAGACCGACATGACCCAGCAGCGAACTGTAGGTCAGGGTGTACACGTCCTGGGTCGCGGTCCGGTCCGCCGCACCAGCCTGCGGCCGGTCGTAGACGTGCCCGTTGGCGATCGCCGCTTCCACGGTCTCGTCGCCGTAGTCGTAGCCGGCCAGGTGCTCGAACGCCGCATCAACGCCCTGAGCGTCGATCAGATCGAGGACCTCATCGGCCTCATCGCCTTGGAGGAACACCACACTGATCCACCGTCGCACCGGCTCCTCCGCCACCGGCTCAGGTGCGGGTTCGGGGTGCCAGGCGATCCGCCCGGCGGCAATGAACCCGGCCGAGAGTCGGTCGTCGGCCCGGTCGACCAGCAGGGCGCACTGGCGCAACTCCTCAGCCGCCGCGAGCGCGTCCCGCACCCCGGCGTCGTGATCGCCGTCGTCGTCGAAAGCGTGAGCAGCCTTGCGTTCATGGACATCGGCGAGCTGCTCCAACGACTGCCGCAGCGACCGGATACCCGAAGACAGGTCCCCGATCACCCCATACATCTCGGCAGGCCGCTCGAAGGTTCTACTCGCGTGCGCCAGGCCCCGCAGGGCCTGGGACGCCTCAGCGGCGTCGACGGTCGGATCGGTGAACGTGGGCATCATGGACCTCCTCCAACGGTCGTACGCTGCGGAGGTGCGCCCGCCGATCCCAGGGAGGACCCAGACCCCAGCCCTCGCGGCGTCACGCCCAGCTAGCGGCGATGAGATCATGGTGCGAACGACTGCGGGAGGTGCCTGATGGGGAGCTGGGGCGAGTTCATTGTCGATGTCATGAAGGATGGGAGGCGTAACCGACACCTGAGTACCGTCTTTGAGGGATACGACGCCGCTGCCAGCATCAGCTTGGGGGTACTCACTGACGCACTCGACAGGATCGAAGCGAAGGTAGACGCGGGGAAGAGTCTGTCTACGGAGGAGAAGACCATGCGTACCGAGTTGCACGTGATCAAGTCCAAGATCGAACGGAAGCTGGCCGAGTACTGGAAGGCGACCTACGAGGGCTGACTACTGTGAGCCGCCCTGCTGGGCGAGTCCAGGAAGGCCGGTGAGTCAGAGGAAGACTCTCCTGTAGGCACTACACCTTCCGGCAGAGCGGGAGAGCAGCCGCCGTGAACCCGGCGGCCTGTTGACCGACGAGGAGCCGGGTCTCGCAGGAGGCCTGGATCGCGGCTTGCTCGATCGCGGCCACGGCGGCGTCGAGTTCCTCGGCGGTGGGCGCGGATACGGCGATGAGGCCGGTGTAGCGCAGGATGCCGTGGCCGGCGGTGAGGTCGGCCTCTTGTTGGAGGACATCGCCGTACTCGGCGGTTTGGGAGGCGTCCTCGATCTGGCCGATCTTCGCGCGTTGGGCTTGGTCGGAGATGTGTTCGACCTTCTTCTTGCGGATGTCACGAACAGCAGCATCGGCGCGCATCGGGGTGCAGATCAGCGTGAACGCCCGTTGCACACCGGTGGACAACAGCACCGGCGATAAGAACCCGGGGTACACCAGAGATCGTGGCCACTCCGAGATCCAGAGGACGGCGTGGTGGGCAGAGTCAGTTCGTAGCCGTCCCCAGGTTTCGGTCACGGCGACCGGCCCCGCGGTGGCCAGCGACTGTCCGAGTTGTCCATGCCGTTCCAGGGTGGCGGCGATGGCCGGGTCGTAGGCGGAGCGCAGCATCACCGCGATCTGCCCTGGCGTCAGCCACCCCGAGGGTGACAGGTCGGCGGAGCGGAGTGCGGCGACGAGGGTGTTCATCTCCTGGCGCAGGACGGCGGCAGCACCGCGGATTCCGCCGCCGGCAGTCCTGATCTGCCGCGCCGATGTTCTCATGTCGAGGCTGAGCGACAGCGTGGTGGCGTGGCGTTCACCAGCCGGGCCCGCCCGGCGGATCAACTCGGCGTAGGTGTCGGCCGCCCAGGACCCGTCCGCGGTGCCGTGCGCGGCCCACCATTCGGCCAGGCCGGTGCCGGAGTCCGGCAGGGTCCGCTCCAAGACCTGAAGGGTGGCGATCCGTCCGGAGCGGCAGACGGTGGCCAGGACACGTCCCCAGGAGGTGACGCGCCGTTCCTGTTCGGAGGGATCGAGGAGCACGAAGGCCGGATGGCTCACTTCACACACCGCGGTGAGGGTCGCTTGGTGGGGGTCGTGGATCATCCCGGCGCCGGTGGCGGGGTCGGTGTACTCCCTCAGGCGCGCCTGGTCGCCGGGCAGCGCGAGGGTTCCGGCCGGACGCGGGACGACGATCCTGCGCCGGTACAACAGCTGCCCGCCAGTGGCGCGCCACATCCACCAGCACGCCACCGGCAACCATTCGACCATCGGCCGCCCCGCGACCGGTGTCCACGTCAGCACGGCAGCGAGCACCCAGATCGGCGCGGTGTACGTAAGCAGCAGCCCACCACCGAAATAGAACGCGCCGACCAGCGTGACGCCGCCTATGGCGAGCGTGACGAGTTGGGCCAGGGACAGGCCGAGAAGGATGCCGCGGCGGGTGAGCCTGGAGAACTTCACCGGCACCAGCTCGCCAGCGGTCGGGGTGTCGGGCTGCTTCGACATGCGCGGTCTACTCCTTCGATGGGCGGGGTGCGGGCGGAGGGGTCGGCGTCGACGGACGCGGCGACACCTCCACGCTCGAAGCTCTCGGAACCGGACTCGACGGCGGAGGGGGTGCGGCAGCCGTCTGAACTGCGGCGTCCGCGGCCCGCTCACCCTGACCGGCCAGCGCCGTGCCAGCCTTCGGCCCGGCGGTCGCAGCTGTCTTGGCGACCTGCGCGCCGACCACCACCCCAGCGGCGACCGGACCAGCCGCGGCCCCACCACCCCCGGCGGCACCCCCACCACCGGCGGGTGCGGGAGCTGGCTTCGGCGCCGGCGGTAACGTCGCCCCTGCGCTACTCGAGCTTCCAGACGACCCGCTGGTGCTCCCGCTGCTGGGGGTGTCGAGGACCTTCTTCGGTTCGCCGGCGCTCGGTGTCTTGCTGGGGATCGGGATGGGGCGGTTGAGCGCGTTCTTGGCGTCTTGTTCGGAGCCGATCGCGTGGTACATGTCGAACCCGACGAACGCGATGAACTTGTAGGTGAGATACGGCGCGAACGCGGCCATCGCCATCAGCACGATCCCCGCGATGGGCTCGCTGATCGATGCCAGGTCCGCATCGATCGGTGCCGAGACTTGGGTGATCGCCACAAGGAACATGACGACCAACACCAACTTGGAGCAGATCAGGGCGATGACGAACATCGCCCACTTCCCGATCCACCCGCGGCTCGCGTCCCACGACGACCCCGAGAAAGCGAGTGGGGCGAGCACGACCGCGACCAGCAGCAGCGCCTTCCTGACCAGCAGGGAAAGCCAGACGATCGCGGCCGAGGCTATCGCCAGCCCGGCGAGGAAGATCGTGATGATCGCCCCGACACCGGGAGCGGCGATGTTGATCCCGACCAGCCCGGCGGCCATCAGGGCGATCCTGTCTCCCATCGACTCTGTGGTCTCTCCGGCCGCGTGCACGATCCCCAGGCACAGCTGGTCGACGACTTCCAGCAGCAGCGCCGTCAACGTGATGACCACGAACGACCCGAGGACCGATTTGGCGAGTCCGAGCGCGGCGCGGGCCAGGGCGGTGGGGTCGCGGCGGACCAGGCCGGTGAGGAGTTGGAGGCAGAAGAAGATCAGCATGACGAAGACCGCGAGGCCGAAGACCACGTTGTACACCGCGACGTAGCCGGGCCGGGTGACATCCACCAAAGTCGTGCTATCGAACACCGACCAGACCGCCTCGAACAACCAGCCCGCGGCGGCGCCCATCGCCTGGGCGAGCCAGTCGAACGGGGCCGCCACCAGGGAGGCGGCCCCCTCGCCGACGGCATCGCAGACCGAGGAGATGACCGGAACGTCGCACACACTCATCACAACCACCAGCACTCTCGACAACAACAACAACCGACGGGGGTCAGACGGACTGGCCGACGCCCCAGAAGAAGTTGATCAACGTGACGCTCGCGCCGCAGATCACCGCCGCACCGCAGGAGACGAGCACGCCGACCTTGCCCCGGCTGGCGAGGTGCGGGTTGGAGGAGTTGGCGCCGAAGCCCCACACGATCGCCGACACGATCAACGCCAGGACGCTGAGGATGAGGCCGATGGTCATGACCGCGCCGACGATGGTGCGGAGTTGGTTGATCCCGGGCAGGCCGTTGGTATTGGGGTCGATGGTGATGTCCATCGGCACCAGCAGCGGCAGGAACGAAGTGGTGGTGGTGAGCAGATCGAACACGGCAGGACTCCTCGACACGGACAGGCCCACGCACAGAAGGCGCGGGCGGGGTACGCACCACAGGTGCACCCCCAGCACCCGGCCGGTTGCCGTTCGATAGACGTGACGATGCCCGCACCCTCGGGGGTGCGGGCATTCGCAGGACTTGGGGTGTGGGTCAGAGTTGCTGGCCGAGGTTGATCAGCCAGTTCATCCACGCCACCCCGCTACCGGCCAGGGCGGCGGCGCCGAGGGCGACCAGGACGCCGGTGCGGGCCTTGCCCGCGCTGGAGTAGTTGCCGTTGGCGGCGGCGATGGCCCAGACGATCGCGGAGACGATCAACACCAGCACCGCCACGATCAGCACGAAGGTCAGCAGTGCGCCGACGACCGCGCGGAGATCACCGATCCCGCCGAGGCCACCGAAGTCGGGAAACACGTTCATCGCCGGTGTCACCTTCCTGCATCAGACGTAGTCATTGCTGGTTCACCGCTGGCTGAGGTGGATATGGTCGTGGTGACCCCCTGTGGGACTGGTCACGTCATAGATGCCGCCGCCGGTGTAGGGGCGCCAGCCTTGGCTGGCGCGGGCGGAGCTCCAGACGCGGCCACCCCAGATGACGTAGTTCACGCCCCAGACGTCGGCGTTGGCGACGAGCCACTCGGCGAGCCGGTCGCCGTTGGCCTCGTCGGCGCCCTTGGGGAAGTGGCCGAGGCTGCCGAACGTGATGTCGCAGGCTTTGCCTTTGGGGTGATCCGAGGTGGGGTTCCAGGCGTGGGGGTCCCAGCAGGCGATGCCGTTGTGTCCGACGTTCATGGCTTCGATCTGCCGGACGATGGTCGCGGTCCGTGGGGTGACACAGGCACCGCGACGGCGTGGCTGGGTCGGGTCCGGCAGCGAGCAGGACTCGGCCGGCCAGCTCCCGTCCGGGTTCTTCGGTGGTGGTGCGATGCCGGTGTTGGCGTAGAGCCCGGTGCCCTGGCAGCCTCTGGCCAGGCTGTCGGTGGTGGCTGCGGGAAGGTCGGCTGCGTGGTGGGCGGTGAGCCAGGCGGCGGCGTCGACCGCCGGGCTGCGGGTGCCGCCGGGTCGGACCTCGAAATGCAGATGCGGGCCGGTGGACAGACCGCTGCTGCCCACATCCCCGATGTGCTGGCCGACCTGCACGCGCTCGCCGACGTTGACGTGGACGCCGCGGTCCCACATGTGGGCGTAAGCGGTCGCCACGGTCTGGTCGTCGATGGTGTGTTCGATGACGATGAGGTTGCCGTACCCGCCCGAGGCTCCGGCGACGGTCACGGTGCCGTCCGCGACGGCGAGGATCGGGGTGCCGTCCGGGGCGGAGAAGTCGGTGCCGGCGTGCAGCTTGCGTTCCCCGGTGATCGGATGCACCCGCACGCCATAGGGCGAACTCGTCACCCAGGTGCCGGCTGGCAGCGGGAACACCACCCGCGACGATGACACGGCTCCACCTGCCCCCATACGGCTCGTGGTGAGGGTGGCGAGGATCTTGTCGGCGACCGGTCCATAGTTGCGGTAGCGGTCGGGGAACGCGCTGACTTCGACGGCCTGGGCGGCTTGGCCGGGGTCCATCTGCTGCCAGCCGGGAATGTCGAGCAGACCGCGCGGTGA
>JBDHZN010000136.1:0-9949 GCA_039811845.1 Micropruina sp. | reverse complement strand
TGGTTGGCGCGTCGCGGGGCGGCCGCCAGGTGAACGGCGCCGCCCCCGGAGGCAAGGTCGCCTCGGGGTCGGCGTCGTCGGGGCCGGACATGCGTGCCAGGAGGGTTGGGCCGGGCCGGGCGTCGGTTGGCTGATCGCGGACCACCAGCGGTGTCGGGGTGAGCTTCAGTTCGGTTTGCACCTCGCGCAGCGCCTCGGCCAGCGCCAGTGCCGACGGGGTCCGGACGCCCGCCTCAGGTGCCAGCGCCATCCGCAGCACCGCCGCCAGAGTGGGGGGCACGTCGGGCCGGCCAAGCTCCGGCAGCCGTCCGGAGCGGACGCGGCCCACCACCGCCGGGATGGTGTTGTCGCCGCCGGGGTCTTCGAAGGGGCTGTGGCCGGCGAGCAGCGTCCACGCCGTGGCGGCCAGCGCGTAGACGTCGAGGGTGGGGTGCACCAGACCGCCGACCTGCTGCTGCTCGGGCGGTGCCCACAAAGGTGAGAACTCGCCGCCCTCGGCCTGATGGGTCCCGACCGGCAGGGTCGCCCCGAAGTCGGCCAGCACCGGACGAGACCAATGGGTGACCATGATGTTGCCCGGCTTGATGTCGCGGTGCACCAAGCCCTGCCGGTGCAGCGTCTCGGCCGCCGAACACAACTGCACCATCGTCTCGAGCGCCTGGGCGACCGGCATCGGCTGCCGGCGTACCTGCGCGGCCAGATCGGCGATCGGGCAGTACTCGAAGACCAAATAGGCCCGGCCATCTGGTGCCTGCCCCACCCCGTGCAACGTGACCACCGACGGGTGCCCGGCGACCGCCACCAGGGCGTCGGCCTCGCGGGCCAGCGCCGCGGCACCGTCGCCGTCGCCCACCGTCCGAAGTACCTTGATCGCGACCTCGCGGGACGGCGAGTGCTGCCGGTACAGGTGCACGTCGGCGAAGCCGCCGGTGCCGAGTTCTCGCAGCCAGGTGAACCCGGCCAACGTGGGTGGCGGGGTTGCCGACCGATTCATCTGCGACGCCCAGGACGCTGTGCCGCTCTGCGGGCGCGGTACCGGCGGCGCACCGAGCGCAGCGACAGCCGACGGCGCAGCAGCGTCCACCGGCCAACACCGACGGCCAGCGAAGACTCGAGTTCGGCGGTCTGCTGCCACGCGTTGGCCACTTGCTGTGGGCCGATCGGCTCGGGAGCGAAGGACGCAGTGTCCGCCTGCCGCGCCAGTCCGGCGACCGGCGGCAGCGCGACCCCGCTGTGCTCCCAGCTGGCTTCGAGTGCGGCTGGGTCGCCGGCCAGCAGTAGGGCTGCCTCCCGGCGGGTGAGCGAGTCCGGCACCGTCGCCCCGGCGTCCACAGCGTGGTCGACGAACTCATCCCAGGCGCCCGCCACGGCGGCGACCGGGTCGGAGTCGGTGCGCCGGCGCCGCGTCCGCCGCGCCTTTAGCCAGATGATCGCCGCGAACGGGCCCAGCAGCAGGATCAGGCCGCCCAGACCGGCCCCAAGGATGCCCCACGGGATCTGCAGCACGTCGTCACGGTGGTCGTCGGCGGGGTCGTCGGTCACCGCCGGCGGCAGCTCCACCGGCGGCTCGGGCGGCGCAGGGGGCTGCAACACCTGCTGGCGTGGCACCGACTTCGGTTTGGGCACTCGCGTCTGGGGCACTTGATCCCGGGGCGGCGTGGGGTCGAAGACGGCCCAGCCGGCACCTTCGAAGGGCACCTCGACCCAGGCGCGGACGTCGTCGCCGGTGAGGCTCGACTGCCCGTCGCCGGCGTCCTGGGTTGGGTAGGCACCCATCACCACCCGGGCCGGTAGGCCGAGGCTGTGCAGCATCAACGCCATCAGCACTGCGTACTGTTCGTCGTCGCCGACCATCTCTTCGGCCGCCAACATGCGGGCCAGCCGGTCGGCATGATGGCCGGGCCGGGCGTCCGGGCTCTCGTCACGGGCGAAGTACCCGTTCTTGGTGAGGTAACGCTCGATAGCTCTGGCCCGACCCAGCTGGGTAACCTCGCCGCCGGTCACCTCCAGAGCCAACGCCGCCACCCCATCGGGCAGATTGCTGTCCGGTGTCCCGCTCAGGGGCGGGGTCGCCACGCCAGCGAGCTGGCCGTCGGACAGTGTCGGTGCAACGACCGTCTGAAGGGTGTAACTGGCGTCTCCGGTCATCGCTGTGCTCAGCGCTGCCTGCGCCCAACGGTTGAAATGCAGGCCGGCAGCCAGTTGCTCGGCGTCTGTGCCGGTGAACGTCCAGTGGTAGGGGACGCCCACCGAGGGCAGCCACGGCCCGATAAGACCGGTGGCGGTGACCTCGACTGTCGTCCCACCGCCGGCCGGCGGGGTGGCCAGGCGTTCGGGCGCCCGGTCGTAGCGGCCCTGCCCGGTAGTCGGGTCGGACATGCCGAAGACGATGCCGTTGTAGGTGTCCATCACCGCGAACCGGACGCGGGCGCCGGCCGGCAGCCCGCTCACTGTGACCAGCGGTGTGCGCTCCAGGTCGGTGGTGTAGTGCCGAAACGACGCCAGCGGCGAGGCGTACTCCTGAACGTCGAGCGGCGGCTCGACCAGGTCGCGCAGCACCGTGCGGTCGTCGAAGGTGGGGCTGGCGGCGGCCAGCGGTATTGCGATGCCCCCTGCTACCGCCAGGGTGAGCGCGGCGGCGATCACTCGGCGCCGGGTGTACACGAGCGCCACGGTGCGTCCCTGGGTGCGGGTCAGCGAATCGCCGGCCGATTCGTCGACGGAGCGACGGCCCACCAGGATCGTTTCGCCTGTCCCGACCCGGCGTCGCTGACCCGCCCAGGCCCACCAGACCAGCAACGCAGCGAACCAGGCCGCCACCGGCCAGCCGGCGGGCCGCGTCCCCGCCAACCCCCAGGCCACCCCGACGACGCCCATCGCGATGATCGGCAGACTGCCCGCCACGTGATGGCGCGTCCGCAGCGTGATCAGGCCGGACGCCAACCCGCACGCCAGCCCGACCAGCCACGGCAGCACCGACGGGCCGAGGTAGCCGGCGGCCGGCGGAGTGAGGGTGAGCATGTCTTTCCAGACCGTGCCGACCTGGACTACGAGCAGTTGCAGCGTCTGCGCGGTCGGCAGCAGCCCCGCGATCGTGGTTGTGCGCAGCGCCACCGGGCCGCCGAGCAGCAGGTACCCGGCCAGCGCTGCGACTGCCGTGGTCAAGGCGTCCCAGCGCCACCGGGTGGCCGCGACCGCGATCAGCAGACCGATCACGACGCCCCCGCCCGCGGCCAGCGCGCCCACTCCGTCGCCGAATACCAGCTCGAACGGCACCACGACCGGGACGAACAACCCCGCCAGCACCCCGGCCGCCCACAACGGCAGACCAGTCTGCCCGCGCATCACGACCCACCCCCGCGTCGCACCAGACGGGGTAGGTCCGCCAGCGCCGGGCAGTCGGCGACGGCGGTCCGGCCGATCTGGCTGCGGGCCGGCGTGCCACCCGGCGATACCCTGACAACCCCGGTGTCGACGTCCGGGCCGGCTAGCGACGACCAGCGTGCGATGTCTGCGTCCGGCATGTCCGGCCCGCAAACTACGGTCAGCACCGAGACGGAACGGCGCTGGGCGAGCACCTCACGGACCCGGTCGGTCAAAGCTGGCGGTGAGGCGTCGAGGGTCAGTTCGGCCAGCGCGTCGAGCATCCGGATCGCCGAGGTGGTCGACACCCAGCCGCTCGACGTCGCGAACGAGACCGCCCGGCCACGGGTGAGACCGGCCAGCGCCAGCGAGGCCGCCGCCGAGATGCCGAGTTCGAAGGCGTCCGGCTGCCAGTCCGCCGCCGCCGTGTCGAGCAGGATCACGTGGTGGGATCGCCGGGTCTCCTCGAACTGGCGGACCATCAGCTGACCCTCGCGGGCGGTGGTCGGCCAGTGCACATGGCGGCGGTCGTCGCCGGGCACGTAGTTGCGCAGCGCGTGGAACGAGACGTCGGACGAGGACAACTTGGCGGTCGTGACGCCCTCGGCGTCCGAGAGGAAGCCGGTCGCATCGAACGGGACGCGAACCGTGCGGGGATGGACGATCAATCGCTGCGGGTCAGCCCAGGCGCGGACGCTCAGCAGCATCCCCAGGGCGTCGCCGCGCACCGAGCGGGCCGGGCCGAGCACCACGACGCCACGCCGCCGGGCGGGGATGTCGAAGACCTCCGACCACGTCTGGCCACCACCCAGTGCCGGCACCACGAACTGGGGCGCGTCGCCACCGACCGGCAACTCGACCACACCGGCGCGCACCCGCCGCTCGCCGGGATTGTGCACCCGCAGTTCACCGGTTGCAGTCTCGCCGACCTTGGCGCGGGTGCTGCCCAGCAGGATCGAAACCTGTGCCCACGAGCCGCCGAGCACGCTGCCGACGCCGACGAGCAGACAGACGGCGCCGACGACGGCCACCACCCCCGCTTCGATCCAGCCGGCCAGCCCCGCCAAGACAGCAGCCGCCACCACGATCGCCGCCACCGCCCAGCCGGTCCAGGTGACCGCCCGCAGCCCGGCCATCGGCCGCCGAAGCACTGTCTTGCGGGTCACCGACGCCTCAGATTCCGGACGCCGGCGCGGCGACGGTGTTGAGCGCGCGGGCGATGACGGCCGCGGCGGTGGCCCCGGAGAACGAGGCGTCCGGATCGACCACGATGCGGTGCTCCCAGACCGGGCCCGCAAGGGCCTTCACGTCGTCGGGCAGCACGAAGTGGCGGCCCTGCGCGACCGCCCAGACCTGGGCGCAGCGCACCATGCCTAGTGCCCCTCGGGTGGAGACCCCGAGCTGAACGGTCGCGTCGGTGCGCGTCGCCTCGGCCAGCCCGGCCACGTAGTCGAGCACTGCTCGGTCGGTGTGCGTCTGGGCGGCCAGCCCCGCCAGCACGCCGATGTCGCCGGTCGACAGCACCGGGTGCAGCCGACGCGAGCGGTCGGGCGCCGCCGCCCCCGCCAGCACTTCGATCATGGCCGCGCGCGCCGGGTAGCCCAGCGATGTCTTGATCAGGAACCGGTCGAGCTGGGCCTCGGGCAGCGGGTAGGTGCCGGCCTGCTCGATCGGGTTCTGGGTGGCGATCACCATGAAGGGGTTCCCCACCGGGTGCGTTTCGCCGCTAACCGTGACCTGCTGCTCGTCCATCACCTCTAGCAGCGCCGACTGGGTCTTGGGTGAGGCGCGGTTGATCTCATCGGCCAGCACGATCTGGGCGAAGACTGGGCCTTCATGGAACTTCCACTGGCCGGTCTGCTGGTTGAACATGGTCACCCCGGTGATGTCGGAGGGCAACATGTCGGGGGTGAACTGGAGGCGTGAGTGCTTGCCGGCGATGGACGCCGCCATCGCCCTCGCCAGCGCGGTCTTGCCGGTGCCCGGGGCGTCCTCCAGCAGCAGGTGCCCGCCGGCGAACAGCGCGGTCAGCGCCAGCCGGATCGGGTGCGGCTTGTCGAGCAGGGCTTGGCCCAGGTTGCCCGCGAGCGCGTCGAACCTGCCGGCGAACTGCGCCGCGTCCTGTTGGCTCAGCGTCATGGTGGCTCCTTCGTGGTGGTCAGGAGGCGGGCCGGCAGGTCAGGGTGCTGCCGATCCAGCCGGTTAGCGTCTTCTGGTCGGTGATGTTGGTGCGCAGGCCCGAGGCCGTCCAGGACGAGTACGACGAGACCCGGAAGGTGCGGCGCTGAGAGTCGACGTCGGAGACGAACGTGCAGGTGAGCGGGACCTCCGGGGTCCAGTTGTTGTCTGGGCGCACCTCGAAGCTGTGGCACTGTTCGGTGGATCCGGATGCCAACCCAGGCACCTCGCCGCCGGTGCACTGCCTTGGCTGGACACTGAAGGTGCCCCACGCTCCTGCAGTCGCCGATGCCGAGTCGCCGCAGCTGCCGTCGGCGTAGCAGGCCTTGACGACGCCGGTCGCCGTCCGGCCGGCGGCGACGGCCACCGTCTTGCTGCCGGTCAGCGACGCCGAACTGGTCTGTTCACCGCCCACCGTCAGCACGATCGAGGTGACCGCCGGGCCGCCGTTGTCGGCGCCGGACGTCCAGGCGAAGGTGACGGCACCATCGCCCGAAGTGGCGGTCAGGGTGGGCGTCGGCGGCGGACCGTACGGGGTGACGGCCGGTGTCGTCACGCTCGGGCCGACTGCGGCCGAGCCGAGGCCGTCCGCTGTCTGCCGGAACGAGAAGGTGACCGGGACGCCGTTGGGGAACCCCTCGAGGGTCGTGTCGGTCAGCTCGCGCCAATCGCCACCAGTGGAGTATTCGACGGTCAACTGGCTGCGTCGGTAACCGTTCCCGGCCACCGGGCTCGCGCCGGTGATGGCGATCTCGCCGTCGCGGCCGGTGGCACGCACTGTCGGCGTCGCGATCGGCAGCGGCACCGAGACGGCCTGGAACGACAGCTCCCGCTCCGGGGACCAGCCACCCTCGGTGTGTAGGGCTACCGACAGCGTGCTCTGTTCGGCAGCGGGCACCTCGACCACCGCCGAGGTCACCGACCCGTCCGATGAGATCGTCCGCTCGCCGGCGGCGGTGGTGATCCGCACCTGGTCCCACGCACGCCCATTGCTGCTGCCGGGATAGACCCAGCTGACCTCGACCTTCGCCAAACCGGGCGAGTCGGGGGGCAGGTACTTCTGGGCGACCGAGACCGGGCCGGGCGGGGCGCCGAACGGCACCGCGACCGCGCAGGGCTCGGAGGTCTCGGACGCCTCGACCGCCCTGTTGCGTGCCTGCACCGAAACCGTGTAGCCCTCGCCGTTGACCAGCCGGTCGATGACGGCGGAGCTGGCGTCCCCTGCGACGGCGATCTGCCGGCTCTGCGCACCCGACAGGTACAAGGTGTAGCCCTCGATCGCCGAACCTTGGTTGACCGGCGGCGTCCAGTTGACGTTGATCGACCCGTCGCCGGCCGTGCAGACCGGCGGGTTGGGGCGTCCGGGACGCAGGTCGACCAGCACCGGCGCCGAGACCGGCGAACTGGGCGAGTCACCCACGTCGTTGGTGGCCACCACCGAGAAGGCATGCTTCTCACCGTTGGTGAGCCCGGTCACGGGGCAGGACGCCACCTGGCAGCGGTAGCTGGTGCCGGTGGTCGCGTTCGTGAGGGTGAACCCGGTGATCGGCGCCCCGTTGTCGGGTCCCGGGGTGAACGTGACCAGCGCCGACCCTGCCCCGGTCGCGACGACCTGCACATCGCTCGGGGCGGCGGGCCGGTCACGCACGTACAGTCGCACCTGCCCCTCGACGACGCGGTCCTGGTCTCCGGTGGCGTCGATCACCTGGTAGGCGATGGCGACCTGCCCGTGGAAGCCGTTCGGCAGCTGGATCTTCAGCAGCGTGCCGTCGGGGGTAACCGAGGCCACTTCGCCGCTCACCGCCCACGTCTTCTGGATGCGCAGCGGCTGGCCCGGGAACGGGTTGATGGTGTAGTTGGCGATGTCGATCACCTCGGTGCCGCCAGCATTGGCGGCGGCGACCACCGCGTCGGAAACCTGCACTAGCGGGCGGGTGGAGGTCGTTACAGTGACCGGGATCGCAGTGGTCACCATGCCCGACCCGTCGTCGACCCCGATACCGATGGTGCCGGCGGGTCCCTTCGGATGGTCGGCGTCCACCTGCACGGTGATCCGGGCGCCGTCCGGTGTGACCGTCACGCCGGGTGGCGCGTCCAGCACCGAATAGCTGAACTGGCTGGGGTCGGCGGTGTCGGGGTCGGAGACCATCAGCGTCAGGTCGACAACCACCGGTGGGTCACCGGCGGCCACCTTGACCGGCGTCGGGGTGAGAACCGGCGGGTGGTTGACGCTGGCCTGCACCCGGATGGGGATCGTCAGGTTCGCGGTCAGTGCTGCGCGGTCTTCGGCGGTGCCGTCGCTCACCTCGAACGAGACCGCGGTCTCGCCCGCGAAATCGGGCTGTGACTTGAAGACGATCGTGTGGTCGTCGGGCACGCCGGGCTCGCCGTCCGAACCGAGGGACGCCTTCACGCTGCCGGGATCGTTCAGATGAGGTGTGCGGTCGGGGCGAGTCACGACGTAGTTGCGCAGGTCGAGGGAGATCTGCTCGCCGGCACGCACCTCGACGGGTAGCCGCGTGGCGTCCAGCGTCGGCCGGGTGCGGGCCATCCCGGGCACCGACACCACCGCCCAGCCCACCAGCCCGTCCTGGTCGGTCACCGAGTAGACGACCAGCCGCCGGGTCTGTTCGGGGGTGATCGACAGCCGGTCGCCGACGACCGTGACGCCCTTCGCGGACGAGGCGACCGTCATGGCGGCGGCGTCCCCGTCGGGGTCGGAGTCGTTGGCCAGCACATCCACCAAGACTGCCGATCCGTCGTCAGATATCGCCGCGGCGGGCACCACATCGTCGCGGGCCTGCGGGGCCAGCAGCGGGGCGTCCGGTGACACGTTGAGAGTGAGCGCACCGGTGTCGAACCCGCCGCGCCCGTCGGAGACCCGGTAGGACGCCACATACGACCCTGGCTCGTGAGGCGAGGTGACCAGCACCGACGTGCCCTTCGCCGACGCATTGAGGCGCTCATCGGGCGCGGTCACCCCGTCGGGGTCGAGCCGCAGCACGTCATCGTCGGGGTCGAGGTCGTTGTCGAGCACCGGCACCGCCAGTGACCGGTCGGGCCGCACCAGCAGCGTATCGGGCACGGCGCTCGGCGGCTGATTCACACTCGACGGCGGAGCGATGCCCACCCGGACGCGTGCTGTCGCCTGTTTGCCCTGCCGGTCCTCGACGATGTAGGTGAACACGTCGCTGCCGGTCTGGGTGCGTCCCGGGGTGTATTCGAGCCAGTCAGTGCCCAGCGACGCCGTGCCCTTCTGGGGTAGCTGTTCGATACCCACCAGGGTCACCGAGTCGCCGTCTGGGTCGACACCGGCCAGCGGCACCGGGATCCGGGTGGTCTGGCCGGAGAGCGCCCACGCGGTGAGCGCCTTCGGACGCGGGGCTGCGTTGGCGTCGTCCTGCGCGACCACCTCGAACAGCACCGTAGAGGTGCCGAGGTTGCCGGCGGAGTCGCGCACGGTGTAGGCGACATGCAGGAACCCCGGCTGGTTACCGGCCTCGATGCGCACTTGGTCGCTGGTCACGAATGGCGTGCCCACTTCGGGGTCCGCGGTGAATTCGAGGTGCGAGTCGACCCACATCGCCAGTCCGGCCGGTGAGCGGTCGTTGGCCAGCACCGGCACCGATGCGATGTCGCCGACCCGTACCTTGGCCCGGTCGGGCTGCAGCTCCAGGGGCTGTTGGGTGTCGAGGGCGCGGGTGGGCACCACGAGCACCTCGGCGACGGCCTGCGTGGTGCCGTTGGACGCGGTGTAGGTGAACGTCTGCGGTTGGTCGATTGCGACCTGGCTGGCGATCCGCAGCAGGTGGTGGTCGACCAGCGTCACCTTCAGCGGCGAATCCTGCGGCACCTGGACCGATTGCACCACCAGCACACCGCCGGTCGGGTCGGTGTCGTTGTTGAGTGGCGCCACGAGTGCGGTGCCGCCGGTCGGCAGCAGGGCGAGGTCGTCCTCGGCAACCACCGCCTGGGAGGCTGCGGCGTCCACCACGTCGACCCGGATCACCCCAGCCGCCTGCGCCGGACCGTCGGTCACCGAATAGGACAGGTAGTAGCTGCCGGCGGCGCGGGCCGAGAAGGCGATGGTGCCCAGCGTCAGGTCTGCGGTCGCCGTGGTGCCTTGTGGTGCCGGGGAGACCCGGACCAGCGACAGGGTGTCGTCGTTGGGGTCGACGTCGTTGGCCAGTGGCTGGATGAGCGCTTCCTCACCGACGCGGGTGACTGCGAAGTCGCCGTTGGCGATCGGCGGCAGGTTGCCGGGTGGTTCGACCTGCACCGCGAGGTGCCCGGTGCCCTCCTCGCTGCCGTCGGAGACGGTCACGTCGATCACGGCGGTGCCGGGCGCGTGGCCGAGGTTGCGGATCGTCACCGTGCCTGCCTCGTGGTACTGCACCTGCAGACCCTC
>JBDHZN010000135.1:0-9956 GCA_039811845.1 Micropruina sp. | reverse complement strand
GAGGTTGCTGAGGAGGCTGAAGCGAAACGGCAGGAACGCGAACTACGCGACGCGCGACGGGATCGGCATCTGAACTTCTCCCATGACGGGCACGGCTCCACCACCATCAAGGGCAGTCTTCCTACCGCAGATGCGGCCCTGATTCAGGCGCAGATCGACGCGTTGGCGCAGCAGATGCATCGCACCGCGCTCGAACTACGCGACCCGGGTGTGACGCAGCCGTCGTGGCCACAACGCCGCGCGGATGCGCTGGTGGAGTTGGCCCGCCGGGTCGCTATCCACCGGGAAGCACCCAAGCATGGTGGGGATCGTCCCCACCTGGTGGTGCTGATCAACTACGACGACCTGCTGGGTGATTGCCGAGGTGCCGGTCTGGCTGACGGCACCCAGTTGACTGCCGGTCAGTTGCGGCAATACGCCTGCGACGCCGGCATCCTGCCAGTGATCCTGGGCGGCCCCTCCGGCGTACTGGACGTCGGCCGCGAACAACGCCTCGTCACCCCCGATATCCGCCACGCTCTCCAGGTGCGGGACCGGGGCTGTGTGTTTCCTGGCTGCGACCGGCCCGCTGCCGATTGCGATGCGCATCACATCATCCCGTGGGCTCACGGTGGCGTGACAGCATTGTCGAATCTGTGTTTGTTGTGTAAACATCACCACAATCTGTTGGAGCCCGATATGAAACGGGCATCTGAGTTGCAGTGGCAGATCCGAATCTCAGCAGATGGGATTGCGGAAGTGATTCCGCCACGATTCGTGGACAAGCATCGACGGCCACGATGCCATCAACGATTCCGGCCACCCGGATAGGTTTTACGACTCGTGGAGTGCGTGCGGGCTGAACTTGGGGCGAGAAATATGCGTCTGTGTGGAAAGGGTCTCGACAAGCTCGACCAACAGTGGTCCTCTGGGTCACCGAATTGCCGAGTGCTGAGCTTGTCGAAAACCCAACGCCACAATCCCGGTGATAGGTCTCGACAAGCTTGACCAACGGGTGGGCGGACCCGGTCAAGCTGAATAGCAGGCAGTCCCGCCCTAGGCCTCTAGTGGAGTGGTGGGGTCGGAGCACTCAGCCTGGCGCTGATGGTCTTGTCCAGGAAGGCGGCTCCGGCTACCGCAACGAGGTAGACGACGATGTCACGGGCGTCGAAGCCGGTCCCGAGAACCAGCGCGATGGGCGGGAAGGTTGCGGCCCAGGCAACGGGGAGGCCGGTGAGCTGGAACAACTCGATCGCCACGCAGAGCGAGCCGGCGACGACGGCGGCCACTGCGGCACGAGCCCGCGGCGCCAGGAAGACGACGATCAGATAGATGAGAATGGCGTACAGGCCATCGCCGGCGACGTCGGACACAGCGCCACGGCGAAGTGCGAAGCGCACAGCCAAGCCTACAAACACGGTGGCCACGGCGAGCCCGGCCGCGATCAGCCTGCGACGTCCGGCAGTCGTCATCGGGCACCGCCAGAAGCATGCGGTCGACTTGTGAGCATCTCGACAGGCTAGTGCTGCCCGACGGAGGTTCTCCGGGGTCTTTCGGCGCCAGGGCGGCGCCCGGCGGCGTTCTCCTCAGTCGCCATACGACCCGGTATGACTTCCTCGTCGGCCTTGCCGGGCATCCACCCTGACACCGCCTTCCCCCGAAGAACCTCCGTCGAACAGCACTAGTCGGACGGCTCCGGTGAAAGGGTGCGCGATGTCGGGCTCCTTCGTGCGAGACCGGTAGGGCGGGGCCCCGGGATCGCGTGCTGTCGCGCGCCGGCACAAAGTGGCGAGGTCGAGGCGCCGTGACGCCGCGCGCCCTACCTGTGGCTGCCAGCGGACGCCGACTCACAGCGGGCCGAATACCTGCCCGGGATCAGCGTCGAGCTCAAGTGCCTCCAGCACTACGCCCAGGCTGCGTTCCTCGTAGCGGAAGTGGCTTTCCATGATCGCCGCGACGCCTTCCAGATGCCGGTCCAACTCGTCCGGTGGCGCCTCCCGAGCGATCGCCGTCTGCAGTGCGCCCAGCAGGTGCGCGATCATCGAGTGATCCTGCTGCAAGTTGCGCAGCACCTCGCGGAGTTCGGGATGGGCCGCGGCGATCGCCGGGAACAGCTCCCGGTCCTCGCCCTCGTGGTGGCCGGTCAGTGCGGTACAGAAGCCATGGCAGAACAGCAGCAGGTCGCGCTGTGCAGGCTGGGCGGGTGCACCGCTGGCCAACGCCGTGCGGGTCAGCCGCAGTGCTTCGCGCAGCCGTCCATGAACGGTCCGCAGTTCGTGGTTCCAGGCGATCAGCCTGGCTTTCTCGCCCTCAGTCACGAGAGGGCGAAGGGGTCGACGCGATCATCGTCGTCTCCTTCGTGTCCGACGCCTCCATGCCTGACACTGCCTGCCACCGACACGCGACGCTGATCCGGGAGACTACCCGAAGAGTTGCCGAGGACGAGAAGAGGTGCCGAGGACGAAGCGTCAGGGCTGTTGAGTGCGTCGTCAGTGGTGCCTGCCGTCCCTGGTCTCGACAAGCTCGACCAACCGGTGGGCGCCTGGACCGGCGGTGCCCGGTAGGGTTTCGGAACCAAACCGACCCCCGGCACAGGGGTCTCGACAGGGTCGATCAGCGGTGGGGAGACCAACGAGGTCCAGTGCTGCGACTACTCGTTGTTGAGGGCGCCCCGGCGCAGCCGACTGCGTAACAGTCGACGTTCGGCGTCGTTGGCGGTCAGTCGCAGTGCCCTCCGGTCGGCGTCCTCCGCCTCGGCCGGACGGCCCAGCCGACGCAGCAGCTCGGCCCGGGCGGCGTGATACGGGTGATAGTTCGTCAACGGCTCGGCCAGCGCGTCCAGGTCGGCCAGCGCCCGCGCCGTCCGGGACGGCAGGAACTCGGCCAAGGCCACCGCGCGGTTCAGCTTCACGATCGGGCTGGGATCGATTCGCAGCAGCGCCTCGTACAGTCCGACGATCTGTGCCCAGTCGGTGTCGGCCCAGGTGGCTGCCTCGCCGTGGACGGCCGCGATCGCGGCCTGCAGCTGCAATGGTCCGGGACGCCGCAGCGCGGCCGCCCGTTCCAGATGTTGCCGTCCGCGAGCCAGTAGAGCGGTGTCCCAGCGACCGCGGTCCTGGTCGCGCAGCGGCACCAGATCGCCGGCCTTGTCGAAGCGGGACGTCGCGCGGGCGTGCTGAGTGGCGAGCAGCGCGGCCAACCCCCAGTTCTCCGCGTCGTCCGGGAAGGAGTGCGCCACCAGTTCGGCCAGCCACGCCGCGTCCGCGCCCAGAGCCCGGTCCTGGGTTCCGGTGGTCGAGACGAAGGCCTCGTTGTAGCAGGCGTAGATCACCGTCCGGACGTCCGAGAGGCGCTCCGGCAGGGCGGCGGCGTCCGGAACCTCCAATGCGATGCCGGAGGCGACGATCTTGCGTTTGGCGCGGACGATCCGCTGCGCCAGGGCGGCCTCACCGATCAGGAAGGCGCGTGCCACCTGCGGCGTGGTCAGGCCGGTGACCGCGCGCAGGGTGAGCGCGATCCGGGCCTCGATCGCCAACGCCGGGTGGCAGCAGGCGAACAGCAGCGCCAGCCGATCGTCAGTGTCGGAGCCGAGGAATCCCTCGGGGTCCTCGGACGCCGGTGACCACTGTTCGGGCAGCGGGCCGGTCCGGCCGCGGCGACGGACGGCATCGAGTGCGTTGCGGCGGGCGGCCACGGTGAGCCAACCGGCCGGGTTCGGCGGCAGGCCGTCCCGGCGCCAAGCCACCAGCGCTTCCAACACCGCAGCGGCGACCGCGTCCTCGGCGAGCGCGAAGTCACCGAAGACGCGGCTCAACCGCATCACCAGCCGCCCCGACTGCTCGCGCAGCAGGGCGGCCAGGGCGTCGTCAGTCGAACTGCGAGTAGTCAACGACCATCGGCCTCACCTCGACGCTGACGCCGGGCAGCTCGAGCGCGGGCCAGCTCTTGGCCAGCGCGATCGCGGCGTCCAGGTCGGGGACGTCGATCACGCTGAATCCGCCGATCACTTCCTTGGCTTCGCTGTACGGACCGTCGACCACGACGCCGCCGGAGTGGACGGTGGTGGCCGTATCGGGCCCGAGCAGTTCGGCTCCGCTGTCGACGATGCTGGCGGCGTTCTCGCCGAACCACTGGTAGATCCGGCCGTAGACCTCCTGTGCCACCTGCGGATCGACGTCGGCCTGGGCGGCGGGATCGGTGGCGAACATCAGCACGTATTTCATGGTTCCTCCTCGGATCGGTCAAGCGTGCACCCTGGTAACGCGGCACCGGAACCGAAATCGACACCCTCGGCGAAAGATCTGTGAATCGCCGCGAAGCCGCGGCGGGGCGTCCGGATCTCCCACCGCCGCCCACACCCGGCCACCAGGCCAGCGCGGGCGCGGCGGCGTAGGTTTGCGCGCATGGAACCGCGTCACGACAAGCTCGCCCACGCCCGCTCGTTCGGTGGGATCGCCGACGCCTACGAGACGGCGCGTCCGGGGTATCCGCTGGTCGCGGTGTCCTGGTTGGTGCGTCCCGACGAAGTGCGGGTGGTCGACGTCGGAGCCGGCACCGGCAAGCTCAGCCGGGCCCTGCTGGCCACCGGGCACGAAGTGGTCGCGGTGGATCCCTCCGCTGAGATGCTGACCGTGCTGCGCACGCAGACCCCCGACATCGGGACGCTGGTCGGCACCGGGGAACAGCTGCCGATCCCGGACGGCTCGGTCGACGCGGTCAGCTATGCGCAGGCCTGGCACTGGGTGGATCCGCCGGCGGCGTCCGCGGAGGCCGCTCGGGCACTCAGGCCGGGCGGCACGCTCGCCCTGATCTGGAACTTCCGCGACGAACGGGTGGAATGGGTGCGCGAACTGGGCGTCGCGATGCGCGCCGAGACCAGCCAGTACACCCCGGGTGCGGATGAGTTTCCGCACGTGGGCGAGCCATTCGGAACACCCGAACGAGCCCAGTTCGAGTGGCGGCAGATCATCGATCGCGACGACATCCTCCGGCTGGCTGCCTCCCGCAGCTACGTCGCCGTGATGGACGCCGACGGACGTGACCAGGTGCTCGCCGCCGTCCGCGAACTGCTGGATACCCACCCGCAGACGGCGGGCGAGGAGACCCTCTCGTTGCCGTACGTCACGGTGGCGTTCCGCTATACGAAGCCATAAGCGGGAGTCGCCGGTCGAGCTTGGGTGAGATCCCGGACGACGATGACAACGGGTTTTGGACCTGGCAAGGGTTCGACCTGATACGGGGGTTTCGACAAGCTCACCAGCGGTGGGTGCTCAACCAGCTGTGGCCGAGGCCACTTGGGGAGCTGTTGAACGGTAGTGCGTAAATACGTACTATCGACGAATGGTAGAACAACACGACGATCTAGAGCGCCGAGTTGCGGCCCTGGAAGAGGCGGTCGCACGGCTCACCCCGCGATCCGCTCCAACGACCCGGTCCGCCGCGGCCGACGACCTGTGGGTGCTGCACGGTCTTCAGGAGCGCGGCGTCGAGGGGGCGCTGATGGCCGGCAGCCTCACCGTTGCCGACTTGGGTCCGGTCGCCTGGCAGTACGCGTTGACCGCTGACACCCTGTTGGCACTCGACTGGGCCGAGTTCGCCTCGACGATCGACGCGCTGTCCCATCCGGCGCGGCTGACCATCGTGCAGCTGGTGCTGAGCGGCGTCCGGTCCACCGCGGCACTGCTGGAGCAGGAGGCCCTGGGTACCACCGGGCAGCTGCACCACCATCTGCGGCAGCTGGTCGCGGCCGGCTGGCTGATTCAGGTCAAGCGCGGGGAGTACGCGGTGCCGGCGCACCGCGTGGTGCCGCTGCTAATCATGATCCTGGCGGCACACCGATGAGCGCCGTGCGAAAGCTCTCCGGGCGGCTGACCTGGCTGATCGTGTCGCTCAGCCTGCTGGCCGGTGTTGGTGTCGGCCTGGTCGCCGGGCCGCGGCGGCAGCATCTCGCGACGACGTCGGCCGGTGACCCGGACTTGGCTGCGCGGACCCGAGCGGTGCTGGGTGACGGCCCCGGCCTGGGTTCGGTCGTAGTGGCCGAGGTGACGGCCTCGTCGATCCGCTGGGCAGGCCTGGGCAATACCGACGGCGGCGCTCGCCCCGGTATGCCGCCGGACGACCAGACCGGCTACGAGCTCGGATCGATCACCAAGACCTTCACCGCCGCCCTGTTCGCGGACGCCATCGCCCGCGGCGAGGTGCGGCCCGAGGACACCCTGGCGACCCATCTGCCCGAGCTGCGGGACACAGCTGCCGGAAGGGTCACCCTGGGTTCACTCGCACAACACCGCTCGGGTCTGCCGCCGCTCGGCGCCACCGCCCAGGCGGCTGCGGCAGCGGTGATAGTGAACGACAATCCCTACGCCACCAGCACCACCGAACGGCTCCTGGCCGATGCCGCCCAGGCGTCCGTCGCCGAGGGGCAGCCGCCCACCTATTCGAACTTCGGCTTCGCCCTGCTGGGCACGGCATTGGTGCGGGCCTCCGGCGTCGCCGACTACCCGACCCTGGTCGCCCAGCGACTGACAGGTCCGCTCGGCATGAAGCGGACCGTGATCGCCGCCAGTGACGCCGATATACCGGCGAACGCCGTCCGGGGTCATGCGCAGAATGGCCTGGTCGCCCCGCGCTGGACGGGGAGCGGCTACCTGCCGGCGGGTTCCTCGACCTTCACCACCGCGGGCGACCTGTCCATCTGGGCGCAGGCCCTGCTCACCGGCCGGGGACCCGGCTCGGCCGCGCTGGAGCCGACTGCCGAGATGGATGCAGGCAGTCGGATCGGCTGGGCCTGGCTCAGCACCCGGGGCCCGGAGGGACGGGTCACCACCTGGCACAACGGTGGCACCGCCGGATTCCGCACCATGCTGGCCCTCGACCGGGACGCCGGCCGAGCCGTCCTGATGATGGGCGACACCGCCGTCGAGCTGGACGCCTTCGCGGTCGCATTGCTGCACGGAACGCCGGTGGAACCACCCGCACCGGCCCTGCCCGTCATCGTGCTGACCCTGGTCCCGGTGGGGCTGGCGCTGCTGGCCGGTCTGCTGGCGCTGCGTCAGGCGATCAGGGGCACGGCGATCCTGCCGGCGGTCAATGCGCTGCTGGTGGCGATCTTCGGGTTGTTGTTGATGTGGACGTCCGGACCGTGGATGTCCGTCGGCGGTTGGCTGTGGGGGCTTGTCCTCGGGCTGACGCTCGCTGCCATCGCCATCCTGGGCCTGCGCGGCCGCGACCTGGGGTTCCTGCCCGAACGGCGTCGGTGGCTGTCCTGGGTCAACCTGGTGGTCGGGGTCGGCCTGGTCGCATTCGCCGTCGCGCTGTGGTGAGGGGCGCGGGTGCAGGGTCTCGACAAGCTCGACCAGCGGTCGGGGACCAGCCCGACCGCGGTGGGCGAGTTCGACCGACGGTGAGGCTCAGCCGACGGTGATCGCTCCGCGGGCGGCGCCTGAGCCGGAGACGCCCACCACCTCGCCGGTGCCGTCCGAGGCGGAGGCCTGCAATGTCCAGCGGTAGCGGCCTTTGGCGACCGCCTTCCCGGCCTCGTCACGTCCGTCCCAGCTGAGATTGCGCAGTGCGCCGGCGGGGGCCTCCGGCGTCTGCAGGGTGCGCACCTGCCGTCCGGAGCGATCGGTGATCGTCAGGGTGCCGGCGGCCAGCGGTTTGGTCACGTCGAGGGACGCCTGCCACGGCGCCTTCCTCGTGGCCTTCCCGGCTGTGAGTGCGCCGAGCAGCCTGGGCGCGTCGGTGTTCACGCCCGGAATCGTCCGAATGATCAGGTCGGTCTCGGTCGTGTAGACGATCCGGTTGCCGTCGGCGGCGAAGGCAAGCGACGACGTGCCCCTGCCGAGCCGGGTCAACTCGTCGGTGGCGGTGTTCCAGACCGCTAGTTCGGTGGCGTCCGAGTCGGGCTCAGCGCCGTCCAGCGCCCCTTCGAGCACCGCGTAGCCGTCGCCGAGCTGCCACAGTGTGCCCCGGTGGCGGACCGACTTCCCCGTTCGGTAATTCGTCAACACCGTGATGAAATCGCCGTCTTGATCATCGACCGTCGTACCGACCCAATCGCCCCAGAGGAACACCTCGCTGTAGATGCTGCCGGTCCGGCTCAGGGTGACGGTTGCCGGTGTGAACGAGCTGTCGGCGAAGTCGCGGATGGTGACCGCGAAGCCCTTCGATTTCCTCCTCGCGCGTTCGGCGACCAGGCTGCCGAAAATCACCTGCGCACCCTTGGCGACGAGTTGTCTGCCGGTGACGAGACGCACCGATGCCCGGCCGTCGATCAGATAGGGGCCGCTGAGCGTGCTCGTGCCGCCTGTGATGCGGGCGGCGGGCACACCGTCGTCGTAGAGCACCCCGACCTTGCCGCCCGTCCAAACCAGCCAGCGTGCACCGGATGCCGCACTGACGCTCAGGCCCGGAAGCTGGTAGGGCGCGCCGAGACCGGCCTCGGTCAGCGGGCGCGTCCAGATCTGCTTGGGTTCGGCGGCGGTCCAGCTGCCGAGCAGGGTGGTGGGGGTGAGCGCGATGGACGCCAGGCTGGCCGGGGTGCGCGGCACCGTCATCCACTCGGTGGTGGTGCCGTCCGCCGCCACCCGGAGGTGATGCGGCTCGCCCTTGCTGTCCACGATGCGCAGCAGCGGCCTGGTCGGGTCGCCGGAACCCTCCCCGCGCCAGGACCGGGTGCCCTGAGGAAGTACGACCGTGGTGAGCTGGCCGTTCTCTACCAGCAGCGGAGCCGGCGAGCCGGGATCGTTGATCACCGAGAGCGCCCCGAACTGGTAAAGCGTGGCTTTGGCCGCCTTTCGGTTGCCGGAGACCACCTGCTGACAGTTCGCGGTGCCGGACGGCAGCGGCTGGCGGCACAGCTTCAACCCGGACGTGCCCGCGACAAGCGAATACAGGGTGGAGCCGGCCACCCGGTGCTGCGCCGTGCGCGGCAACCGGAGCACCCCCTTCGACTTGCCGGTGGCGGTGCTGAGCACGCCGGCGTAGTCCCGCTTACCGGTCGTGGTGGTGATCCGGACGGCGTACTTCGCGTCACCGGTGAACGCGTAGCGGTGGCTGGCTCCGGGCGTCGACGCAGGCAGCTTGGGGAAGCTGACCCGCCGCGTCCGGTCGATGGTCGCCAGCAGATTCTTGCTGGTCAGCGCCGCACCGACACCCATGGCGCGGATCCGGATGCCGCCCTCGTCCGTCCAGGCCAGCGAGCGTGCCTTGACGGGGTGCGCGGGATCCATCAGATAGGGCGAGCCTTCGCCGTCCTCACCGGCTAGGTAGCCGAAACGCCCGCGGTAGCCGGTGGCGCCGAGGATCTCGCTGTAGCCGATGCCCGGGTTCCAGGACTGTCCGCCGTCGCGCGAGATGCGGTTCCCACCCCACGGGCTGCCCTCGGGGAAGGACGCCCAGATGGTGTCGCCGGTGGCGGCCAGCACGGTGAAGTCCTGCGGTTGGGTCGGCAGCTTCTCCTGGACGAGGACGTCCGGGGCGAGCGCGGAGGAGGGGCCGGCGCCGGGAATGGGTGGGGGAGTCGTACAGCCACTGACCACCAGCGCAGCCAGGGTCAGCGCGGCCATCGTCGGCTTGGCTAGGGTCATTGTTCTGCTCCGATCAACCCTGGTGGCGCCAGGGTAGCAACCTGGAAGCCGCCGATTCGCTCCCGTTGAGCCACTGCGGTAAAGTCTTGGGTTGGCGTCAGGACGCCCGCGGAGCCCCAAGAGCCGCCCATCGATCACCCAAGTATCGAGACCATTAGGTCGGGCAGCGCCGCGCAACGGGAAACCGAGAGGAGAGCAGCCCCTTTCATGGACGCTGATCTGAAGAAGAAGACCATCGAAGAGTTCGCGACCAAGCCGGGCGACACCGGTTCGCCGGATGTGCAGATCGCACTGCTCACCCGCCGGATCGCCCACCTGACCGAGCACCTCAAGGTGCACAAGGGCGACCACCACAGCCGCCGTGGCCTGATGCTGCTGGTCGGCCAGCGC
>JBDHZN010000134.1:0-9957 GCA_039811845.1 Micropruina sp. | reverse complement strand
CGACCAGATCCCCCGTGACATCGTCGAGGTCGTCGGCGAAGGCCCGCAGCGCCAGCTCGGTCGACCAGCGTGCCCGCATCCGCGCCACCAACCGAGCCACCTCAGGCCTGATCGGCGCCGGCGTGGACCGCAGGCTCGCCGTGATGGCACCCTCCAGGCCCTGACCTGCCGTCATCACCCCGGCCAGGTTGCGCGTCCACTCCCCGATCGCCTCCAGCCGGGCAATGGACCGGCCCTCATCGGAGGTCATCAGTAACGACGGCAGCCACAGCACCGCCACCGGCAGCACCACCACCGCCACCACCATGCCGGTGCTCAACCCGACCAGCACGCCGGCCACCAATGCCGCCAAAGTCAGCCAGCGCCGCGGCTTCGTCACCCCCGCCCACCACCGCGAGAAACGGCCAGGTGCACGGCTCGGGCGCGGCGCCCGCGGTGGCTGTGGCATCAGGCCCCACACCGCCAGCAGCAGCCCGCCGACCAGCATGGCGCCGGCGACAGCAGCGAGCAGAGTGCCGGCGGCGGTCACAACCCCGCCCCCCTCACCTCGGCGTCGAACGCTGCGGCGTCGAACCCGGCCTGCACCAGCTGTTCCATCAGCTCATCGGGACGGGTGTAGGCAACAGCGCAATGGCCCGGCACCCGGGCGAATACGACATTGGTCGCGTAGCCGCGGGGCCGCTCGCCCGGAGTGATGTGCAGAATCTCCTCGACGTAGCGGTTCTTACGCGGCGGTTGCCCGTCGCGGCCCGGCGTGACCTCGCAGGCCAGATGCACCACCACGTCGATGGTCTCGCCCAGCTTCGCCGCGGCCAGTTCCTGGCTCACCTGGGGGCCGGCCTCCATCGCACATGTGACCAACTTCGTCATCGCCCGGTGCGCGTTTGCCGCGTGCGTAGTCGAGATCGACCCCGATCCTGACTCCATCAGCTTGATCATGGACCACACCTCGGGACCACGGATCTCCCCCAGGATCTGGCGATCCAGCCGGAACCGGAAACTGTCGATGATCTGCTCCATGGTGGTGCGAGCGCCCGCAACCTTGCCGTCCGCGCCGCGCTCGCCGGACCCGGCACGGGACTCCCACGCATACACGACCTTGTGCTGGTCAGGCATCTGATGCAGGAACAGCTCATATTCGGTTTCGAAGGTGCCGATCACCTCCCATGCGTCGATCTCGGCGCACAGCGCCCGCAACAGGGTCGTCTTGCCTGCACCCTGCGCGCCGGTCACCACGATGGACAACCTTGAGCGCACCACCGCGCGCAGGAACGACGCCATCGTCGGCGTGATCGCCCCCCACGCCACCAGATCGGCCAGCCTCACCTGCCGCACACGGTGCCGGCGGATCACCACCGATACCCCAGCGGTATCGCGGGCTGCGGCCAGCCGCGACCCATCCGGTAGCGTCAGGTGGAGCGAAGGCTGCGCCTGGGTAAACGAGCGCGGATTCTCGGCCCGGGCCGCCAGGAACGCCAGGAAGGTGGCCAGCTCCTCGTCGGATTCGGCGACCGGATCGACCTGCTCCAGGGTGCCGTCCGAGTACTCCACGATCACCCGGTCATGGCCACTGATCAGGATGTTCTCGATCCGGTCGGTGTCGATGAGCGGTTGCAGCCGGCCCAGCCGGAAGCAGGCGTTGAACACTGCCTCGCCCAGCACTTCCTGCTCGGCCAAGCTCCGCGGCTCGGCTGACCGCGCCAAGGCCTCCGCGGCCTGCTCGTCGAGCACCTTTCGGATGATGGCCCGGCCCTCGAACTCCTGGTCCTCCTGCGACCAGCGGGCCTCTCCCATTCGATCTGACAGCCGACGGGCCACATCAACCCGCATCCGGCCGACCAGCGCCCAGTCAACGCCGCCGCCCTGCCCAGACCCCAACGAGACCAGCTGCGACTTCGGTTCACGTCGAGGCTGAACAGCGGGTGCAACTGACTCGACTGGGTCGCCGCCCACCGGCTCGGCGCCGTAGACGAACCCGGAACGCACCCGACCCGCGTCGTCGCCGCCACGAGCGGGCGAGCCGAAGATCGGTAGGTCGAGCAGATCAGCCCTCTCAGACATTGGTCAGCCCTCCCTGGTTGCTGGCACGGGACGCGATCAGCCCCCGCAGCGGATCAATGGCGGCTCCTTCGCACACCTTGCGCAGAGCCGCCCCAGCACCTCGGATGCTTGCCACGTAGCCGGACTGCTCGAACGAGCGATCCGCGGCCGCCTCACCGCCGAACCGAGGCCTCGGCTTGGCAGCGCCCTCACTGAACACCGCTGCCCGTGCCGGATCCCACTCGATGCCGGCCAGCGGCGACATACCGAGCGTCCGGGCGGCCTCCCCCACCCCGTACGGACGGCCCTCGCCCACCATTAACAACCTGGCTTCGTGCCCGGGCAGCACATCCTCAGCCAACGCCGCCGCCCAGGACCGGGCCGCCACCAGCGCCGGCAGGCTCGATCGGGTCACCAACGCCGTCACGTCGCTGTGCGCCACCAGCGGACGTGGCCACGACGCCAAACCCAACCGGCCGGCATCGACGAGCACATCCTGCCCGGTCGCGCTCAAATCCCGCAGCACGCCCACCAACGGCTCCCACAAGCGCGACAACCCCGCGGCCTGATCATGTGAGCGTGACCCCACCAGCACCGAGACGCGGCCTTGATCGCCCAGCGGCATCACCATGCGCGGCAGCGCCTCCGACAGCAAACCGCTGCGGTGGGCCATTACCAAGTCGACCAGGCCCACATGATCGGTGGTGCCGCGCAGGTACCCGGCAAGGATCGCGGAACTGCCCGACGGGTCGGCCTCCACCAGAAGGACCGGGCGGGGCCACGTCAACGCCAGGCCCAGCGCGGTTGTCGTCACCCCGGGCGAACCCGAAGCAGACACCAGCGTAACTACAGCCATCAGCGCACCCGCGAGTCCAACACGACCGCCACCTTTCCGGTCGCAGCTCGAGCCGCCAGCTCCGCCGCATCACTGGATGGCACGACCACGTTGATCACCGTGGCGGTCTCGCTCGTGGTGACGCTCACTACAGTCGCGTCAATCTCGGCTGGCGCCTTCCCGTTGACCTCACCGCCATTGCCAGGGGTCTGCACCACACGGACCGCATCACCAGGGCGCAGCGGTTCCGACGGCAACATGCCCGGCGCGACCGCGATCCCGACCATTGACTCACCACTGCCTGGCACCACCTCGTCGGTTGCCTGGCCCGGCGACAACAGCGTGCCCTGCGTCAAGTCAGCGGCCGCCCGCTGCCCCACGAACCGCTCCAGTTCCGCCGCCGGCACGGTCTTTAACGCCGGATCGACACTCACCCGCACCGTGCCCAGGGCTGCCGCAGTGATGACCTCGCCCCGTGCCACGTCGGCCCGCACCATCACCACCTCGGTGCTCGAGGTCGCCGACGACCACAACAGCACACCCAACGCAGCGCCGGCCACCACCAAGGCGATCGCCACGACCACCAGCAGCGGACGCCGCCGCAGCCGCGGCCCCGCCGCCACCACGCTCGACCCAGTCGCCTCCACCGCGGCGGCGCCCTCCACGGGGTCCTTGCTCTTCGTCGCCATGCTCATCGGTTCGTTCCCAACACCTGGATCTCCCCCACCATCAGCTGCCGCGAACTCGACAGGTCGAACGGGATCTCGCCGGACTGCCCGTACCCCGACCAGCGCGCCACCCAATGCGTGGTCGCCGTCACTCTGTAGGTGCCCTGCTGGGTGTAGGTGTGTCCACAGGTCGGCGACGACTTCCCACCCGTCCCTGGCTTCCACACCGTGCCCTTACCGCACGAAATCGTGGAGCCATCCCCCAGACTCCACTTCAGCGACTCGACCTTGATCGTCATCGTCATACCGCCGGCCCTGATCGTCGCCGGCCCCCACGTTGTCCGGGACGGATCATCCACCCACAACCACACCGGCAAGCCCACCAAGGCCATCGCGTCCGCACCTTTCGGAGCCAACCCAATGTCGATGGGGTCGAGGTCGACCTCAGCCAACAGCGACCGGGCCAACACCTCTGGCGCCACTGTCAGGAAGAGCGGCGAGGCAGTGTCTGACCAGACCGTCACGATCTTTCCGTCGGCGTTGCGGCACTTGACTGGACGAGTCGACTGACCTGGTTTGCCTTCATCGGGCGAGTGATACATGTCGCCCCAGGACGCGACCGTCGAGCAAGACGGGTAGCTTCCCGCTCCATTTCCGCGCCCGCCACCACCGCCACCGCCACCACCGATGTCCACGACCTTGCAGACACCCGTGAACGGATCGCAGACCTTTTTCGTCTTGGCCTCTGCTGAGCTAGCTGCACTACCTACCAACACTGCGGACCCCACGAGTACCCCTGCGAGCATTTGCGCCATGCGGATCCAGACCGTCATGTTCCGCACGCGCCCTTCACCGTCTCAAACCCAGAGACCTTCCATGCCGCATCGTCAGTCTTGCGCACCGTGTACTGTCTCAGAAGGAACGCAGTGATGTTCTTCTGCTCATCTCTGACTACCTCACCGGCCTTGTTTACGATTCGGAGATCGCTCTGGTTCTGGCAAGCAGTAACGATCACCCTGGTGCCGTTGAGACTTGGCCTTGCCACCTTCAGCGCTTCGATCTCTATGCCACCCTCGTAGCGCCAGCCGTTCTTGCGCAGCCGCGAGTACGAGTTGGCGATTGCGTCCGGAACGTCCCCTGTGCCGTACCGCTGCAACTCCTTGACCATCTCCGGGTTTGTGTACTGGGAGGGCTGGGAACCCAACCTCACCGAGGTGTCAACGAGTCCGCGTACAGCTTCGGCGGCGGCCTGCTGGTTAGCACTGAGAGTTGAGCTGGGCGTCGGGGAACCAGACTGTGAAGCCGGCGGTGAGACGGGCGGCGTGCTGATGGAAGGCGGCCGGCCGCTATTCCCGGGCGTCGGCGTTACAGTTGTCGCTCCGGAGGGTGTGCAGCCGGCGATGAGGCCGGCGAGCAATGTTGCGGCCATGGTTGTTGCGGCGCGCTTTGGTGTTGCCATGTGACTTACCTCTTCCCTTCACCCGTCAGATGTCGCCCGTTGCCCGTCCTTGGGACAAATGGGTCTGACCGGAAGCTCCGGTGTTTGTCTGGGCTGCTGGGGTGCTGCGCTCCCACTAGTTGACCCAGGATCTGCGGCGGGTTGGTCGGGCTGCGCCCTGAGGGTGTGCAAAGAGGGTACATTGCCTCAGACGTAGCCTCGTTCTGGTTCAAGCTGTGATTGCCTGGGTTCGTGCCCCAGGCGGCTGCGCCGAAACATATTCCGCGGAATAATCGCGGGTCAAATCGCTCTGACAAGGTGCTAGAGCCTCTCATGGGGTGGTCGGCGCCAGGTGTGGCGGCCGTCTGCGAATCATAATACAGCGCCTGTGCTGCGTTTTCGATAGGCCGGCAGGGCGCGTCACGCGAGTTGAGGCCTAGTGGCCGACTTGCCTACCCGGTCGCGCTCGGGCCGGGGACGACCAATGTCGGGTTCGTGGATCGGGGGCAGGGATCATCGGAAGGTCACGCTCGTCGGGCAGAGGGGGCAAGTTGGATCGGTCCAGCCGAGTCGCACGTGGGGCATGTGGGCACGCACCCGCCGGTACTCCAGGGGCGGTGCGGCTGTGACGGTGGCTTTGTGTGCCTTTGCTCGCTCGCGCTCGTCCTGGGCTAGTGTCAGCTGGCGGGCTCGTTCGGACTCGGCTCGCTGGCTGAACGATTGACGCGGTGTGTCGTTGACGATCCAGGGTGCGAGTCGGCGGCGGATCCAGCCGCGCACCATGTACGGGCCGATGCCTGTCGCCCCGTCGTAGGGCCACCGCCCGCCGTCGGGCTGCCAGTCAAGGGCGTGATGGATGTCGGTGACCGTCCAGCCCGCCATCAGGAACACCTTGAGGCAGTGACGGAGGTCGCGGATGCTGATCTGGCGCAGTACCGGAAGCCGCCGTTGGAGTTCGGCGGACGCTTCGAGCCGGCCTCCTCGGCTGCTCGTCGTCGACCCGGCCGGCCATAGCGGCACGTTCCGATGGACACCTGACAGTTGCGCGGGCTGCGCGTGCCCCGACCCGGGAGTGTCCGTGCCGAAAGGCGGCTCCGAGCTGGTGGTCTTCTCCTCGCGCGCGCGTACAGGGTGAGCTTCGCTCAATTCCAGATTGGGAGGGGTCTCATTTTCGGGTGCACCAGGGACGCCCCGGATCGCGTCGGAGTTCCCTGGCGAACCGGGAGGCCCTGGCACAATCAACACGTAGAGCGCCGCGTCATTGGGATTGTTGCCTGGATCCGCTCCACCGGCGTAGCGACCCTGGCGCCCGTGGGCCACACGGGCGATGAGCCGCATCTCGATGAGCTGAGCGATTCCGCGTGCCACAGTCGCACGTGATCCCCGCCCAAGACTGCGCTTGCAGTGAGCGATCACGGCGGCCCATGTTGGCCTGGTTGTCAGAGTCTCCCAATCCGCCCAGCACATTAGTGCGAAAGCGACAGCGGTCAGGGTGGCGCGACGATCAACACGCACGCCGGCCACTCCCAGAGTGCGTCGCACATGATCGCGCCAAACGGCCTGCGTCGCTGGTCGGGTGTACCCAACGGGCACAGCATGGCTTACCACCGCCTTGGTAGCCTCACGTGCCGCAGGGACGCGTCTGCGCCTCAGGATTTCCTGGCCACCGCCGGACCGCCTTACGCAAGGGCTGGTCACAGCGCACCCCTCGCCGGGAGCTGCTGCCAAAGGTCTAGTCGCTGGATGCGCCTCAGCTGGCTGTACAGGGAGTTGGGTCGGATACCCAGACGGACGCAAGCACCTGCGAGGCTCTCGCCGGTTTCGAGCATCCACTGAAGGTCCTCGACAAGCGCCCTTGAGTTATGACCCAATGGCCGTCCGCCCGGGTCGTCAATGGCCGCGCTGGTCCACGCGTCCGGCCCCAGCCACCCGTTAGCCAGGGCGCGGCCACGAGTGATCCGACCTGCCAGCGATAGCGGTGCCTCCTGCACACGCAGGCGGTCGTAAACACCGATAACCCGTAGGGCGAGGCCTTCGAAGCTGATGCGCCCGGCGTACAGGCGTGCCAGGTGACAGTCCGAGATACGGAGTTCCTGCGCAAGGAACGTTCGAGTCCAGCTCGCCACTGCGAGCGCCTGAAGGCGGCGCACAACGCCGAGCGAGTGCCTTGACCCATTCTGGGCAGGGCAAGGTATAGTGTTGGCCATTGAATGCCTCGGTTTCTCCTGGATGGCGGAGTTGGGGTTGTCGGGCCCGGGTTTCGCAGGATCCGGCCCATCAGTTCAACGACGAGAGGGCGACCGTCCAGGGTCGCCCTTTCATCTGCTCCTAGGTTGGTGTGAGCATTCGATCCTCCTGTCTTGAGACCTGATGACGCGCAACACGGCCCGGAGAGCCGTCGGTCGCGGCACGCCGATTCCCGCCACAGCGCGCGCCGAGCCGAAACCTTGCTTGGCTGGACGTAAACCGGACCCGGATCTGTGCCCGCCGAGTGGACGTGTGGCACTCAGCGCGGTCAGCAGTTCCGCCTAGACCGCCTCTGCGCTGTACTGCTGCTGGAGCCAGGCCTCCACGTCACTGCGGAGGTATGCGACCTTGCGCGCCCCCAGCCTGAAGCTCTTCGGGCCTTGGCCGACATGCCGCCACCACCTGATCGTGGTGGGAGGCGTCCTCAGATACTCCGCAACCTGGTCGGTGTACCAGATCTCCACTTCGTCACCCATCGCAACCTCCATAACGTCACGCTGTCTCTCCAACACTGTGATTGTGGTTGGCCAGACGAGTGCTGTCAAGCATTCGGTTGGCAGTGCAACGTGGCGTTGTTAGTCTGTCCGGGTGAATCCGACACCAAGAAGCGATACTGGCGCCGATATCGGTCCCCTTGGACGATCGTTCGCCGCAGAAGTGCGACGCAGGCGGAAGCAGCGCGGCCTATCTCAGACGGACCTCGCCGCCCTGCTCCGCGACCGGTACGCGCTCAAGTTTCACCAAGCCACAGTCGACAGAGTCGAGAAGGCCGTGCGACCCTGCAGGCTCGATGAGGTCTACGCAATCGCCGAGGCACTCGGCTGCAGCGTCGATGACATGTTGGACGACTGGTCAACCACCGAGAAGGCCTGGAGGCAACTGGCCGGTATCGCTCTGCGCGCGCGGGAGGCTGAGGCGCGGATCGCGCTGACCGTGCAACAGAACTTGGAGAGCCTTCAGGGCGACCGGATGCGCGTGCAGGCTGGGCTTGAGCGCATGAACGAAGATGGCGGACCTCCGGAAGCTGAGCAGTGGGCGCGCGAGGTGCTGGTGGACCTAAATCGAATCTGGACTTGGGCGGCAGACTTCTCGAAGGCCCGTGCGGCAGCGCCGGCCGTGCCGGAGTGGATTTCGGAGGTGCTCGACGCGGGACACTCGGCGACAGATTCGCCGGCAGGGCGGCCGTGACGCGTCCAGGAGGGGGCGGCCCTCTCTCATCACTCGCAGCGCTGACGTCCAGGCACGCGCATGTAGCCGATCGGCTAGCACCGAGTCACACTCACAGGCGCAGCCAACTAGACCCAACGATCCAACCGGCAACCAGCGGGAAAGAGAGCACTCATGGCCAGCATTAAGAGGCGGGAACTGTCAACTGGCGCGATTCGGTGGGACGTCCGCTATCGGCCGCCCGGTGACCACCGAGAAGTGATGAAGTCCTTCACCACCGAGCGCGAGGCCAAGTCCTTCCGCGCCAAAGTAGAGAACGACATCGACCGCGGGGTCTACATCGACCCCCGGCGCCAGGAGGTGACCATAGCCGACTGGTGCGACGAATGGCTGGCCGGCAAGACGAATCTCGCACCGAAGACTCGCGACCGGTACGAGGGGATCTTGTCCGCCCAGATCCGGCCGAAGTGGCATAGCACGAAGTTGAGGGCACTGCGCCACTCCCAGGTGCAGGCCTGGTTGGCCGGCCTGCCGCTAGCGCCGGCCTCCGTGCGGAAGGTCCACCGCGTGCTGTCTCAGGCACTGGCCTATGCGGTCAAGGACGGGAGGCTTGGGGTGAATCCCGCAGCCGGCGCGAGCCTGCCCCGAATCCAGGAGTCCGAGAAGCTGTTTCTGACTCACGAGCAAGTCGACGAACTCGCCGGCCGCTGCCCGGACTACCGGCTGGTCGTGCTGTTCCTGGCCTACACCGGACTCCGCTGGGGCGAAATGGCAGCGCTCCGCGTGAAGCGACTCGACTTCCTGCGCCGGCGGGCGACGATCGCGGAGTCGGTGACGCCGATCAAGGGCGTGATGACCTTCGGGCCGACCAAGGGTCACGAGCGGCGCGACGTTCCGATCCCCCGATTCCTGGTCGATGACCTGGTGAGCCTGGTGGCCGGGAAAGGGCCGGACGCCCTGGTCTTCACCGGCGCCCGTGGCGCGCCCATGAGGTCCCAGACCTTCCAGCGCGCCGCGCTCAGCGCAGCTGCTGCGGAGATGGGTCTCGGGGGCTTCACCCCCCACATGCTGCGACACACCGCGGCGTCACTGGCGATCGCGTCCGGCGCGGACGTGAAGGTGGTGCAGACAATGCTCGGGCACAAGTCGGCCACGCTCACATTGGACCTGTACGGCCACCTGTTTGGCGACCGGCTCGACGTCGTCGCGGATGCCATGGAACTGGCCCGAGCGGCCGCGGTTTCGCGGGATGCCGGGCTGGTGCGGGATCTTGTGCGGGATGCCAGTGTCGAGGAACGCCGAACGGCCTAGCCAAACTTGCGCTTGACTAGGCCGTTTGCCTTGCAGCCCCGACGGGATTCGAACCCGCGCTACCGCCTTGAGAGGGCGGCGTGCTAGGCCGCTACACAACGGGGCCCTAGCTGTCGCACGAAGCGACTTGACGAAGATTACCAAAGCCAGCACAGCTCGAGCGAATCCTCTGCGCTGGGGTACTAGGACTCGAACCTAGACTGACGGAACCAGAATCCGGCGGGCTGCCAATTACCCCATACCCCATCGCT